>DITX01000174.1 GCA_002422225.1 Gammaproteobacteria bacterium UBA6173
ATCACACGGGTTTCTTCCAGCCAATTAAAAATAACTACTGGAGCACGCGAATGCAGACACGTCATGTTGTTCGATCCCTGTTACTGGCCGCTGCCGGGGCCGCCTCAGGGCTGATCGGTGCACAAACGTCATACCAACCGCCCCGCACACCCAGTGGGGCGTACCAGATTTACAAGGCAACTGGTTGATGGCGAAATTCTCACCTCCATCATGATTGACCACCGTGGAGCGGCATCATGCCGATGAACAAAACCGACGAACCGCTGTTTGAATATGCCTGCCACGAGGGCAATTACGCCATGCCCGGTATTCTGGCCGGTGCAAGACGCGCAGAAGCGGATGGCGTGCCTTATGCCCCGACCTACAGCTTCTGATCTACAACATTCCTGACAGCAACGTTGCGATGCCAAGGAAGGCAAAAAAGCCGACGATGTCGGTCACCGTCGTCAGGATAATAGATGAAGCCTGCGCCGGATCCTGACCAAACCTGACCAACACAATCGGCACAATGGCCCCGGCAAACCCGGCCGCAATCATCGCCAGAATCATGGCCGAGCAAATGATCAGCACCAGCCCCAGCGACTGACTCCACAAAAACACGCCGATGCCACACGTCAACGCAATCGCAATGCCATTCATAAACCCAACGCGCACTTCTTTGAACATCACCTGAAACCAATGTCTGACGGTGATCTCACGCAGAGCCAGCCCGCGCATGGTCACTGCCAGCGCCTGTGCGCCGGCATTACCGGATTGGCCCGCGACCACCGGCAGCAATACCGCCAAGGCGGTGAAACTGGCAATGGTACTTTCAAACAGCCCCACAACGGATGCCGCCAGAAATGCGGTAATCAGGTTGATCTGCAACCACGGCATACGTTTTTTGACCGAAAACCACGCGCCGGACAACGCACGCTCCTCCCGGCTTGCACCCACCATCGCCAGCACGTCTGATGACATGTCTTCCTGCGACACTTGCACCAGATTGGCGTGATTGATCACACCCAGCAAGCGTTGATCGATGTCTACCACCGGCAGATCCAACAATTGCAATCGCTCAAACAGGTCTGAAATTTCATCTTTACCGGCAGTGCCGGGCACAACCGCGGTCACCGGCTGGGAAATTTCTGACANNGATTTGGTTCTGCGCAATACTTTGAGGGTATCCGCCACACTCTGACTGCCGCGGAAGGCCCAGGTATGTGTTTCCATCAAACGACCGGCACTGTTTTCCGGGTAGCTCATCAAGGTCAGCAACTCGCTGCGCACCGGCGTTGGCAAGGTGTGCAGCAGCGCATCCAGCGCATCTTTGTCCCATTGCCCCAACATGCGCACGCTGTCCTGTGGTGGCAGCTCTGTCAGTAACTCAATGAGGTGGGCATCGGGCAGACGTTGAATAATGTCAGCGGCGCTGCGCGGCAACAGGTACTTCCACATCGGTAGCAAAACAAACACCGGCTGCTGACCCAGAATCAGCGCTGCATCGTCTGCTGGCATGGCTTCAATTTTAAGGGCGGCATCCTGCGGGTAGTCCAGCAAAAAGCGCCGCGTCAGTGCCTCGTCAACCAGTTTTGTATCCACGGTCAGGTCTTGTGTCATAGCGGCGACTCCCCATTAACAGCCTGCGCATCAGGCAGGGGCGGCTCAGGGGGTGACTCAGGCAAATAACCAGTCGACAAGGACATCAATCCGGCCGCACTGGTGATCATGGCCGTGCTCAAGTGCGCCAGCACCGAATCACCCGCGCTGTCCGTGGGCGAGGACAAACGCACGGGCAAGGCCGCTCGCAGGGTAGAACGACTCAGGGTTCCGAGATAGGTGCCATGGCCATTGCGCACCGGCAGTACCGTATGTTTATCCCAGTCGGGTGAATTTTTTGCGACTTTGATGCTCATCTCCGCCGGCAACGCCGCGACACCTGAGTCCATCAGCTTACCCAACTCTCTTTCGTTGGGACTTAGCAGCAACACATCTAGGGTCACCACACCCACAACATGATGTTTTTTGTTGATGACCGGCAGGCTGCATCCAAACGGGTGTGCAATTTTTTTCAGCAAGGCCAGACATTCCCAGGCGCTGAGCTCTTCAAAAAAATGTGGCGTCGACATATCCATCCACGCGCCTACGGTGTTGTCCTGATACGCCAGAGACATTGCCAAAGGGCGCGAGAGTTTTGCCGGCAGCGCCTGCAGCAACTGCGCCCGGCGATCGCTGGTTTGCAGTCGCAACAAAGCAGCCACGTGCTGATAAGACAGCTGGGCAAAAATGGCGACGTTTTTTTCTAAAGGCATCAGGTCAAGAATACGCGCCGCCGGCCAAGTCTCCATGTTTTGCAACACAGGCGCCAGAGTACGCACTGGAATATCTTCCAGATACACCGCTGCCTGCGCCGTTTTCAGCGTTTGCAGCACACTGGCCGCGGCCTGTGGTTTACTGGCCAGAAAACTCAGACTCAGGGAATTAAAGTTGCTCATCTTTCAGCTCTCGGGTGATCACGCTGAAAGGATGCTCCAAACACAGGCTTGCCGGTATCAACTTGCGGCCTTCCGTCGTTTCAAGCACCAGGCCCGTGCTGCTGAACTCCAGTATTCGCCCGCGATCTGAGCCGATTTCGACAACCTGACCTTGCCGGACCAACTGCTTGAGGTGACGTACCGCAATCAGATTTTGCACCATCTGTCTGGCACCCAGCCCAAACGCCAAGGCAAATCCCGCCAGCACGGCGGCAAAACCAATGGCAAGCAAGATGACCAGAAAACTGACATCAACGCCAATCTGCCCTAAGCCGATCACCACACCAATGATAAGAAAGGAGACTTGTGCACTCTGACCAAACAAGCCGGCGCGGGCGATGTCGGTGGCGACGGCAGCATGCTGCACCAGATGCCGCGCAATGGTGCCAAGGATGTAACTGATCACAATGATCAGGCCGCCAGTGACCAGCGACGGCATAAAAACAACCAGTCGATCAAGCCACGCGGCGGCAGCCGAAAACCCGACCAACCCCACCGCAATGGTGACAAACACCAGCATGGTTGACCAGAACACCACAAACCCGAGCAGCGTTTGGGTCGCGCTGGAAATTCGGACAAAACTTAAATTGGAACCATGTAGTTGCTTGTCCAGTAATCCATTAAGCGTGCGAATCAACCGCGTGATCACCATGCGCAGAAATCGCGCCAGCAGCCAACCGGCAATCAGCAAAAGCAGACTGCCGATGACGTTTGGCAAATGCGCGATGATGGTAGACAACACGTCCATGGTCTGCAGCTGAATCGATTCGAACATGGTGCGCTGATACCTTTTCTTATTGATGCTAGTGGCGGGTGAGACGATCCAGCACACCCATGGCAAACGCAGTGCCTTGTGGGCGGCGCAAGTATAACTGAGGGACATGACAGCCGCATCCGAGGCACTAAGACTGTTTGATCTGCTCATCCAAAAGCAGCGCCAACGCCCCGTCACAGGTGACGTTACACGCAGTACCAAAACTGTCCTGGGCCAGATACAAGGCAATCATCAGTGCCAACGCACTTTCACCAAATCCGAGCATGCTGCCCAATAGCCCCACCGCTGACATCACCGCACCACCCGGCACACCGGGCGCGGCCAACATCACCACGCCCAAGGTCAGGATAAAAGGCAACATCAGGGAAATCGGCGGGATATCCAGATTAGATTGCATACTGATCACCGCCACCGCGCAACTGACAATGGTGATGGTCGAGCCGGACAAGTGCACGGTGGCAAACAGCGGCACAGTGAAATTGGCAACATCTTCGCTGACACCGTTATTTTTGCTGCACTGCAGTGACACTGGGATGGTCGCGGCGCTGGACATCGTCCCCAGAGCCGTAAAATACGCCGGCAGCATATTGCGCATCAGCGTCAGGGGTGAATGCCCGGTGCGCATACCCGCCAGCACAAACAGCAAGGTAATCCACACCCAGTGCAGCACCAGGGCCATGGCCAGCACAATCGCAAAACTGCGCAAGGTGACAAACACCGTGCCTGCCGCGGCCATCTCGGCAAATACGCCGGCAATGTAAACCGGCAACATCGGGATAATCGCTTTGATCAACAGGCTCTGAATGATATCGCGCCCCTGATCGGAAATTGTCTGTAAAGCCTGCGCCCCCGTCGCAGCAATGCCCAATCCGAAAATGAAGGCCATCATCAGCGCCGTCATCACGTTAAATACCGGCGGCACCGTGACCGACACATACGGCAACAGCACCGCGGCCTGCCCGGCATCCAAGGCTTCAGTTGGACTGGTCAGTGCCGGCACAATCAATGCTGCAACCAGAAACGCCAGCGAACCCGCCAACAAGGTTGACACATACGCCAGCCCCAGCGAACGGCCCAGCAATTGCCCGGACTTCTGCGGCAAGGCCGCAATGCCACTGGTGATAAAAAACAGGATCAACAAGGGGATGGTAAAAAACAGCAATTCCGCAAACAGCGCCTTGACGGTAATCAGGATACGTGTGATCCAGTCAGGGGCAAACAAACCCAGCAAAATGCCCAGCGTAATACCGGCAATCAGTTTTATGATCAGTTTCATGGAGCAGGCCCTTGGCGTGTCTTTTTTGTGATGCCGGAATACTAGCACGGCCAGAACCTGCGCCGCATTGTGTCGACACAGACGCTGGATTATGATCGAAGCACACAACACATAAACCGCACTTGAAGCGCGGTACACACGCTGGTCACTCACAAGCAGCTCACTCAAAGGGGAACTCTTCATGCGCACCACAGGTATTCACACGTTTATGCGGCGCACCGCGCTGGCGACAGCCGTTTTAGTCGGCTCAGGTCTGCTGCTTGGCTCAGCACTGGTGTCCGCGCAAGGCGATAATTCCATCAAAATGATTGATTCTGCTGCGCTCGGCATCACCAGCGCCGAAATCGCCAGCATCAAAGCACAAATGCAGGCGGCGGTAGACGGTGGCCACATTGCCGGCGCACTGCTGCTCGCTGGCAATAAAGATGGCATCGCCATGCTGGAAACCGCCGGCACCCAAGGCCCCGGCGATGCCACCCCGGTTGATCAGGAAACCATCTTCCGCATTTACTCGATGACCAAACCCATTGTCAGTGTGGCAGCAATGGACATGGTCGAAGATGGACTGCTGTCGGTGTCTGACCCGGTCAGCAAGTACATTCCCGAATTCAGCAATATGCAGGTGATCAACAGCGAAACCGGCGCACTGAGCCCGGCACAAAACGTCATGACCGTGGAGCACCTGCTGACCCACAAGTCTGGTTTAATCCAGGCGATTTTTTCGCCGGATACAGACCTCGGCAAAGCCTATGCTGCGCAGATTCCAGGCGATGGCAGCCTGACCAACCTGGAGGTGGCACAGCGCATCGGCAAGCTCCCACTGTTTTTTGAACCCGGCACCGCCTGGCACTATGGACACTCAACCGACGTACTTGGCGCTGTGCTGGAAGTGGCCGCCGGGCAAACCTTGGAAACCATTCTGAACGAACGCATTTTTGAGCCGCTGGGCATGGATGAAACCACGTTCTACGTACCGGCCTCCAAAGCATCACGCATTGCTGAGCCGATCCACGGCGAGATGGCCGACAACACCATCGTGCGTCCACAACAATCCGGCGGCGGCGGGCTGAATTCCACCACTGAAGACTATGTGCGTTTTGCACAGATGCTGCTACAGGGTGGCGAGTACCGCGGCGCCCGTATTCTGGAACCGGAAACTCTGGCCCTGATGCAGGAAAAACGTATTACGCCGGATGTATCGCGCGAATTTTTCTTTTATGGCAACCGTGGCGACTGGAGCATGGGTTTCCACCTGCAACCTGTGGATGCCAGCAACCCCGACGGCGCACACAACTTTGGCTGGCGCGGCATCGGCGGTACGCTGTTCCTGGTGGACCCCGAAAACGAGTTTTTTATGATTTACATGGAGCAAAAGCGTGGCGGCCCACGCGGCGCACCGTTTGATAACACAACGGCACAGCGCGTGGTGTATGAGGCGGTGTTGAATTAAGGGGATTCGGTAATAGAGCGTCAACGGGTGACGAGGTGTCACCCGTTGGCTACTGTGGGTGAGACAACTTAACGCGTCACGGAAGATCTATGGATAAACTTGACCGGCTGCAACAGTTACATCAACTGTTCACAACGCACCGCCACCCCATCCAGATAAGCACACTTGCAGAAAAGCTCGAGTGTACGCCTAAGACCGTGAGGCGCCTGATCGATTCTTTACGTGATTACTTTTCTGCACCCGTAGATTACGTGCAAGGTAAAGGGTGGGCCTACGTAAACGCACCGAATCAACTCTTCCAGCTACCAGGACTTTGGTTGACTGCAGAAGAGCTGCAATCAATGGCCTTGCTTCTGCATGTCCTGGAGAAGTTTGGCAACGGTCTTCTAAATGAAGAACTTAAAGCGATCGAGCATGAAGTTCACAAACTACTGAAAACACGGAAAATCAGCCCTAAGTCTTTGATGGATCGCATCAAGGTACTTCCGCTTGGACACCGAAGCATTCCGAATGAAATTTTTCTGCAAGTAGGGGATGCGCTTCTCAAGTCTCAACAAATTTCTATTGTCTATACAAACTTCAATAACAACACCAACACCCGCACCGTTAGCCCACAGAGCCTGCTTTACTACCGCGACAACTGGTATCTGGACGCATGGTGCCATAAGCAACAAGCTATCCGCAGTTTCAGTCTCGCCCGCATAGATCGGATCATCCCCGGCGACCACGCCCTACCCGCACATATCGTTTCCCGACAAGAAAGAGAGGAGCACTTTTCTGGCAGTTACGGAATATTCGCCGGGAAGGGCATACACACGGCAACTCTCCGATTTCAAAAAGGAATTGCACGTGAAATTTCCATGCAACAGTGGCATCCGAAACAAGTCGGCCGGTGGGATGGCGATGACTATGTGCTTTGTTTTCAGTACAACGATGAACGCGAGTTGGTGCGCGATCTGATGAGATACGTGCCAGAGGTTATTGTAGAAAGCCCGCTCAGCTTACGCCGTAGTTTGATTGCCCGGCTGCAAGACGGACTTAACGCACTTCAAAAACCCTGATATAACTGTATTTATATACAGGACATGTTTTGTCTCACGCGTCAACTATGTTAACCATCAGGGAGTGATAACCATGAAAGCCGACATGACTCTATTCGAGGATTACAAGATTCGCCGCATTTATGACGAGGACGCTGAAATTTGGTGGTTCTCGGTTGTTGATATTGTGCAGGTGTTGACGCAACAGGCGGATTATCAGACCGCGCGTAAGTACTGGAACAAGCTGAGAGAGCGACTAGCCAAGGAGGGCAGTCAGTCGGTGACAGATTGTCACCGACTGAAATTGCCAGCGGCAGACGGAAAGAGCTACCTGACCGATGTCGCCACCGCCGAAACCCTGTTAAGGCTGGTACAGTCGATCCCCAGCCCCAAGGCAGAACCCATCAAACTCTGGTTAGCCAAAGTGGGTTACGAGCGCATACAGGAGCTGGCAGACCCTGCCTTGTCCTTGAATCGTGCCCGGGAAACATGGCAAAAACACGGCCGCAGCGAGAAATGGATTCAGCAACGCATGATGGGTCAGGAGACCCGCAACAAGCTCACCGACTATTGGTCAAACCACGACATCAAGAAAGGATCAGAGTTTGCCATTCTGACCAACATCATTCATCAGGAATGGGCAGAAGTCAGCGTAAAAGAGCACAAGGAATTAAAAGGACTCAAGAGCCAGAATCTGCGTGATCACATGAGCGAGGCGGAGTTAATTTTTACGGCACTGGCCGAGTTGTCCACGCGTAAAATTGCTGAAACTAATAACGCGACCGGTATGGATGAGAATAAAGTGGCCGCGAAGAGCGGCGGGAAGATTGCGAAGGATGCGCGGGTTGCGCTTGAAGATCAGACTGGGGGAAAGGTAGTGAATTCTGGGAATCATTTGCCCTCCCCAACCAAAAGAGTACGTCGGACTAATTGACAATTAAGTTCATTATTCAACCGCCTGATAGCAGGGATAAATGCCAGTGGACGATTTTTCACCATCAGATTTGAAAAGCATTCTGCATTCCAAGCGAGCGAACATGTATTACCTGCAGCATTGTAGAGTGTTGGTTAAAGGCGGCCGGGTAGAATACGTCACTGATGAAGGCAAGCATTCGTTGTACTGGAATATACCAATCGCAAACACCACCTCAGTATTGCTGGGAACCGGCACCTCTATCACTCAGGCAGCAATGCGGGAATTGGCACGGGCCGGAGTCTTAGTAGGCTTTTGCGGTGGCGGCGGTACACCGCTGTTTAGTGCCAATGATGTTGAAGTCGAAGTAGCCTGGTTTAATCCGCAGAGCGAATATCGACCATGTGAGTATTTGCAGCAGTGGTTAAATTTTTGGCCTGTCGACAACAAGCGGCTGCAGGCAGCCAAAACGATTCAACAGTTTAGGATTGATTTCACGTTAAAGCACTGGCTCAAAAACAGATATTTTATCGAGAATGGGTTTGTGGTCAGCGAAAGCCAATTGGACTCAGCACTGTCTCGTTTCACGCAAGATGTAAATGCTGCTGATGACACTCAGTCACTTATGCTGGCCGAAGCACGTCTGACCAAATTACTTTATAAAATTGCATGTAGCACCCTCGCTCATGATGACAACTTTACCCGAGCCAAAGGTGGCACCGGTATAGACCCTGCAAATCGCTTTTTAGATCACGGCAATTATTTGGCCTACGGCTTGGGAGCTACCGCAACTTGGGTGCTGGGCCTGCCTCATGGCTTTTCTGTGTTGCATGGCAAAACCCGCAGAGGCGGTTTGGTATTCGATGCTGCCGACTTGATCAAGGATGCGCTGGTTCTGCCACAAGCCTTTATCAGCGCCATGAACGGTGACGACGAACAGCAATTTCGGCAAAGCTGTATCACCAATTTTCAACTAGCCGAAGCTTTGGATTACATAATCGACAGCTTGAAGGACATAGCTGCAGTGCATGGTGTCGAACTATGAACATCATGCTGGTATCACAATGCTCAAAAAATGCGCTGAACGAAACACGGCGTATTATTGACCAGTTTGCAGAGCGTCGTGGTGATAGGACCTGGCAAACTCCGATAACCCTGCAAGGGCTTGACGTGTTGCGTAAGCTGTTAAAAAAGACAGCTCGACGCAATACTGCAGTCGCCTGCCATTGGATACGCAGTAAAAACCATACCGAACTGTTATGGGTAGTTGGTAATCAGCGCAAGTTTAACGTTGATGGGGCGACACCCACCAATATGACCGAACGCAATATACTGCGCAGCGAAGATGAAAATAGCTGGCATAACACTGAGGTCATCGCATTGCTGGCAGGTATAGCGGGCCTATTTCATGATTTTGGTAAAGCGAACTTACTGTTTCAGAACAAAATTAATCCCAAAGTGAAAACGCCCAGCTTTGAACCCTATAGACATGAATGGGTATCGCTTCGCTTGTTTCAGGCTTTTGCTGCAGCAAAAACAGACTTGGAATGGATCACAGAATTAAAAAATATTTCTGCGGAAACTGAGAAAACAGTCATAGCGAACTTACACAAAGATGTTCCTTCGGAGAAATCTCTACTACCGTTTGAAGGTTTAGCTCCCGTTGCCAGATTGGTGGGATGGTTAATAGTCTCACATCACAGATTACCCGTGTTCCCGGATCATAAATCTGACACAAAACCGGTTCTTCAAGACATTGACACGTGGCTATCCAGTAACTTTGATGTGGTTTGGAACTCGGCAAATAGCGCAAATAGTTGGGAACAACAGCAACGTGATCACAACTGGTTTTTTGTCAACGGCACGCCATTGCTCAGCGCAACCTGGAGGCAAAAAGCCGGTGAATTGGCTCAAAGAGCAATGAACTGCAACAGACTGTTTGAAAGTGATTGGCTTGCGCAGCGATTTACCAGCCATACAGCGCGACTAACATTGATGCTTGCTGATCATTATTACTCAGCTCAAGAACCTAAGGCAAAATGGCAAGATGCAAATTATGCCTCATTTGCCAACTCTGATCGCAATACACATGCCCTCAAGCAAAAATTAGACGAGCACAATATTGGTGTTAGTCACAATGCCTATCTACTCGCAAAGAGTTTGCCAAATTTAAAAAATACCCTACCTGCTATCACCCGACATAAAGGATTTAAACAAAGAGCTAAGTTGGATAAATTTCGCTGGCAGGATAAAGCTTATGATTTAGCCTGCTCGGTTCGAGAGACCAGCAATGCTCAGGGCTTTTTCGGTATAAATATGGCCAGTACTGGCATGGGCAAAACCTTTGCCAATGCCCGCATTATGTATGGTCTGGCTGACGAGAAGTTGGGCTGCCGTTTTAGTGTGGCATTGGGGCTGAGAACGCTGACATTACAAACCGGTGATGCATTAAAGGAACGCCTACACCTCACCGATGATGACTTAGCGGTGTTGATAGGTTCAGCTGCAGTACAACAATTACACGGCATCAGCAAGCAATCGCAACTGGCTGAACAGGCCATTAGTAATGGTCGCAGCGGCAGCGAGTCGCTGGCCGATCCGATCGCCGAGCATCTCTATGTAAGTTATGAGGGTAGCCTGTATGACGGCAGGCTAAAGGACTGGCTGAATAGCAGCCCGAAATTAAACCAACTTGTGAGCGCACCAGTCTTAGTCAGCACTATTGATCATTTGATGCCTGCAACTGAAGGCGTGCGCGGCGGCAAACAAATAGCACCTGTATTGCGGTTACTGACGGCAGATTTGGTGCTCGATGAGCCTGATGACTTCGACACATCTGATCTTCCGGCTCTTTGCAGATTAGTAAATTGGGCGGGAATGTTGGGTGCAAGAGTACTTTTCTCGTCGGCTACGCTGCCCCCAGTTTTAGTATGTGCGCTTTTTGAAGCCTACAAATCAGGCAGAGAGCAATTTAACGCAGTAAATTCTGATGGCAGAACACGGTTGCCTGTTATCTGTGCCTGGTTTGATGAGTTTACCGCCACAAAAGCAGAGTGCTCAGATAGAAGTCAGCTTATGCAGCATCATTTGACCTTTGTTGAAAGGAGAGTTAATGCGTTGGCGCTGCAGCCTGTACTGCGCAAAGCCAGCTTGCTTGATATCAATGTTACTAGCAAAAACCCAGACGTGATAATCAGACAACTGGGTGAAATTATTCAGCAGAGCATTTGTCAGCTCCACAGTCAGCATAACCAACAGTCTCCCAAGGGCCAAAAAGTATCAATTGGCTTGGTACGTATGGCCAACATTGACCCTATGGTGGCGGTCGCCAAACAGCTATTACAGATGGCAGTACCCGAAGACTATCGCCTCCATTATTGTGTTTACCATAGCCAGTATCCATTAGCCCTGCGTTCTGCAATAGAGCAGAAGCTTGATTCAGCATTGACCCGGTACAATGATTCGGCGTTATGGCAGCAAGCCGAAATCAAACAAGCTTTAGTTGACTACCCGGAAAGCAATCACGTGTTTGTCGTGCTGGCTACCTCTGTGGCTGAAGTAGGCAGAGACCACGACTATGATTGGGCGATCGCCGAGCCCAGTTCAATGCGCTCATTGATTCAACTGGCAGGTAGAATTCAGAGGCACAGACAGCTACCGGCATGTAGCGATAATCTGCTTATCCTCTCGCAAAACTTTAAAGCATTAAAAGCGGTAACAGATAGATCCGGAAAACTTATACCGGCTTACTGCCGCCCTGGTTTTGAGCGGGATGACTTAAGACTGGAAAGCCATGATCTCAATGATATTTTGCCAGCAGAATATTTTCAGCACATCAGCGCAGTGCCTCGCATTACACAGCCCAAATTAGTGCCGTCAAAAATATATAGCGACCTTGTGGTATTCGAACATTTGGCGTTATTACAAAGTTTATTGCCTCAACCAGCTAGCGCCGATTCAGACAAACCCGATTGGCCAACGGATTATGCCGCACGATGGTGGCAACACGATGCCAGCTGGTGTGCAGAACTACAGAAGCGCACACCTTTCCGTAAGTCTTCACCTGATGAACCTTACTGCCTGATGTTAACTGAAGAAGACGAAGAGCCGTTGTTTAAACGGATAAATGACGCGATTTGGCCACCGGAATACATTGAGGCGGAAAATTTCACAACGGAAAGCTGGGTTCCTGCACATGGAAATCATGCATGGTTTGCGCTGGATGCATTGACGGTCTACCAACAGCATGCAGAAAAAATGGCATTAACGCTTGAAGAAGTGAGCAAGCAGTTTGGTGAAATCCGGCTAAGAGTAAAGCAGAATGCCGAAATGTGGCATTACCATCCTGTTTTGGGTGTGTATAGCGCACTTGACTGAGCGGGTTGCTACCTGCACGGTAGTGGACAACAAGTAAACTTATTTCTGAGCTACCAAGTACGGTAGTGGCGCGATTCTAGATGAAGTCTATGGCGACGTCCATCTTGCTCATATAAAAAGTAAACTTAGGTGTTGATTTTTTATTTCGATCAGAATATAGTCGCCTCGTAATGTTGATATTAGGTGAACACATGAAAATTCTTGGCGCAACAGCAGAAAATCTAGCTTGGACGCATAAAGTTCTTGCCAAACCTCATTTATCAGCTAACACCTTGCTTTTTAATGAGTTTATTGGACTTTCGATTGTGTTGTCGCTAGCCGAAAGCGTCAACCCAAAGGCAACAGGTCCTCAGTCTTTATCGGAACCTAAAATAAGGGGAGCGAACTATGAAATGTAACTGGCCACTTGGAAACGGGCAGCACTTGGAATTTGATGTAATTGAAAATAATGAAGTCTGGAAAGCGATGGCGGGGCTTTACATCTTTACATACCAGCTTCACAACGGAAATTGGCGTGCCATTTATATTGGGCAAACAAATAATTTTTCAATGAGAATGCCGAATCATGATCGCATGAATGAAGCTGCACTGGCGGGTGCGACACACATCCATGCAAAGTCAGTATTTTCCCAACAGGATCGAGATCTGTGGGAAAGCAATCTGATCAATCACCTTCAACCACCGTTGAACCAACATCACAGACATGACGATTGGGGACGTTTGATCTAGCGCAGAAGTTAATAGAATTAGTATGCGCATTGACAGACAGACAATGTCGTGTTGAACAGAATTTCAAACTATTCTGATTGGTTCGATGTAGCAAAGCTGATTGAGAATATTAGTCCAAGACAAATGCATGGACAGGGATATAAATTGAATCGGTTTGGGCAAGAGAGTTCTAGGTTCCCGGAGGAATTATGCACGCTGAAGGTTTATCAGCAATAATGGCTGAATATATTAATCAACGCAGGCTTCAGAAACTAGAGCCCGTTGAAAAGGAGCTGGAAAAAGCACTAAAAGGAGTGGTTGACGAAGCAGAGAAATCGCAAATCACCACTGAATTCGCGTCACAGATACAGCGAATTAATCAGCAGTATCACATCCAAAGCTGGCTGGATGATGCTGCAAAGCGGGCTAAACAAATAAGCCTTGTTACACATGCGCTCAAGTTTACGCATGGTGATGCCAAAGGTAGCAGCGTTTTGTCTTTGGAATACTTAGAAGATTCAAACTATCTCGCTACGGCTGGCATTGCCCGCCCAACTATTGATGCTGTGGGAAACGCGGCAGCACTTGACGTGGCAAAGCTATTACAATTGGAATTTTCAGGACAAAGCCTCGCGCAGGCGTTAACAGAAGGGAATTCCAGCGCACTGGCTGTATTTAGCAAAGATCCAATCCAGTTGGACCAGTGGGCTGATGGTTTTAAACAGGCGCTTGCAGATAAAACTCTATCGTCTCATACCCTTGCTAAACAGGTATATTTTCCAATAGCTAATGAAGAATATCACTTGCTTAGTCCCATTTTTGCATCCTCTCTTGCCCATCAATTAAATAACAAGATAGGGTCAGCACGATTTAGTGAAGAAGCAAAAAATATAAGAGAGTCACACAAAGGTGAAAAATACCATAACAAGCCGGACGTCCGTTTTCTGGATACCGCGCTTCAAAACTTTGGCGGTTCTAAACCACAAAATATTTCGCAGCTAAACAGTCAGCGTGGCGGTAGAACTTATTTGCTTAGCTGCGCCGCACCTTCCTGGCAGTCGACATTAAAACCGCCTAAAAATGAGCTATCCATATTTTTCTCGCGCGAATTTAATCGTCGCACATGGAGGGATCTGAAAGAGTTTCAGCACTACTTGCTGAGCATAAAAGGGCGAGCCAGCACTTTAGATATTCGCCGTAGTATCGCAGAGTTCGTAAACGATCTGATTGATATATTGTTGCATTATGCTGCAGAAATTCAGGATTTAGCCGAAGGTGCAGGCTGGAGCTTAGAGGATTGCAAACTCAAATTTTCTGAACAATTGTGGCTGGATACCTGGTGCAACAATGTGCCGTTTCAAAACAAACGCGCTGACAACAATTGGCAACAGGACATATGTTCGGATTTTGGTTATTGGTTAAATAAACGACTTAATGATTTATTGAAGAATGATGGCTTAGTGTTCGGAAAAGTGCAGCAACAACACTGGGCAAAATTACTTGCACCCCGCTTACGTGACTATGAGTTGGGAACTCCGGCATTTTCTGACAACACAGCAACAGCAGAGGTCGCACTATGAGCAGCTATATTTTGCTAGAGCATATCAAAGTGCAAAATGCCAATTGTATCGCCGGCTTTACCTACGGCTTTCCGGCAATCACACATTTTCTAGGTTATACCCATGCACTCTCCCGCAAGCTGATCCACGATCTTGGTATTGAACTTACGGGTTGCGCCGTCGTTTGCCATCAGCATCAGATTCAAGCCTACCAGCCTGGCGGCTGGGGGGACTATGTTTTTGCGCTGACACGTAACCCCTTAACGAAAGAGGGCAATACCGCACCTATTGTTGAAGAAGGGCGAATGCACCTAACGGTTTCGCTTATCTTAGAGTCCAACAGAGCATTTCATAGCGGCGAGCATAAACAGTTATTGAGTACTATTGAAAACTTGGCACAGTGCCAAAAACTCGCTGGCGGCCAGATTACTGACATGAGGAAAGTCAGCTTTTACAGCGATGATGACGAACAGGCGTTAAGCCGTAAATTGCTTCGTAAGGTACTACCCGGCTTCTTATTAATTGACCGTTCTGAGTTACTAAAAACGCACTTCTTGCATTTGGTCAAAACACAGCCAAATGCCACTATGCTAGATGCGTGGCTGGATTTTTCGGCACTAACATATCGCGCTGTCCCATCAGATAACGTTGACGAACCTGCAGAGCAAGATACTGCTTCTTGGCAGCGCGTGGGCAAACCAGACAAAGGTTATCTAGTGCCCATTACGACTGGCTATAAAGCCATTTCTGCGCTTCATGCAGCCGGCAGCGTTTCCAACAGCCGGGACCCACAATATCCGTTTTGTTTTGTCGAATCCGTATATGGTGTTGGTCAATGGATAAGCCCGCACCGAGTAACACACGTACGCGATGTAATCTGGCACCATCAACATCAAGGGCCTTGGTATCTTTGTACGACTAGTACCGTTGAACGCACGCTACAACTTCACCCGGAACAAGAAGCTGCTTTAACAGAATCCACTGAAACTGAACTTAGTTATTTTTAAAAAGGAACTTACCTATGAGCACGAACTTGAAAACAGCATCAGTACTGGCTTTCGAAGCAAAATTAGCAAATTCAGATGCCATTATGAGCAGTGGTAATTGGGACGACAGGAATAATGCCAAGAGCTTCCTACCTATCACGGTTAGAGAAAAAGCAGTGCGTGGCACAATTTCAAATCGCTTGAAATCGGCGCTTGCGAGTGATCCCGCAAAAGTTGACGCTGAAGTACAAAAAGCCAACCTACAAACGGTTGACAATGCCGCCCTGCCTTTTGAACATGACACACTGAAAGTCACATTCACCTTAAGAGTCATCGGCGATTTAGCGACACCATCAACCTGCAATGATCCTGAGTATCAACAGGCACTGGCTCATATTATCAACAGCTATGCAGAGCAAACACAATTTACTGAGTTAGCCAATCGCTACGCGACTAATATCGCCAATGGACGATTCTTATGGCGAAACCGAGTAGGTGCTGAAACAGTCGAGGTGCAGGTAACACATGGCAGCGAACTTTGGATATTTGATAGCCGGCAGTTTGATTTACGCAGTTTTACTGAACCAACCGGCAGCTTGGCAAAACTGGCGCAGGTTATAAAACAAGGCTTGGCTGGTGAAAACTTTGCTCTGTTAAAGGTAAGCGCATTTGTAAGGCTCGGTGCAGGCCAAGCAGTTTATCCATCGCAAGAGTTGGTAATGGGTGGCGGCAAGGGCGACAAAAGCAAGTTTTTGTATCAGCTTGATGGCGTGGCCGCGATGCACTCACAAAAAATTGGAAATGCACTGCGCACCATTGATACTTGGCACCCGGAGACAACCGAAGTTGGGGCTATAGCAGTAGAACCCTATGGCTCAGTAACGAATCGCGGTAAGGCATATCGCCAACCAAAAGACAGTATGGATTTTTACAAACTGCTGGACAACTGGATATTAAAAGGAAAGAAGCCAGAATTGGAGCAGCAGCACTACATTATGGCAATGTTTATTCGCGGTGGCGTATTTGGTGAAGCTAGTTAAGGAGCCAACTATGGACAGCTATATCGAGATTACGGTTTTGCCCGACCTGGAGGCGGATGCCAGCTTTCTGATGAACAATTTGTTCTCAAAACTGCATGCAGTTTTGGGCCAGGTAACAATGGGTCAGGTTGGGGTTAGTTTCCCGCACTACGCCCAATCAGGTAAAAATCTGGGTACAAAATTGCGCATACATGGCAGTAAAGCAATGCTTGAAAAACTGATGGCGCAAAACTGGTTGAAAGGGCTTAGAGATTACTGCAATTGCAGCGCCGTGCTGCCGGTGCCCTCCTTCGCGAAGCAACGCTATTTTGCCAGGAGGCAACAAAAAAGCGCGCACAACAAACGCCAGCGCTCTGTTAGTAAAGGTTGGTTAACTCAGGATGGTGCGCTGGAGAAGATTAGTGATGAATCTCAAAAACCTCTAAAGCTTCCATTCATACAGCTGACCAGTCGTGGCAACAATCAACAAATGCGGGTGTTTGTTGAGCAAGGGCCTTTAGTAGAGCAACCCGTACATGGCAGCTTTAACTCGTACGGGCTCAGTAGGTTATCTGAAAAAGTAACCGTACCTTGGTTCTGACCCTTTTTT
>DITX01000200.1 GCA_002422225.1 Gammaproteobacteria bacterium UBA6173
ACGCGCCATGCCTGGCGCACATAAAAAAAGGGACTGTCCAACAGGACAGCCCCTTTTTTTATTCTGCCGTATTCTGTCTACGAAGCGAACTGCTCATGTTCGACTGATTGCATCGCAATCAGGACGCCCGCCAGGGCGCCCCGCAGGGGTGAGTGTTTTTGCCTCAGGCAAATACACGAATCCATCATGCCGGGTGCACCATTAATTCGTAATTCAAATCAAGCAGTTATCTAGGCACCTAGGTAGCTGCTTTTTTTTGGCGTATTCCTTGTGTAGCAGGGAATGTAGTAACTGTCCCCAATGCACAAAGTCGATCGGCATAAGGCGCTAAATGCTCCGGTGCAAGATGTGCGTATCGCTGCACCATGTGAATATCTGACCACCCACCAAGCTCCTGCAAAACATGCATCGGTGTACCGTTTTGTACATGCCAACTTGCCCACGTATGACGAAGATCATGCCAGCGAAAATCTGTGATGCCTGCATTAATCAGCGCATGACGCCATGCTTTGGTATTGCACTTGGCAACGTGCCTGCCTTTGTAGGTAAAGCAATATTTACTATCCTTGCCAAACTCACCACGCAGCAGGCTATGGATCTCAGTTCATCACAGAGTGTATGCAACAGGCGGCAGATACTGTCACCTATGTCGGCGAATGGCATTCGCATCCTGAGGGGTTTGCCCCTCTTCCCAGCAGCTCAGACGTTAAACAGCATTTTTATGTCCGTGATTCATTGTCTCAAGAAGGCCAGCCCGCTCTAATGATGATCGTTTCAGCCGATTCACTCGGGTTGTACATCGGCGGATTAGGCAAGATTGTAACATTCTCAGAACTCTAACTTTTGTGGTGACGGGGCTTTCCCTTGACTCCGCCGTGTGCACCTTGACAGAAATGCCCAATTTGATTATTTTGATTAAAGTGATCATTTTATAGAAAAGGGGTGGTTCTCATGGAAATCCTGAATGCCAGTGACGTAAAGCGCGAGTTCGGCGAGGCCCTTATCAAGGCCCAGCAGGGGCCGGTCGGGATCAACAAAAACGGGAAGCCGGTGGCCGTGATGGTATCGGCTCGCGCGTATGCGGAGCTGCAATCCTTTCGTGAGCAGCATCTCCAGCAGGAGATCGCCGCAGGCATGGCCGATATCAAGGCCGGTCGCGTTTCGGCGGGCAAAGACGTGATGCAGCGGATGAGAAAGCGCGTCGTCGATGCCGGTTTATAAGTTCACCGAAAAGGCCGAGGGCGACTTGGCCTCTATCATCGACTATACGGTTGAGACTTGGGGCGCTGCCCAGGCTGTCAAATATATTGACGGGCTGGAAGATCTGGCCGCAAACCTTGCGCAAAGTCCCGATCTTGGAAAAGCCCGCGAAGACCTTCACAAGGGCTTGATCGTCTTTCCCTATGAAAGGCACTTGCTGTTTTACCGCAAGGAAGGGCACGGCATTACCATTGTGCGCATCTTGCATGACAGCATGGACACGCCGCGCCATTTCGAGTGATTAGCGCTCAAGGCTTGGCCGACGCTGGCCTTGCCCCTTCCTGCGATCAAAATTTTCCTGCCGCCCCAGTCGGATATTCTCATACTGGCCAATATCATCCTGCATGACCCGCTGGCGCTCATCCCGTAAATTTTCCAGCCTGCGCCTACGCCCTTGTAAGTGCTGTGTCTGCTCCAGATGCCCAAAGATCAGTTTGTCTTTTTCAGCGCGGTCCCGTTTCAGGCCGTCTTCATACTCGGCCTCATTCGCTTGACGGCTTTTGCGCCGCGCGCCGGTCAGCACGTCCAGCAGGCCGCGCCAGCCCTTCTTGAAGCGACTTTGCCGTGCCAAAGTTTCCTGTTTCTGTCGTTCATCCTGAATCCTGAGCAGTGACTCCCACTCAGCCCGTTGCCTTGTTTTCAGGGCAGTATGTTTTTCGGCAATCTGGGTCAGGCGGCTGTTCAGGGCCGCATCTTGCTGCGCTCCGAGTTCCACCAGCCGGTTTTTCGTTTCCATGGCGATCTGAGCCCTAATCTCAGCCAGCGGCTTGATCGAGGCTTCATCGGTCAGACGGGATTTCACATCCTTGGTCTTCAGGCCGATCCATTTTGGCAGGGAGTAAATCTCGCAGGCCTGATCCACAACGACGAAGGACCGGCGATCACCCCGTGCCAGCCTGTAACACTGATCCTTGAGCGCTTTGATAAAAGCCCCCTGTGTCTTGGTGGAGGCCCAGCTATCACGCAAGGCTGCTTTGATGGTTCTGGCATCCTGGCCAGTTCTCTTGGCTTGTTGCCACTGCGCCAATGTGAAGTTGTCGGGACTTCGATCCTGCTTCCTGATGAAGCCTTTGGGCATCTTCCAGCCATTCTCAAAATACAGGTCGCGGGACAGGTCCATGAGTTTCATTTTCGTATAGGGCAGGGGGATGGCCTTCATGGCTTTGCCGTCGATCCGCGACCATACGGCATGGCAATGCCTGCGGCCTTCCTTGATATGAAACACCACCGCGCGGCTCTGACCCGTCAAGCCGAGTTCTTCCTCCGTACGGTCAATCGCATTGAGAAAAACCTCCGTCGGGACTTTTTCCTCAGGGGGCGGATTCAGGCTCAGGGAGAAGAGAAACTTCGTTGCCTTGGTGCCGCGACTGACGGCGCGCGCCTCATCCAGGGCTGATACCAGATTGTCCGAAATAAAGCCCCGCAGCTCGTGAACCTCGACCTGATCGTTTTCTTCCTTGAGGAGATGCAGGGCGAGGTTCCTTGCTCCGCCCCTCTGGTTTGTCCCATATCCCCAAGCAGGACTTCTCTGGCGTATGCCCTGGGGTGCTTTGCCGTCGAGTCAAAGAAAAATGCGCGTTCATAAAATCTCAGACTAATCGTTACCCTTCCTGTTTTGTTTCGTTGAGTGTTTGAATCGGTAGCTGTCATTGCCGGTCTAGATTGTGTGGCTTATGTCGGTAACTGCATGCTGACGTTTAAAATGCACTCGCTTGAGGGCGAGCTGAAGGGGCATTGGTCCATCTGGGTGAATGGCAACTGGCGAGTTACGTTTCGCTTTGTTGGCGCCGATGTCGAATTGGTTAATTATGTTGATTACCATTGAAGGAGTTACGCCATGATGATGAACCCACCGCACCCTGGCGAATTGCTGCGCGATGATGTCATTGCTGAACTTGGCTTGTCAGTAACAGAGACTGCTGAGCGACTGGGAATGTCCCGCGTTGCTCTTTCGCGAGTAATAAACGGCCGAGCCGGGATTAGTCCTGATCTGGCCTTGCGCTTGGAGATGGCAGGGGTAAGCAGCGCCCGAGCCTGGCTCGCCATGCAGGCCAATTATGATTTGGCTCAGGCTAGGCAGCATACCCAACCACCAATTCGCGCACTGCAAACATCTCGGGCAGGCTGACGTTTGTACAAGGCGCACTTTATAGCGCCTAATTCGTTTTAATGTCGATCAAAAAGGGAGACTTTTCTTGCCCAATATCGCTGGAAGCAAGCTCCGACTCCAGAATCATGCAGTCAGTCTTTTGCGCTTTAATGTAGGTTTTTGAATACTCGCCCGGCCAGAAGTCAGAGCCACCCTCACGCCAGTGTCGATGGCTGTCAGAGTTGGCAGTAATCCACCAGTGCCGTCCTTCAGCAAGCATGGAATCCCAGAATCCACCCAGCTGAGCTGTCATCTGGTCAAAACCACCCATGGTTGGAAAACGACCATAACCACCGCGAGCGGCATCGCTGTTGTCGTTCTCGGCGGGTATCAAATTCCATACGGTAAAACAGTACAACTTCAGGGACAGCCTGACGCGCCTGCAGCAACTCGGGATACGCATAATCACGGTTTACTTTAGAGTGATTCCCGCCCACACTGTGTCGGCTGTGAACACCGATGGTGATCACCTGCCAACCAGCGCTTCAGGGTCCAGATTGCCACTGATTGAAGCGCTATTGGTGATCAGAAAATCGGTGGTTGATGTGATAACCAACGCTGAGCCTAGCACTTGAAACGTTTTCATAGGGTTACTCCCGGCATCAATGCGCGTGGTCCACATCGAGTTCTGTATGACTGTTGCCGGCCCAGCAACTGGAGCCTGTTCGTTCCGCCGGATTGGTGCACAAGCGTTGTGGTGTGTCAGGACGTTTGTCAATCACACGTTTGCTGCCATCGGCCTGTCGTTCAATATCAAACGCATCATACAGTTGGCCGGTGACAGTGCGCGCCTGATAAGTAATTTTCTCTGGCGTAAACTCTATAACCTGAAACAACTGTGTGTCTTCAGCCAGCCTGTCCATCGTCTCGGGCGCTGAATCGCCGATCATATACATTTTGGGGCCAGACACCGAGACAACATACATGGGGCCTGCGCCATTTAATTGACCAGAAGAGCCTGATGTCACATTTTCCCCTCGACCATAAGTGTGGTCATGTCCTTGCAGGACCAGATCAACATTAAATTCATCAAACACCGGTTGCCAATGTTCGCGCAAGCGCGGATTATCTCTGCCAAGTGACACAGAGAACATCGGGTGGTGATAGGTGACCACCGTCCAGTTGTTCGGGTTGTTGCTCAACGTTTCACGCAACCAGGTGGCCTGAACCCGCATCATCTCGTCGCTCTGCAAGGCCTGCTGAGAGTCGAGCGCGATGTAGCGTACACCCTGATAGTCCATGTAAAAAACGGTACTCATTAACTCAGCAGGCCCATTGCCTGCTGCCGGCAAATGCACGGGCCATTGCGGGATCAGCAACCGAGGACCTGACTCCTGAGCCCGGTATTCGTGGTTACCTGGCGCAGCGACGTTAACAATCATGCTGTTGATAAAACTGCCGGCATCAAACCATTCACCCCATTCATCATCATGGTTATCACCGGCACTGGAGTTGACCAGATCGCCGGCATGCACCATCACTTGCGCTCTGGGTGCGGTGCTGAAAGCTTCACGAATCACCCGAGAGAAATGTGCTTTCACAGCGTTTTGTGCATCACCAAAATAAATGGCGGTATGCGGGGCAATATCATCCGATGCCGTGCGAAACTGAAACCACTCGCTCCAGGTTTCATCACCCCGAACTCGGTATGCGTATAGGGTGTCAGGCGCCAGATTCTCAAATACCACCTGATGATGCCGGCCTTCACCGTTCATGGTGTCCAGTGTTGAATTGTTGCCTTTGATAAGTTCTGCAGTCAGGTGCAAGGCAGGGGAGTCACCGGCGATACTGATTTGTGCATAACTATCAGTGACTGCAGTATGTGTACGCCAACTGACAGACTGGCTGATAGCCGGGTTTTGTGTTGCAGTCAGAATGATTCTGTCCGGAAAGGCATCCGGCTGGTAGGGGTTCTGTCCCGCCGGGACCAATGTGTTCTGGCCAAACGCTGGCGTAGACAACAGTACCGCCAGCGCCAGGCACTGAATCTTTTTTGAGCCGCGGCATCCGGTAAAAGGTATAGGAGATTTAATCATGGCTGGAATCCGTTGTTTGTCAGAGTCCACTCATCCTAGTGCGCTTGAATGACAAATTTACGAATCACCTGGAATCAGCCGATCAAAAAATGCCCTGGCTCCTTAAATATTCTTCGTAGTTACCTTTGAAGTCGATTAAACCGGCAGGCTGCATATCAATAATGCGTGTGGCTAGGGAACTCACAAACTCGCGGTCATGACTGACAAAAATCAGCGTGCCAGGGTAATTCTCCAGCGCAAGGTTCAATGCCTCGATGGACTCCATATCAAGGTGGTTGGTGGGTTCGTCCATGATCAACACATTGGGGTTAATCAGACTGAATTTGCCAAACAACATGCGCGCTTTTTCGCCACCGGACAGCACCGGCAAGGTTTTATTGACATCGTCATTTGAGAACAACATCCGGCCAAGGGCCGAACGGACCAGTTGCTGATCGCCTTTTGTCCACTGCTTCATCCAGTCAAACAGGGTGATTTCTTCTACAAACTCACCACTATGATCCTGAGCAAAATAGCCTATATCAGCCTGTTCTGCCCATTTCAGTTTGCCGGTATCCAAAGGTACTTCTTGCATCATACAACGCAGCAGCGTGGTCTTACCTGCGCCGTTGGGGCCAATAATGGCAACCCGCTCGCCAGCTTCAATTTGTAAACCCAGTTTGGAGAACAACGGTTTATCAAACGATTTGCCCGCGTTTTCCATGATCAGGGCTTGTCTGTGCAGGCGCTTGTTCTCCGTAAACCGGATATAAGGGCTGACGCGACTTGAAGGTTTGACGTCTTCCAGTTGAATCTTTTCAATCTGACGGGCACGAGAGGTTGCCTGCTTGGCCTTGGACGCGTTGGCAGAAAAGCGGCTGACAAACGCCTGGAGTTCAGAAATCTGGTTTTTCTTTTTGGCGTTCTCGCTGAGCAGGCGTTCACGGGCTTGCGTCGATGCCATCATAAAATCATCGTAATTGCCTGGGTAGACACGCAATTCACCATAATCCATGTCCGCGATATTGGTGCAGACTGCATTCAGAAAGTGGCGGTCGTGCGAAATGATAATGATGGTGCTGTTACGTTGGTTCAGGATTTGCTCAAGCCAACGAATGGTATTGATATCGAGGTTGTTGGTAGGTTCGTCCAGCAGCAACACATCAGGATCAGAAAACAAGGCCTGAGCCAGCAATACACGTAGTTTCCAGCCTGGCGCTATCGAACTCATCAGGCCGGAATGTTGTTCCAGTGGAATGTCCAGACCAAGCAGTAATTCACCAGCTCGCGATTCAGCTGTGTAGCCATCCATTTCAGCAAACGGCTCTTCGAGTTCTGCAACAGCCATGCCTTCTTCTTCAGTCATTTCTTCCAAGGCATAAATCCGATCGCGCTCTGATTTGATTTTCCACAACTCTTCATGACCCATGATCACGGTATCGAGCACCGTAAACTGTTCATAAGCAAACTGATCTTGGCGCAACTTGCCCAGACGCACATCCGGTTCGAGCATCACCTGGCCGCTGGTAGGCACCAAATCGTTGCCGAGGATCTTCATGAATGTGGACTTGCCACAGCCGTTGGCACCAATCAAACCATAACGTTTGCCTTTGGCGAATTTGACGGACACATTCTCAAACAAAGGTTTGGATCCGAACTGCATAGTGAGGTTAGCGGTGGAAATCACGGGGAGGCTCGATGTTGGCGTTAAATAATGGCGCGCATACTAGCAGAAACTGAGCTCAAAAGGCATCGCAGCGTTTTCATCAGGGTGACTGCGTTGTTATTGTTATTCAGTTGCGACTGTGGAAACATTCAGGCAGACAATTCACCGGGGATTTAATTATGGTACGCATGATCACTCTGGCTGTTTCAGCAGCTTTCCTGATTGCCTGCTCTGGCAACGACAATGATCCCGGCGAGACGACAGCCACGGGCATGATCGCCGAAACTCAGATGCCTGAAAGCCAACTTCAAGCGACAGAGATTGTTACCCGCAATGAGGGTGACATCCGCATTGATTACAAAAAATATGTGCTGCCAAACGGCTTGACAGTGCTCCTGCACGAAGACAAGTCAGATCCGCTGGTCCATCTCAACGTCACCTACCATGTAGGTTCAGCGCGCGAAGAAGCGCAACGCTCTGGTTTTGCACATTTTTTTGAGCACATGATGTTCCAAGGCTCAGCCAACATTGGTGACGATGAGCATTTTCGTATTGTGACGGAAAGTGGTGGCACGCTGAATGGCAGTACCAACGCCGACCGCACCAATTATTTCCAGACCGTGCCTGGCAATCAGCTTGAAACTGTTTTATGGCTGGAAGCCGATCGCATGGGTTTTTTGCTCGAGGCCGTGACACAGGAGAAATTTGAAAACCAGCGCGCCACCGTTAAAAACGAACGCGGGCAGAATTATGATAACCGGGCATATGGTCTGGTTTATGAAAAAACACTGGCTGCGCTTTATCCCACAGGGCACCCCTATTCATGGCCGGTCATTGGCTATCTCGATGACCTGGATTCCGCCACGTTGGATGATCTGAAACACTTTTTCCTGCGCTGGTACGGCCCAAACAATGCGACGCTGATTATCGCTGGCGACTTCGAAGAGCAGGCAGCGTTGGCGTTGCTTGATAAATATTTTGGCAGCATTCCCCCTGGCCCCGCCGTAGAAAGGGTAGTGCCTGAAGCGGTGACACTGGATAGTGACCGATACATCTCGTATGTTGACCGTTATGTCCGCTTCCCGATGTTATCGATTTCATTTCCGACAGTGCCTTATTCACATCCGGATCGTACCGCGCTCGCCGCCTTGGCCAGCATAATTGGCAACGGCAAAAACTCATTATTTTATAAGCAATTTGTGGTCAACAATCGTGCAATTGCGGCCAGCGCCTCGCATAGCAGCCTGGAGTTGGCCGGCAGCTTGCGGTTTGACGTGCAGCCGTATCCTGGTGCCGAACTGACCGAATTTGAGCAAGAAATCCGCGAATTACTTGCTGCATTTAACAGTGACTCGATCTCTGATGATGATCTGGAAACGTTTAAAGGGCAAAGTGAAGCGACCTTGATTAATGCTCTGAGCAGCGTGTCTGGTAAAGCCGCACGCTTGGCGATGTACGACTATCTGGTGGATAACCCCGATTATTTGCCTGTTGAAATCGATGCCATCCGACGTCTGACGCGCGACGATATACTCAGAGTTTTTAATACCTACGTGGCTGACAAGCCAGCGGTGCTGATGAGTGTATTGACTCAGGACAAACCGGATGGCCTTGCGAGCCCTGACAACTTTACCCCCCAGAGCGCATTGGCTGTGACGGACTCCGCACTCGACGAACTTGAACCAAGGCCGGTAAGCGACGTCTTTGATCGTTCGGTGCAACCAGCACCCGGCCCTGCGCCTGAGTTGGAAGTTCCGCCGTTCTGGCAGGTAACACTTGCCAATGGTGCAGAGCTTATCGGATCGCAGAGCAGTGAGATTCCATCGGTGACTTTGCAGTTTGAATTTGAGGGCGGTCATCTACTGAATCCGGCAGACAAATACGGCCTGGCTGCACTGACCGCCTCCATGATGAACGAAGGCACCCAGCAGCTCAGCGCAGAACAATTTGAAATTGCTTTGCAGAAACTGGGTAGCACCCTGACTGTCAGCGCGGGCCGGGAAAACATGGTAGTCACGGTGACGTCATTAAGCCGCAATTTACCAGCCACCTTGTTGTTACTGGAGCAACGTTTGCTTGCATCAGACTTAAACGAGGAAAGTCTGGGCCGTTTGCGCAGACAACAGATTGAATCGCTGCAGGCGGCGGAACAACAACCCAACAGCATCGCCAACAATGTGTATAACACCTTGTTGTATGGCAAAAACCACGCTTTTGCGGTGTCTAACGGGGGCACTGTTGAATCGCTTGAGTCCATTACGCTGGCCGATGTCCAGGCTTTTTCAAGAGACGCGTTTGCTACTACGGCATTAAAAATAGTCGCAGTGGGCGATGTTGATCAGGCCAATTTGGTATCGAATTTGAGTTTTCTGGATGGTCTGAAAAGGGAGGCGCAGTCGATTGTTGATGTGCCTTCGGCTGTACCGGCATCAGAAACAACTCTGTACCTTGTTGATAAGCCGGGCGCCGCCCAATCAGAGATTCGAATCGGATATGTCACTGATATGCCGTACGACGCTACCGGTGAATACTACAAAAGTACCTTGATGAATTATGTACTGGGCGCTGCGTTTACCAGCAGGATCAATCTTAACTTGAGAGAGGACAAAGGATATACCTACGGTGCCCGAAGTAGTTTTTCCAGCACGTCGTTTGCCGGGCCATTCACGGCGTCGTCAAGTGTGCTGAAAGACAGCACTGACGATTCAGTTCGCCAGTTTGTGAACGAGATTGTAGGTTACCGGGAGCAGGGTATAAGCAATCAGGAACTTGATTTTATGCGTGCGGCGATCACACAGCGCGAAGCATTGAACTATGAAACTCCCGCACAAAAAGCAGGATTCTTGAGTCGAATGATCAAGTTCGATTTGCCTGCGGACGTGACGGCACAACAAACTGACATTGTTCAAAACATTACACAAGTGCAGATCAACAGTCTGGCAAGTGAAAAGCTGCCTTTTGAGCAAATGGTGATTCTGGTAGTTGGTGACAAAGCGGTGATAGAGGCACCGCTTCGCGCCCTAGGATATCCAATGTTTGAGTTGGATGTATCGGGCAATCCGATAACCCAATAAAACAAGTGAGCAAATACGCAGGCAGGCCAATCACTAAACTTGTTTGGTCTGCCGCGTCTGCTGGAAAGACATCCATGCAAGGCTCACGACCTGTCTCAACAATGGAACGCCCACTATTTTTATGACGGTTGGCAGTGATTTTGATAAGGCCACTTTTGTAACGACGCCCAGTGCCAGCGCCGAAAGTGTGATTGTGATGGCTGGGTGTCTGTTGATCAGCGCCAGAGGCTGCCGGCTAAATTCTTGTGCACTGTGTCGCTGGACTTCCAACACATTTCGCAATTGCAGTATTTGAGTCTGGCGATCGGCTCGTCTCATGGATTGTCCTGCCCACGACGAATTTCTCCAATAATCGCACTTAACTGAATCCGCGTTACAGGCAATGACAGGCTGCGTCGATAGGTGCTGATGCGCTTTAATAATACCAGCGATGCCAGAACATGAATGGCCGCAAACGCAGAAAATCCCAGTGTCGCAGATTCACTCTGCTCGTATACGATCCAGGCGCCCAGCATGCTGATTGCCACCCAGGTTATCAATAACACTGGCAGAAATAGCATGGTACTCATGATCAGTCGGCCAAGGTCTTCACGTGCCAACGAGAGCTCTGCAAAGGCGAGGCGAACCAACGCAGTGGTCATAACGACCAGGCTTCGAAACCATTCGATGCTTGCGCTCAGCTCAGATTTATCAGCTTGGGTGCCTGGCTCAGATGTTGCTTCATCGGTCATTATCGACGGCCCAGTAACTGCGCCAACACAAACCCTCCCAAAAAGGCCAAGGCTAGGGTGGTACCAGGTTTGGTTTTTGCAAGCTCAGTAAGCTCTTGACCCAAATCTTGCGCTTTACTTTTACCGGCCAATAATTGTTCAAGTGCTTCGTGCTTTAGATCTATGCCGGCAGCCGTGGCTGCATTCTGAAAATGATTACGGGCTTCGAGCAGTTTATCAAAAGCCTCCATGGCAGCTGCTTTACTCGCCTCAAATTCTGCGTCAGCGGCCCTGGTTTTGTGATCCGATGTCGACGTTTTTGTAGTCTCTGCGGTAGTCATCATCTACTCCTGATTCATGCTGCTGAATTTAAGTTATATTGAGTTCTAAACATCTTGTGTCATTTTACGCCAGACAAAATAACATGCACTGCCTGCAGGTGCTCAGCGGCCTCGTGACCAAGGCTTGTCAGAAACCCACCATCCTCATGCTCTACCAGTTCCTTTACATACAGACGTTTGGCTGCGGCGATTACTTCAGGGTCGGCATTGCTGTGAACTTTCAGGCCTACTCGGGCGCTGCTGAGATCAAATTTCATCAACAAATCAATTTCATTAATAAGATCGCTGTTCAAATTCATGTTTTGTCCCCAACGGGTCATAGTGGTTTTTTTGGTTTGGTATTCCCGGTGCAGATCTCACGCTGGAAATCCTTTGTTTGTAATGATGAAAGTACCACAGAATCGGGTGGGCAGGTGCGGGTTTGCCACATCAATTTCTGATGTAGATCATAAATGCCCAATTTCAAGCGATTGTTGACAATCTGTCGAGAGAGGGGGATGATTGCGGCCTATTAACTGTCTTGGAACAGATATTTCCAAAGGATTATCTACAATTGCCTGTTTCCGAAACCAAAACTGCTGGTCAAACCTTATCAGATGGTGCCTTTGAGCAAATCCAGAACGCCATTGTCAAAGGTCAGATTGCACCAGGCGCGCGGATCAGTGAACAGTACCTGAGCAGTACCTTTGGTATTGGTCGAGGCCCGTTGCGTGAGGCCATTCGACGCCTTGAAGGCCGGCGTCTTGTGGTGCGGATTCCCCACGCAGGTGTCAGAGTTGCGTCACTGAGTTACGAGGAGTTGATTGAGCTTTATCACGTGCGTGAGGCGTTAGAAGGCATGGCGTGTCGCTTGGCGGCACAAAATATGACCGATGCTGAAATAGCTGGCCTGCGTGACGTGCTCGCCATGCATGAGCAACACAGCGGGCTGCAGGCCAATGAATCGTATTATCAACAGGAAGGTGACCTGGACATTCATTACCTGATCATTCAGGGCAGTAAAAATCGCACACTCAGTGACATGTTGTGCGCAGATCTTTATCACTTGTTGCGCATGTATCGATACCGGTACTCAACAACACCCAAACGTCCGCAACAAGCGTTTGCTGAACATCACCGTATCATTCAGGCCATTGCGGATCGTGATGGTGAACTTGCAGAAATGCTGATGCGTCGACACATCAGCGCATCCCGTCGCAATATTGAACAACGTATGCAGGAGATAAAGTCCCATGAGTAAAACACCAGGCCAACGCTTTCGTGATGCCGTCGCAGAAGAACATCCTTTGCAGGTAATTGGTGCTATTAATGCCAATCATGCTCTGTTGGCAAAACGCGCAGGTTTCAAAGCGATCTATCTGTCCGGCGGCGGAGTTGCCGCCGGTTCACTGGGATTACCAGACCTCGGGATCAGTGGTTTGGATGATGTACTGATTGATGTGAGACGAATCACTGACGTGTGCGACCTGCCACTGCTAGTGGATGTCGACACCGGCTTTGGTGCCAGTGCTTTTAATGTGGCACGCACAGTCAAATCCATGATCAAATTTGGCGCAGCCGCCATGCATATCGAAGATCAAGTTGGTGCTAAACGCTGTGGTCACCGACCCAACAAAGAAATTGTGACGCAGCAAGAAATGGTAGACCGCATAAAAGCCGCAGTAGACGCCCGTACAGACAGTAGTTTTGTGATTATGGCACGCACCGATGCGCTGGCCGTTGAGGGCTTGAATGCGGCTTTGGATCGCGCAGCAGCCTGCATTGAAGCCGGCGCTGATATGATTTTCCCAGAGGCCATCACCGAACTCGACATGTATAAAATATTTACTGATCGATTGAAAGTACCAGTGCTGGCGAATATCACCGAGTTCGGTGCAACGCCGTTATACACAACAGAAGAGCTGGCCTCGGTCAATATTTCACTGGTGCTCTATCCGTTATCTGCTTTCCGCGCCATGAATAAAGCTGCCGAGAACGTCTATAACGCTATTCGCCGTGATGGCACACAGAAAAACGTGATTGATACCATGCAGACACGTGCTGAACTCTATGATCGCATCGACTATCATCGTTTCGAGCAGCACCTCGATTCACTGTTTGCGCAACAGAAAAAATGACATCAGGAGAAACAAAAATGGCTGAAGCTAAAGTATTGAGTGGCGCGGGGCTGCGTGGTCAGATCGCGGGTAAAACCGCGCTGTCCACCGTTGGTGTGTCCGGCTCTGGTTTGACATACCGCGGCTACGATCTGCAAGATCTCGCTGAGAATTGCCAGTTTGAAGAAGTGGCTCACCTGATTCTCAAGGGCCATCTGCCAAACGCGGCAGAACTGGCAGCTTATAAATCCCGACTCAAGTCCTTGCGTGGATTGCCAAACGCCTTAAAAGAAGTCCTTGAGCGTATTCCCAAAGAAGCGCATCCCATGGATGTCATGCGCACGGGTTGCTCCATGTTAGGCAATCTGGAAACTGAGACCAGTTTTAGCCAGCAGCAAGGTGCCGCCGACCGATTACTGGCGATTTTTCCATCAATTATTTGCTACTGGTACCGTTTCTCTCACGATGGTGTACGCATCAACGAACTGACCGATGATGAATCCATCGGTGCGCATTTCCTGCACATGCTACGCGGAGCAAAGCCCAATGCCCTGCACGAACAAGTGATGAACGTTTCACTTATTCTGTACGCAGAACATGAGTTTAATGCCTCAACATTTACCGCCAGAGTCTGTGCATCAACATTGTCTGATATGCACAGCTGCATCACCGGTGCCATCGGCTCGCTACGTGGTCCACTGCACGGTGGCGCCAACGAAGCCGCGATGGAAATGATAGAAAAATTCACCAGCGCCGATCACGCCGAACAGGAAATGATGGGCATGCTTGCGCGCAAAGAAAAAATCATGGGTTTCGGCCACGCCATCTACAAAGAGTCCGATCCCCGCAATGCCATCATCAAATCATGGGCCGAAAAGCTCGCCGCCGACGTCGGCGACAAAGTGCTTTACCCCGTGTCAGTGCGTTGTGAAGAAGTCATGTGGCGCGAGAAAAAACTGTTTTGCAACGCCGACTTCTTTCACGCATCGGCCTACCACTTCATGGACATCCCAACAAAGCTGTTCACACCCATCTTTGTGATGAGCCGCCTCACCGGCTGGGCCGCCCACGTCATGGAACAACGTGCCGACAACCGCATCATACGCCCCAGCGCAGAATACACCGGCCCAGAACCCAGAAAAGTAACACCGATCAGTCAGCGCTGAGACGAGAGGGTAGTTGCTGCACTTGCTCAGATAGGAATTCTTGCTTAAGTGTGCGTTGTCAAAACAATGAGCAAGCCAGTGACAAGATTAAATCGAGTAGTGATATTGGAGAAATTTGGCACCGGCAGTTAAGGCAGGTTGGCAGAGTGAGTATGGTGGACCGTCGACGCCCCGGCCGGTTTTTGCTCCTGCAAAACCGG
>DITX01000082.1 GCA_002422225.1 Gammaproteobacteria bacterium UBA6173
TGGCTGATGGATTTCACCGAGCGTTGCATTCGCGCCGCCGCGATTGCGGCTTGCGGGTCTGCGGTGGTTCAGTATCAGGGCCGCGAACTCGATTTGAGCAAGCCGTTCGAGCGTTTGACTATCGTCGGCGCCATCCAGAAATACGCTCCGCAATACAGCCAGGAGCAGTTGCATGATGCTGACTTTCTGCGTGCCGAGTTGCTGAAGTTCGGCGTCAAGCCGTTTGACCACGCCGGTCTCGGCGCGCTGCAACTGGCGCTGTTCGAAGAAACGGCCGAGGCGCAATTGTGGAACCCGACTTACATCATCGATTACCCGGTTGAAGTTTCACCACTGGCGCGTGCTTCGGACAAGAACCCGGAGATTACCGAGCGTTATGAACTCTTTATCACTGGCCGCGAGATCGCCAACGGCTTCTCCGAGCTTAACGATGCCGAGGATCAGGCAGCACGCTTTCATGCCCAGGTTGCCGCGAAAGAGGCGGGCGATAACGAGGCCATGTATTACGATGCCGATTTCATCCGTGCGCTCGAATACGGCATGCCGCCGACCGGCGGTTGTGGTATCGGCATCGACCGTCTGGTGATGCTGCTGACCGACAGCCCCAGTATCCGCGATGTCATTCTCTTCCCGCATATGCGGCCTGAACACGCCTGAGCCAGGTACGATCAATCACCTCAACGGCGCTGCAAAGCGCCGTTGTTTTTCATATTGTTTGCACCCTCGTCAAGTGGCTTTGAAAGTGTTGTTTTAATACAACAACACTGCCACTTTTTCACTCTGCGTCATCAATTTGTCATATTCAATCACCAAAATCGCTCATGTTGATTTTTCAACCTTTTGTATCTAACCAGGAGTATGACGAATGAAAAACGCAAAACTACGCGGCGTGATTGCTGCCGTATCCGGCGCCCTGCTGATGGGCTTCGGCGCCAATGCAATGGCCGACTCGACTGACGATATCGTCAATGCACTGATCGCCAAGGGCGTGCTGACCGAAGAAGAAGGCTCTTTGCTGATGAAGGGCCGTGCTGGCGAAAAGGAAGCCGCCGAGAAGAAGGCCAAAGGTGAAGTAACAACATCTCTTAAAAATGGTATCAAGTGGGAGTCTGGTGACAAGAAAAATAGTATCAAGTTGATCGGGCGTCTGCATGCTGATTACCGCAACTTTGACTACAGCGAAAGCTCTTCTGGAACAGGCGGCTCAGATGGCGCAGATACTTTTGATATCCGACGTGCACGGGTAGGTTTTGAAGGCACTTTTAGTGAATACTACAAGTTCAAAGTCCAGTCAGATATGGCTGCTTCAAATAAGCTTGATGAGGCATATATCAATATTGGCTGGTGGAAGCCAGTTCAGTTCCGATTCGGTCAATTCAAGATGCCAATGTCTCTCGAAGAGATGACTAGCTCCAATAATATAGATTTTCAGGAGCGTTCTTTGATGAATGCAATGTTACCTGGCAAAGAAGCCGGCGCCATGGTTCATGGTGAGCCAATCAAAGGCATGACATATGCGCTCGCTCTTTCAAGTGGTGAAGGTCAAAACAAGACTGAAGCAGATATCCGTGTTGATGATGTTGATCTGATAGGTCGTGTTACTGCCAATTTTGCGGAAATGATGGGTAATAAGGACATGGTGCTGCATGCAGGTGCGTCCTATTCCAACACTGATTCTATACAACTCGACAATTCCAGTAAAATCGGTGTTGATGGACGTACAGAAGGACGTGGTGTCAAATTTTTCACCGCCAAAGCTCTTAACATCAATCCTAACTCTGATGGAAAAATAGAACGCACACGTATGGGTGTTGAAGGCGCTGTAGCATATGGCCCGTTCAAGTTGCAGTCGGAATGGTTCCAAACAAACTATGACTTTACTAAAGGCGCTTTAAATACTGGAATTGATAACGATCTCGATATCGATGCCTGGTATGTTCAAGCAAACTGGATGATTACTGGTGAAAAGTTTGCTGACTTCTACAAAGGTGGCGAGTGGAAGAGCGTCAAGCCAAAGAACGATTTCAACCCGAACGGCAGTGGTTGGGGTGCATGGTCCGTTGGTGTGCGTTACAGCAAGTTTGATGCCGATGAAGGATTTGCGGATATCGGGTCGGTTGGTTATCTTGAAGCAGATGCGTACACATTGGGTTTGACTTTCTGGGCTAATCCCAATACTCGCTTCCTCTTGAACTATGTTCAAACTGATTTTGAAAACAAAGACAGCAACATCCTTGTTAATGGTAAATCAGAAGACAGCGAAAAAGCGCTTACACTTCGCGCGCAGTGGTTCTTCTAATAAGTTCACTGCAAGATTCATCAGCATTATTGAAGTAACAAAAAGCCCACATGCTCTGCTGTGGGCTTTTTCCTTGCCGCAGCGCATCTTTAACAATTGTGAAATATCCTGGTGATATCTTCTACATTTTATCTGAGGACTTTTGACGTGAAGAAACTTATTGTGTGCAGTCTGATGGCGACATCGACGCTGGTCTCTCCCATGTATGCGCATGCCGGCGGCATCAACATGAAATTGATTGGTACCTATAAAACCGGGTTGGCCAACCCGAAAGAAAAAATTTCGTCAGCCGAAACCGTGGCTTTGCGCGACGGCAAGTTGTTCGCCACCAACGCCAATGATGTTTCGCTGGATATTGTGGATGTGCGTAATCCGGCGCAGCCTGCTTTGCTCAAACGTGTCGATCTGAAACCATACGGCAGTAGTGTCAACAGTGTGGATGTTTCTGCCAATGGACTGGTTGCGATTGCAGTGAACGGACAAACCAAGACTGCAAATGGTAGCGTGGTGTTTCTGGATGCGGAAGGCAACCTGAAACAGACGGCAACAGTGGGTGCTGGCCCGGACATGGTAGTATTTACTACCGATGGCAAGCGTTTGTTGGTGGCCAACGAAGGCGAGCCGGACTGTTATGGTCAAGGTTGTGTTGACCCAGAAGGCTCTGTCAGCGTCATCGAAATTGCATCTGCTGATCAAGCACCTGTAGTGCATACGATAGGTTTCTCTGAGGTTAAATTACCTGAAGGTGTCAGAATGTTTGGCCCTGGCGCAACGCCCGCGCAGGATATCGAGCCTGAGTACATCGCCTTGTCTATTGATTCAAAAACTGCCTGGGTTTCCCTGCAAGAAAATAACGCCATTGCAAAGCTCGACCTTGAAACCATGAAGGTGAGCGATGTGTTTGCCTTGGGTTATAAGGATCATGGCAAGGAAGGCCATGGTCTTGATGTCAGTGACAAGGATGGCAAGATCAATATCAAGACTTGGACGAATGTGCGCGGCATGTATATGCCCGATGCGATTGCGCATTTCATGGTAGACGGAAAATCCTATCTCGTCTCTGCCAATGAAGGCGACGCCAGAGATTACAAGGGCTTTGCTGAAGAGGCGCGTGTGATCGAGCTGTCTCAACTTTCGGCAATCAAAGGTGCAGACGATAAGAAAAATCTTGGCAGATTGACTGTCACCAATACTCCACCGAACAATGATTTTAGTCATGCCTATGCTTTCGGGGGGCGTTCGATCTCGGTCTGGGATGGCGCGACAGGAGAGCAAATGTGGGATTCCGGTGATCAGCTGGAGCAATACACTGCCCGCGCACTGCCCAATAATTTCAATTCCAATAACGACAAGAACGACTCTTATGACACTCGCTCTGATAACAAGGGCCCGGAACCTGAAGCTGTAGCAATCGGCAAGCTGGGTGATCGTACCTTTGCCTTCGTCGGTCTGGAGAGAACTGGTGGCCTGGCAGTCTTTGACATTACTGATCCAAAGGCCCCTGTTTATCAGCGCTACATCACGTCGCGCTACTTTTCAGTGGAAGGCTCTGATAGTGGTCCGGAAATTGTTCGATTCGTAGACGCTGCAAGCAGTCCGGACAAGCAGCCTATGGTGGTGGTCGCCAACGAGGTATCTGGTACTGTGAATTTCTGGCGGGTGGCGCTCAAGCCTTGATTTTGTATAGGTAAACTGTAATCTGGAACTCGCTGCGGATAAATATTCTGGCGGGTTTTCATATTGTTGTCATCATGGCTTGATAGGATTTGCAGGAAATCTCGTTTCATACTTCTCCTCATTCGGGTGCGATTACGCACCCATTTTTTTATCTGCATATTGATGAGCGGTCACATGGGTTTTCTTATTGTTCTACTGGATAAAGTCTTGTCCGCTTAATATGGCAGTGATTTGAATTTTATAACGGTGCTGAAATGAACGAACTGGCCTACAGAGCCTATAAACTGGTGTTCTGGCAGCGTTGGCTGCTGTATATGTGCCAAAGGATGCCCGTAAGCTGGATCGGCCGCAGACTGGCGTTGTGGTTGCGCAAGCTGGTGTTGTTGGGGCGCAGGGTACCAGTCGATGCGGTGGCAGAGGGTTTTCGTTTGAGGGTGCACATCCGCGACAACGTTTCTGAACGTAAATACCTCTTCATGCCACAGTTTTGCGACCCCGACGAGCGTGCTTATCTGGTTCGGCATCTTTCTTCAGACGGCGTATTTCTCGATATCGGAGCGAACGCCGGAATCTATGCCCTGACAGCGGCACGTGCCTATGCCAGCGGGCACCGGAAAGGTTATGTGATTGCAGTCGAACCAAATCCGGTCATGCAGGAGCGCTTGCAAACCAATCTGCGCTTCAACCAGCTGGAAGCACACGTGAAAGTGGCATCGATCGCCTTGGCCGCCAGTTCCGGCGAGGAAGCGTTTGCGGTCAATCTGGACAATCTCGGTGAGAGCGGCTGCGCGCAGCACGGCCAACTGGTGCCTGCGTTGAGCTTGCTGGATTTGCTTGCTGCACACTGTGTAACACGTCTGGATGGCATCAAGATCGATGTCGAAGGTACGGAAGACGAAATACTTCTGCCGTTCTTGGCCGTTGCGTCGGCAGATTTGTTTCCGCGCTTCATCATCATTGAGGATTCCACGCGACGCTGGAAGACAGACCTGCTGGCTGTCTTGTTGCAGCATGGATATATCGTCGTCGGACGCTACAAGATGAATATCGTGTTATCGATCAAGGGCTGACAGAGCTGGCTCTGTAGCAGGCGTAGTTGGTCAATGAGGCGTAAAGCATTCACAAGGTAATCCACATGCGTTGGTCGTTTCGAACCGTCATTTATTGTTATAAACGCTTGCTGGCCCGGTGGAGCGGGCGACGCAACCTGCATTTTATTCATCTGCGCAAAACCGGCGGCACTGCCATCAAAAGTCTGTTTGCCAGGCAGACGATATTGCCGAAGTGGGTCATCCATTGTCATCCGCACCGGTTTGTTTTGGCTGATGTACCGGCGGGAGATGCTGTGATGTTTGTTGTACGGGACCCCCTGGCACGTTATGTCAGTGGCTTCAACAGCCGTCAGCGTCAGGGTGCGCCGGCACATCATGTACCCTGGAGCGAGGCCGAGCGTGAAGCCTTTGCACATTTCCGTACGGCAGAAGCACTGGCATTGGCACTGGATCCAACTGCAGAAGACCATCTGCTCGCAGTAAAAGCGATGAACAGCATCACACATGTGCGCTGTGCCTATCGGGATTGGTTCGGCAGCCTGGCCGCGCTGGAGGCGCGACGTCAATCGATCGTGTTTATCGGCAGGACAGAGCAGCTGGATGAAGACTTTGACGTATTGTGCCAGGTGCTGAAAATCCCGCCCTGGATGCGCCTGCCGTCTGATGAAAAGCAGTCAAATCGTATCCGTGGTTCGCAGTCGGTTGTCGGGCTTTCAGAACCTGCCAGGACTTTCCTGCGTTCATGGTATGCCGATGACTATGATTTCATCAGCTGGTGCGATGCATGGCGGGCTGAGCAGTGCGTCCCGGTGGCAAGAAAAGCTGGTTTGGGCATTGAGGGTTGCTGGAATTTTGTCAGCCAGTGCTGAATTTTGAAAGGTGTGAAGCAATGCGTGAAATCAAGCAGATTTTTTGTATCAAATGGGGTACGCGTTACGGCCCTGAGTATGTCAACCGCATTCATGCCATGGTGGCGCGCAATATTACCGGGCCGTTTCGCGTCTATTGTTTCACTGACGACGTGACCGGCATCCGTCCGGAGGTGGCCTGTTATCCGCTGCCCGACCTGGGTTGTCCGGTACCTGCCAACGCTCCCGGTAAATTCCGCAAACTCGGCTTGTGGAATGCGGATTTGTTCGGTCTGACCGGGGTTGCGTTGTTTCTGGATCTCGATATTGTGATTACAGACAGTCTGGATGCGCTGTTTGAATATGGCCAACCGGATGATGTCATTCTTGCGCGCAACTGGGTCAAGCCTTTTGAGCGTTTGGGACAGACCTCGGTATTCCGTTTTCCGGTTGGCAAGCATGGCTATTTGCTGGAAGATTTTCGCGCTAATGCAGAATCGCTGGCGCAAAAGTATCAATTCGAGCAACGCTATGTGACCCATGCCGTGCGTGGTGGTATCAAATTCTTCCCGTCCGCGTGGGTCCGGCATTTTCGTCTGGATTGCCTCGGCCCTTGGCCGCTGCGCTATCTGCGCCCGGCTGTATTGCCGCGCAATGCAAGGGTGATCATGTTTCCCGGCAAGCCGGATCCGGCGGATGCCATTCTGGGTCGATGGTCAGAAAAGGCGATCCATCAGTCGCCCTGGCAACATCTGCGGGCTGCTGGACGCGGTGAACATCTGACCGGTTGGCGTTTCTGGCATCATGTAAAACGCTACCTTTATCCGGTGTCGTGGGTACGGGAGCATTGGCGGGAGTAATACTGTTTCAGCCGTGCTGCAAATGGCTAAGGCTGCTGCGTCCAGTCGTTCAGCATCAGCTCGGTTGCGGCGGCGTACTCATCCGCAACGGCAGTCTGCAACAGGTCGAATTGATGAGACCTGAGACTGACTGTATGCAGGGCCGAAATTTTGCAGCGCTGCAGCCGTTTTTTCTCCTGCAGCCGGGTCAGCACGGGTTCAAGTAAGTCCGAATGCCTGACCAGCGCAGGTGCCAGGGCGAATGTCGGTTTGCCTGCGCCAACGGCCTCACTCAGCATCGTGAGGCTGTCCTGGGTCACAAATACCGCATCGGCAGCACCCAGATAGTCGACCATGAGTTTCTCCGGTTGCTGTTGCCACCAGACACTTTTCAGGATGTACTGCTGACCGAGATGCGCCCTTAACAGTGCCTCTTGCTCTGTACTTGTGCGGTTTGAGGTGGTAACTAGCCAGCGCCACCCTTTACGCCCGAGTTTATTGACGGCTTCGGCCAGCTGTAACCAGTCCTGTGTTTGATACTCATGGCTGCGCGAATTGCCGCCGATCAGCAATACCCCGATCTGTTTGCCGCCGCTGCCGATGCGTTGCGCCCGAAATTCTGCGCCCCGATCTTTGATGCTATCTGGCGAGAAGTGGCTGATCAGCAGTTCTGTTTCAATTACGCGTGGGTGCCCGGCAACAGGAACCGGGCTAAGAATGATGTCACACCAGGATGGCGGCAGTGGTCTCGGATCGCCGCAATAGATCAACGGGCTACCGCGTTTTCTGGCCAGCCAGGCGGCCAGAAAGAGCGCTTTGCCGCCGCTTGCCACAACAATATCTGCCTCGATATGGTCGAGGTTGGCTGTGTTTTCATACACCAGACGCAACAGCCATACCGGTAACTTGTTTCCGTTCAGGTTGAACAATGCTTTAAGTAACGGTCGCAGAAAGCCGCGCAGTTTCAGGTGACTTTCATGGGTGATCACTTCTGCGCCGATCCTGCCTGCCAGTGACTTGGCCAGTCCAAGTGATTGGGATATATGCCCCGGCGCACCTTCATCGATGACCAGTATGCGCAGCATCAGTTTTCCTTGACGGGCAATATGGCGTCTTCTGCGTGCTCCCAGGCGGCAGATATCCAGGGTGCCGGGCGAATGAACTTGTAGATTTTCTTCCAGCCTTTGGCGGGCCAGATGCCATCCATCGCCTCATGCGGATTGGGTACGCCCGGAAACGCCACCACGCGTGCGTCTTGCGGTGCTGACGGTTGCTGCCAGAAGCGCAGCGGCCAAGCCGGCACGCAATGGGTCTTGAACAATACGCACCAGCTATCCGGCCAGAAAGTCAACGCATGGACATTGCGCGAAACATAGGTCTGGGAGTTACGGCATTGCGCAAGCACTGACGCATGATCGTTCTGCAGTTGTTCCAGCAGATAGGCTTCAGCGCCGATCCTGAAGCGATAAACAGAGGTGTTGCCGATATTTTTGCCGGGCTGCGTCCAGTTGCGCATGACGATGAAGTTTTTTTCCGGCAGATAGGTAAAGAAATCATCGAGCGGCTGCAGGATGACGACATCGAGATCGAGAAAAAGCCAGTGGCCGCTGAAGCCGAACAGCTTGTCGCTGCCGGCAAAGGTGGTGAGCTTTCGCCAGCCGCGTGTATTGTGCGGCGCAGGGATTGCAATCTCAGGGCATGGGTGGCATTCGACTTCGGGACGGATGCCGGATGCATCATCGGTCAGGCAGACAAAGCGGATCGCGCCCGAGGTATGCCTGCGTACCATGGCATACAAGCGATTGACATACTCCGGCCCATACAGGCTGCCCCATTTCATGCAGATGAACTGTTTGTTATCAGGTCGTTGTGCTTTGGGTTTATGCCGGGTCGATGTATTTGAGTTCATAAACGCCCATCCACCAGTTCTGCAGGGAAAAGATACTTCACGTCGTAGATCACCGATTCCGGCTTGCAGAGTGCCCGGATTTTTTCAATACCCATCTGCTTGAACTGGCGGTGTGCCACGGCAATGACGACAGCATCATAAGTTTGATCGCTTAATGCTGTGACCGGATCAATGTCGTATTCTTCCCGTGCTTCTTCGGCATGTACCCATGGGTCATAAACATCGACGCGAGCGTTCAAATCTTTTAGCGTGCGCACCAGATCCCCGACCTTGGTGTTGCGCAGATCCGGGCAGTTTTCCTTGAATGTCAGGCCCAGCACGAGAATGCGTGCATCAACGACATTGATGCGCCGGTGCATCATCAGGCGGGCAACGGTATTCGCCACATATTCGCCCATGCCGTCATTGATACGCCGGCCGGCGAGGATGACTTCCGGGTGATAGTCCAGCGCTTCAGCTTTATGGGTCAGATAATAGGGGTCAACGCCGATACAGTGCCCGCCTACCAAACCGGGCCGGAACGGCAGGAAGTTCCATTTGGTGCCGGCTGCTTTCAGCACCGATTCGGTATCGATTTGCATGCGGTTGAAGATCAGTGCCAGTTCGTTGACCAGCGCAATATTGATATCGCGTTGCGTGTTTTCAATGACCTTGGAAGCTTCTGCAACCCGAATGCTTTCGACTTTGTGCGTGCCGGCCTGGATGATGCTACGGTAAAGGCTGTCAACAAATTCAGTGGCTTCCGGTGTTGATCCCGAGGTGACCTTTACCGTATTGACCAGCCGATGTTCCTTGTCGCCCGGGTTGATCCGTTCCGGACTGTAACCGGCGAAAAAATCACGGTTGAAGACCAGGCCGGAGATTCTCTCAATAACCGGGATGCAATCCTCTTCGGTAGCTCCCGGGTATACGGTCGATTCATAAATGACGACATCGCCGGCTTTGATCACGCTGCCGACATCCTCACTGGCACGCAGCAATGGCCGCATATCCGGACGATTGCTCTGATCTACCGGAGTGGGCACGGTGATGATGAAAGTGTTGCAAGTGCGCAATGCGTCGAGAGCATCACTAAAGACCAGGTGTGTGGCCTGCTGCAACTCTTCTGTGGTCATTTCGAGCGTGGCATCGTGGCCCTGCTGCAAACTATTCACACGTTGATGGTTGATGTCATAGCCGACGGTTGGCAAATGCTTGCCGAATTCGACGGCGAGCGGTAATCCGACATAGCCGAGACCGATAATGCCGATCCTGGCTTCTTGATAATGTGTTGGCATGCTTTCCTGATTCAATGGGGTGGGGTGGTTAATTCTCGATAGACATCCAGCGTGCTTCTCAGCATGGATTCCAGTCTGAAGCTTTCGGGCATTGGCCCGGGTGCGACAGGTTGTGTAAGCAGGGCAGCACAACGGGCGCTGGCTGCCTCAATGTCATGCATGGCGACTTCGCCCTCAGGTAGCATGGATTGCATGATTTCGCTGACGCCGCCATGTCCGTAGGCGACGACAGGTTTGCCCAGCGCCAGCGCTTCCAGTACGGTGCGCCCGAAAGCCTCCGGCTGGCCGGATAATGAAACGGTCACGGCGCTGATGCTGAAAATCTCGCGCAAATCGCTCCGATGGCCGGTAAACGTTAGATGTCCGGACAGGCCGGCGTCTGCAGCGGCCTGCTGCAACTCGGCCAGATAGGACTGGTGACGCGCTTCGGCTTCGCCAACGATGAGGCCGTGTACATCCGGCATCATTGCTTTCAGGTTCGCAATGATCTGTATGAAATCGTGATGACCTTTAAGGCGGGTCAGCCTGCCGGGCATGACCACCAGTTGTTTGTTGCGGAGCTGCGGGTATTGCGCATGCCAGTCAGCCAGCCACGCCGCATCAGGCTGATAGGCAGGGTGGTATTCCCGTGTATCGATGCCGCGATGGATGGTGCGCAGTGCAGCAGGATTGGCATGCTTGTAATTGCTGCTGACATAATCCGTAATGGCATCCGAAACGCAGATCACTCTTTCACCGCGCGTCATGATGGCGCTGTAAGCACCAACCGAATAAAAGCCATGTACGGTCGTTACCAGTCGTGGCCGTTTTTGCGCAGGCATGCCGCGCCATGCCAGAAACGTTATCCAGGCCGGCAAACGCGAACGGCAATGCACGATGTCTATGTTCTGTTCTGTCAGAAACCGGCGCAGCCTGGGGATGAGGCGGAACGTCTGCAAGGATTTTTGGCCGATAGGCCACGCCACATGAACTGCACCATGCCGCTCAAGCGAGTCAACCAATCGTCCGCCGGCCGACATCACCATGGAGATATGGCCGTTTTCCAGCAGATACCTGCTGACTTCAAGGGTGCCGCGTTCTACGCCACCGCTATTGAGCGCCGGCAAGATTTGCAGCACCTTCAGGCGTTTTGGAACCATTGATGCTTGATCCAGAGCGCACAGCGGCCGGCTTCGTCAATTTTTTCCGCCATTTGTGGCAACAGGCTGCCCGGCTGCCATCTGCGGTAGCATTTGACCCAGCCGCTCTCGCGCAACTTTTCCAGACCACGCACAACCCGGCTCATGCGCTTGGCTTTCAGATTGAAAACACCCACGCTGCAACCAGCCGTCAAAGCTTCATAAAGCATGGAGACACTGTCAGGGGTGACCCAGACCTGGCTGGCGGTGGCCAGCTTTTCTTCGAGCCAACCTGCAGGGGTTTGCTGCAGTGGCATGACTTGCAAATTAGGCAATTTGAGTCTTTGGATCGCTTCCAATGTGGCTGCCGGTGTTCTCGGCGACATCGTCAACAGCCATTGCACTTGGGGTGTTTCCCTGGCAAGACGGTGAATACTCAATACCAGACGACCGGTTTCCCAGTCAAAATGTTTTGAAATACCACCCAGCAGGATCAGGCCGGCATGCGGGTCTTTTGACGTTGCTGGCCTGGCAAGGCTCAACACACCGTGGGTAGTGATGATGTTGCTGGCCGCATCAACCCCGTCATGATCGGGTACTAGGCAAAGGTCGAACCACTGGCGTGGCAGACTGGGTTTCATCAGCACCACGGTTTTGCCGCCATAAGCGCGTTGTGCTGCCAGAATGTTGAGGTGGGTACCATGTCCGGCGCCGATGATCAGATCCGGCGGTGGCAGCTGCTCACCGGGCGCATAGCGCCCCCGCAAGGCTGACAGCAGGGTTTGCCAGGAGGAGCGGGCGCGAATTTCAACTGCCCTCACCGGAATCAGTTTCGCCATGGCCTGAACTAGGCCCTGTACTTGCTTCATGTGTCCCAGTTTGCCATCGGTGATACACCAGACCACTTTTTCTGTGTTGTTTTGCTGCATGCCAGACTCCTGATACCTACCTTTTAAATCGATAGCTATGCTGGCATCCGATTGTTACTTTCTGATGAAGTGAATGTGGACAGTAGATGACAACTCCGCTGCTTCTGTTGTGTTTGGTCGGGCGCGGCATCGTCATGCGGCTGCAATAATTGCTTCAGATAATCCATTGAATACGTCATTTGACGATCCCTGCCTGTTATCGAGAATTCACATGCATGCACAGCCTGAAGCAGAAACATTATCCAAGCCGCGATGGTTTGAGGCGAAGGCTCGCAGGCGCGATTTATCGCCGGTTTTGAATGTATCCCCTGCAGTGATGCTGCTGGCAGTAACGGTATGATGGTCTGATCTGAGATGTGTGACTACGCGACGTTATTGCGCCTGTTGCACCGGTTCTCGCAGGAGGCCGGGCAGCGTCCGTTGACCTTGGGCGAAGTCACAGACCGCCTGGACGAAACGGCTTATGCATTCATAGCCATCATTCTGATATTGCCCTTGTTGCAGCCAGTGCCGCTCGGGCCTTTGACGGTGCTCGGCGGCTTGACTCTGGCAATTCTCGGGCGGCAGCTGTTGCAGGGGCATCATGCGCCGGTATTGCCTGCACGCGTGCGCGGGGTTGTGCTGGGCAAACGCATGTGGCAGATGATTATTGCGGTCAGTCTCAGATTGGTCGGCTTCTGCAGACGCTTCACTCGACCCAGAATGCAGCATCTTGTCAGCGGACAGAGAGGTCGGCGCATCGCCGGTCATATCCTGATTGCCGGTGGGCTTTTGATGGCGATTCCCTTTCCGGTACCTTTGCCGCTGAATAATTTTTTGCCGGGCGTGGCCGTCATTTTTTACTGTATTGGTGAGCTCGAAGATGACGGCATGATGGTTTTTGTCGCTCTGTTTCTTCTATTTGTGACGGTGGTTTATTTTGTTGCCTTTTACGTGCTGCTCTGGCTGTTTGGCCGTAAGGCATTGAGTTATTTGCTCTGGTAATGCGCCACCACTCAGTCATTTTTTCTTAACACTGCTGCCCGACAATGGCTGCATGAAAAGGACAGACATGCACGGTATCCCAGTGCCTTGCAATGCATCAAGACTGTGTCTTGTGACGGAAACCTGGCCCCCGGAAATCAACGGCGTGGCAATGACCTTGAGCCGTTTGATGGCGGGGTTGTCGGCAATGGGCTGGCAGGTGACCATAGTCCGGCCCAGGCAAAAGTCGGACAGGTCAGCCGACCCATCCGGTGATATCGAGCACTGGCTGGTACCGGGGTTGCCGATCCCCGGCTATCAGGGCTTGCGCTTTGGCTTGCCCATGCTGGAAAAGCTGCGTAAGTCTTGGCGCAAACATCGACCTGATCTGGTGCATATCGCGACCGAAGGGCCTTTGGGCTGGGCTGCCCTGAAGATGGCCAGGCTGCTTGACATTCCTGTTACCAGCAGCTTTCACACCAATTTTCACCGGTATTGCAAGCACTATCATGTCGGCTGGTTGCGTGGGCTGGTCATGCAGCATCTGCGCGGTTTTCATAATCAGACCTGTATGACCATGGTGCCCAACAAGCTGCAACAGGCCATCCTGCAGGAAGACGGCTACAGAAATGTGGTTGTGCTGGGCAGAGGCGTGGACACCGAGTTGTTTTCACCGGCCAGACGCAGTGAGCAGCTCAGAAATCTCTGGGGACTGGGTAGCAGCGAGATAGCTGTGTTACATGTGGGGCGTATGGCATCCGAAAAGAATCTCATCGGTGTCATTCAAGCGTATGAGGCTATCCGACGAATACAGCCGACCGCTCGCATGATTTGGGTGGGTGATGGTCCGCAGCTGAAAAAAATGCGCAGGCAATATCCGGAACATATCTTTTGCGGCAGCAAAACCGGCTTGGAGCTGGCAGTACATTATGCGTCTGCCGATGTTTTTCTGTTCGCCAGCATTACAGAGACTTTCGGTAACGTGGTCACGGAGGCTATGGCCAGCGGGCTCGCTGTGGTGGCCTATGATTATGCTGCCGCTAATCTCTTTATCAAAAATGAAGTCAACGGCATGTCAGTGCCATTCGCGGATCAGGCGCATTTTTGTGAGGCGGCAGAAAAGTTGGTGGCGGGTCATCCACATCAGCTGCGACAGCTCGGTGCGGTCGCCCGGCTCACGGTTGAGCCGTTCGGCTGGCAGATCATTACGGCAGCGTTTGATCGCATGCTGCGGGATACCATCTCCGGCAGGGCATCAGCAGACCACAGCCCGGCGGCCAGTGCTGTTGCAGAGATGGACAATTCATCAAACTCTCATAAATATTCAAGGGTCTTAGGAAGCAAAGCACCTGTTAAGGTGTGATAACTTCCTAATATGGTTGATAAAAATAGGTACTACCGCCGTTCTAAAATCAGCGAAGCCAAATTCAGGCAGCTTATCAGGTGTTTTGC
>DITX01000061.1 GCA_002422225.1 Gammaproteobacteria bacterium UBA6173
CCTGCAAACAGTGCAATCAATAACTCTTCAATAACCGCATCCTGCCCCACAATGACTTTGCGGATTTCATGCACCATCTGATCTCGCCCCAACTGCATCTTTTTAACCAGGGCCAGATCGTTATTGTCTTCCAGACCAGCAACCGGGGTGTCATCAATCATGTGGGTATCTGTCATGGTTATGTCCTGTAAACTCAGTGTGTGTATGCGTAAATCAAATAATTGATGCCCAGTCGATAGGCTTCATTGGTCATCTGGGTGGGATACATCTCCAGAAAGGTATGCTCCCAACCATCGCCCATATCGGAATTAAAATTTGCCACCAGCATCACGCGCCCCATGTCATCCAGAATGGCATGCACTGACGGCGGATAACGCGGATCATTCAAGATGACGTTGCCATAATCCCAGGTCACAGCCCGGCCGGGCACCTGCGGAACTTCTGCAATGTCATAAAACATCCGGAAAATCTCATGGTTCATATCCAGCTGAATTAACTCACGATCCGGAAATACCTTTGTTATTTCTATCAGAAAATCCTGAAAATGCGCCTCACCCCAGAAGTCGTCCAGCATTACAAAACCACCACGATGCATAAACTCGCGCAAGGCTTCGACCTCAAGCGGATTAAAATTTGGCCCTGTGCGCATACTGCCTATGGGCACACGTTTCATGGTCATATACAAAAACGTGTGTTCAAACAGCGCTGGATCGGTGAGATCCATCCAGCGCGGGCTGGTGGTATCGGTATCGATAAAAGTATAACGCTGCACGCCACGCATGAAGTTCTGTTCAGCATCCGGGAAGTCGGTATCCCACCAACCACCACGTCGACCGCCGCGACCGCTGGCATAGTTTTCATAACGACCGCGAATCCAGGTGAATTCCGGATAGCTGGCAGACCGCGACTGCGACGCCCCCTGCCCTGTGGGTGCCAGACTATCGCGTAGACTACGCACATCAAAATCCTGCGGAAAAACCATGCCATCGCGTTGACGGGTATCGGGCACACGCACGGGGGGCAATCGCACCTCCGGCACTCGGACTTCTTGTGAACGCTGGTTTTGCGGTGGCTGTAAAGGGTCAACCTGGGCTTGGGCAAAAACCGGGAACATCACCGCCGCCAGCACAAAGCTGACAACAGTGATAACCCGATTGCCGTTGACCCATGTAATCATGGCTGACTGCCTGCTCCTGAGCCTGAACCTGACGGCTGATTACTGCGCTCAACAGCGCGCAGCAAAATATCTTGTGCGCGCTCATAACCAGGCGCCGTTTCCAGTGCTCTGAGTACGGTGCGACGCGCCTCATCAAGTTGCTGATTGTCCAGATACGCACCAGCCAGATTGGTACGTGCATCAACCGGATCACTCTGATCCAACATAACCAGCACTTCAAACTCCTGCACTGCGCGGCCGGTATCACCAACTCGCTGAGCCAGTTGCGCCCCACTGCGATGGATCTCGGGTCGGTAGGGATTGACGGCCAGTGCGCGACTCAAATAATAGTCAGCTTGTTCCGTGTCGCCTGAGGTCAAAGCCGCATCAGCCAACTTCAAAGCAGACGCGTAGTCATGCTGCTGGTTTTGCAGCATCACGCTCAGCTGCTCCATCATGGCGGCGGTGTTGCCCTGCGCTTCGTAAATCTGGGAAAGCACCAGCGATGGACTTGGGTAACCTGCATAATCGGGCAAAATGTCCTGTGCGGTTTGCAGATGAACAATAGCCTCGTCGTAGGCCTGCTCGCGGAACAACACAATACCGAGTTGCAGATGCGCCTGGAAATCACGTGGTTGTTGCTCCACGCGACCGCGCATGTGTTGCTTCAAGGAGGTATTATTGTAGAGCTCTGCCAACACTGCACTATTGTTTTCGCGCACACCGTGGCCGTGACCGGCCCCTTCATCCGCAGTGTCTTCCACATGCACATAGACGTTGATCTGGTCGACACGTTGTTGAATCCAGTCACGGAATCCAGTATCAAACGTCACCATGTCCATTTCAAACACATTGGCAAACATTTCACTTTCTTCACGGATATGCGCGTATTCCAGAATCAAGGCGCGCAGCTTTTCAAACCCATAATGTTCGGCAATGTACTCAACCACCAGATAAGACTGAAAGTACGCAAAACTCAAATCGGCATCACTTTTTGCGCCGGTAAAACCTTCATTAAGATTGGAAACTGGCAGCAACTTGCCTTGCTGGACAGCTCTGACCAACTCAAGCCCAAGACGACGCCCCCATTCCGGACGCGCCTGACGCTCTTCCCAGGTAGAGATGCCCTCCGACAACCAGCGCGGCATACGATTTTGAGTCATTTGCAAGGTAAACACATGCACCAGCTCATGCCAGAGAATTTCTTGCCAGTTGGCGCTCAGGGTATCCGGTGATATCAAGGTGACTACTTTGCCAAAACAGATGCCCACCAGTGGGCCGATATCGGGCAACCCCACTGAGCGTACGGCAAAATCTTCAGTGCGCTCAAACACCTGGATCAATACCGGCACTTCCGGCTCAAACTGGTATTTTTCAACCAGCCGCTGCCAGCTTTCCTCCAGCAAAGGTGCCATATAGGGCCACAACACCTGTGCATCGCGCTGACTCATGTTGACACGAAAATGCTCAGTTTCGAGTGCAGCATAACCTTCCAGCACATCAAACACCTGCAGCATGTTGGACGTCATGACATTAAAAGGATCATTATCAAAGGCTTGTTCAAGATGCTGTTTGCCTTCAACTTCTTCACCGAGCCGCACCAGATTGCCGCCCAGCACGGTATGCGCGTGCCAGTTATTAGGGTCGCGGGCAATCGCCCGTCGGGCATAACTCACCGCTTCGGTAAAGCGGTAATTATTGCCAAGGTAGTCGGCAACACCCGCAAAAAATTCGGAGCTTTCCGGACTGAAGGCGTTTACACGTTCAAGCAGCCGGTCAAACTCGGGCATATCATCTTCTATGGCAGCCAGCGCCGCTAACGATGACAAGGCAGAAATGGATTCGGGGTTGACTGTCAACGCCTGCTGCAAATAATCACGCCCCACATCTTTCTGATAGTTGCGCACCATCAACAAGCCATAGGTTTCCAGCGCGGCAACATCGCGGGGATTTGCCTCCAGACTCATGGCTAGATAGCGCTCGGGACTGCTGATACGTGCCATACCCGTCAGCGCCGGGGAGTAACGACGATTGATGGTGAGCACTTGGTTATAATTGGTCTCGGCATCGGCGTCGTTAAATTTGTCCTGGAACAGATCGCCCCACAAGGTCAATGCCTCAAGATTGTTGCCATCCAGACGCACGGCCTCCGCAAACAGCGCATTGGCATCATGAAACTCGTCGAGCTTCCACGCCGCCAACGCCACCATGCCCACATCGGCCGAGTCAAACACCAAGCCGCTGTCATAACGGGCCAGCGCGGTATTGTACTGTTGCGCTGCAGCTTCGATATTGCCACGCAGATCCAGCACCAGACCGTACTGCACCAGTGTGCGCACAGGAGGATTGATCTGCCCCGCCACTACGTGCGCCAAAATGTCTTCAGCGTCCGCGGACCGCCCAGTCATCCGGTAAAGTTCAGCCAGTTGTGTGGCCGCTGCCGGGCTGTCGGCTGGGTTGCGCACCAGCGGGCGTAATGTAGAAATGGCCTGTTCGTANNTTCGCGCACGGCATTAAAGGCTTCGATCGCGCCCAGATACGAGCCGCGTAATAACAATTCATTGCCGCGGGTAAGGTTATCCAGCGCGGATAACTCGATGGGCTGGGCAAACGCAGACTCGGNNTCGACAGCAGGCTGAGTCCCGCAATGGCAGTGGCACTACGAATCGCGCGGCGCAAGGGGTGTCGGGACGCATCAGGGTAAGTCATTGTATCTCCTCGTGCGGGTTGCCAGATCAATCAACAGAGCCTCCAGCCGGTTCCAATAGTCCTCTTCCAGATAATTCACTTTCTGATTACGCAGAATAAAAATCTCGCGCTCAATTGTTTGCATTTCTGCCTGTAGACCTACGGCCTCAGGTGATGTTTTTTGCACGCCAGGGCTGATCACATTCAGATACGCAATTTCAGCCAACATGCCGTCGGGTTGCCCGGTACCGGGCTCGCGACTGAACAGACCATCACCCGAGTCGTCCAGCACGGCATTCTCAGTGGAAAGCCGCCCTTGATCGCTGTACCACTGTGCGACCCGACCACTGGCGTGATTAAAGGCCTCGAGCACCGACACCCGGCCATTTCTGTCCAGATCAGCACGTTTTTCGGTTAATGCCGCTACCAGAAAACCACCAAACAAGGGATCGTAGCGCTCGGCAGCCGAGCGCGTTGCCGAGACAACAACGCGACCCAGCACTGACAGTGCGCGCGAAAATTCAAAACTGGCACTGGTGGTGTTAAAGATCACCATATCAACACCCGCCAATGGTGCCAGTAAACCCGCCAGATCGTTGCCTGTCATGTCAGGGCCGACGTTATTAAATTTTGCTTCCCCAAAGGTGCTGGAGCCATGACCAAACAGAAAGACTGTCAATTGGTCACCGGCCTGGCTGTCACGCCCGATGCGCTCCACCGCCGCAGCAATGTCCTCAAACTGTGAGCCACCGCTGACAATCGACGCGGCATTACCGACATTACGGCCATCGTCTATCAACAGTTCGATGGCGTTGCTTGAGTAACCATAATCGGCCAGCAGGCTGCCATACAAATCAGTTGCCCAAGTACGCAGGCGCTGTCGAATTTCATCCGACGCCGAGGCGCCGACAATAATTAGCGCAAACTTATTGTTTTCCGGGGTCTGTTGAAACCAGGGTGTATCTTCCGCGCCTGATCCTGGCTGACCTGTTGGCTGGGCAAACAATGTCACAGACCACAACACAGTCGCGACGGCCAGCAGTGCGCATATTCGCATCATGACAACCCCCGATAGCGACGCGCCATCCAATCCATACACATCAATGCAATCAATAAGGCCAACAGCCAAGGCCTGTCCCAGAGATCTTCCTGAACTTCGCGCGAGTAGGCGCCCGGCACATGATCAATATCGTTGAGCATCTGTTGAGCAGCGGATAAATCGTAGTAGCGGCCGCCCCCGATCTCAGCAATTCTGGTCAACATTCCTGTGTCGCGTCCGGCGTTATTGAACTCTCGTAAAGACGGAGTCACCACAAAAGCCGCAGGTTTTTCGGTTTCCAGACCCGTGCCGGCGGCACTCGCCACATCCACCAATACCCGGTATACACCTTCGTCAGCAGCCACAAATCGGCTGACATAGGTGCCGTCCTGATTGATATCCCACTCCATGGCGATATCAACTGCATTACCCAGTGGATCAGTGCGTTGTATCCAAAGAGATGCGTTATTGTCCGGTTTGTACTCAGCATCCAGCACTTTGACTGAGACACTAACAGTATCACCCGCGTTATAGAACGGTCTATCAAAGTTGACACTGACACGCTCCATGGCCCCTTGTGCCAGCCAGCGCAACATCTGCCGCCATAAGCGTTCGTGGGACTCATCCTCAGCGGACATCAACATCTGCCAGCGCCAGGTGCTGGCAGTATTGATACTCATACTGCGGCCACTGCCATAACGCTGAGTGGCAATCAAAGGCAATGCCTGGTTTTGATACTGCAGTGCAGGATGCTCTAACAAAATGGTCGCACCGGGTTTGGCACGGCCTGTGACATAGATACCCTGCAGCGTGGGTAGTTCACTCCACAAACGCCTGTTGTTTGCATCATCACTGTCAAGGCGTAACAATTCTGAAAACTCGCCAGCAGCCGTCAAACGTGGCGCAAACAGCTCGCCTGTTGCATGGGCACCCCGTCGGATACCACCCTGCAGATAGGCTGGCAAGGTATCAGACCTGTTCAAAGTCAGCGGCAGAATATCAGCAACCACGCTGTCCACAAACGCATCGTCCAGCATACCGGCTACCAATAAGCCACCGCCGCGTTCAGCGACAAAGTCCTGCAGCATCAACAGCTGATCGTCTGTAAAAAAGTCGCGACCAATGTCGCCCAATACTATGGCTTCGTACTGATAAAGATCCTGCACACGGGTCGGGAATCCGCCACTGAGTTCAAGAGGTGTATTGATGCCTTGACGGTAAAAGCGACCAGGGCCCGTGCGCAGATAGGAGGCCAATCTCAAACTACTATCACTCTCCACTGCACGCCGTATAAATTTAAATTCATTACGCGGATGCCCATCGACATACAGCACATTCAGCGGCGGGCGTTCGCTGTTGTCGACCAGAAATTGATAACGGTTGTTTTGCAGCACGATCTCACCGTCCTGCTCATCTACCCGCAATTCATACAGGATAGGCTCTTTGCGATCGGGGCTGATTTCAAGCTCAACTCGGCGCCCGCCTTCATTGCCAAGTGTCACCAGCCTTGATGCCACTTCGGTTTCGCCATCCATCACGCGAAGATTCAATTGCCGACCACTGTAGCCCTGTTGGTTAAGGTCAACCTGAATATCAAACACGCTATTATCCAGAATGGTCTGCGAGGCGGATACGTTGCTGATGCCAACATCACGCGGGATCTGCTCCTCTCCAACACCCACGGTAAACACCGGGATCTGGCGGGCCGCAAAATCTCTGGCACTCAACAAAGGATCCGTATCGGCATTATCAGCACCATCGCTGATCATCACCACAGCACTCAAAGGCAGACCACCGAGTTGTTCTGCCACCTGGCGCATAGCTTGTTCCAGACCGGAACTGTTGCCCTGAGCAGTGAGGTCCGACGCATCACTGACGCGACGCAAGGATTGGTTAAACGCAAAGGTACGCACCTGATAACGATCGGTCAGGCCGGCAACGATACCATTGGCACCATACAAGGCATCGGTGACAGCCTGTTTGCGGGATTCAAAACCCGCAACATCGGCAATTTGCATACTGGCAGAATCGTCCACCAATACCGCTAGGTAGGTCTCCTGAGGATTAACTTCAAAGGTTGTGATAATCGGGCGCATCAGCAACAACAACAGTAGCATCAACACGGCTGAGCGGAGTCCAATCAACAGATTTTTCCAGCGACGTGTAATCGGTCGCGTGGTGCGGCGATACAAAAACCAAACCACCGCAGGAATCATCAAAAACAGCAATAGGGCAATAAGTGGATGCGGCCCATAAGCGAAGTCAAACCGACCATCACGAATAGCGTCTAAAACATATGCATCCAGAAAAAAACTCATTGTTTATTTACTGACTCTCTTTTCTACGACATCGGGTTGATGCTATTGAACAGGAGCTGCCTGTGTCTGCGCCCCGGTTTCTGACAATGCTCGGTAGTAGGACTCAACCAACTGCCGGTATTGATCAGGAATGTCCTCTTCAGAAACACTGAACAGTCGCTTACTGATTTGTGCGAGCTCTGCTCGTGCTCGCAGGTCGCTTTCCAGTTCAATCAGCGGCTGTAACAAACCACGCAGCAGCTCAGGCTGATTCATGAATTGTTCCAGAGACTGGCGGGTAATTTCACTGCTGATCGAACGGGCATTGCCCCACAACGCGGCTTCTCCAAGCGCCGGAATTCCGCCAAGACCCGAGCGCTGCTGCGGATCGTTGGACCCACCGGCCAGTTGACCACCACCGCCACCTTGTTGTTGACCTTGTTGACCCTGTTGACCTTGTTGACCTTGTTGTGCCAACTGCTGAGCCTGTTGTCCGCGCTGGCTCTGCTGAGCTGCGCCCTGCTGCCCGCCCTGATCCAACTGCTGGGCCAGCTGTTGCGCCAATTGTTGTGAGCGCGCCAGTTGTTCGCGCATCTCGGCAATCGATGCGTCACCGGACTGACCCGCTTGACGCGCATCGATTTCGGACTGCAGTTGCTCCAACTGTTGGCGCAGAGCACTTGCATCCGCTGCTGCCTGCATCACCGGATCTTGACCTGGCTGCGAGGGTGCCTGACCTCCAGCCCCCAAAGCCTGCAGGTTTCTATCCAGATTATTCAACGCCTCAGCGACTTCGCCCTCGATATCAACGGCCAGATTGACCATACCGTTGCGCAGCACCCGATTGGCGGTATCCATCTGTTCTGTCAGTGGCCGGATCGCGCGATTGGCCTGTTGCGCCCGCGACAACAGCTGCTGTTCCTCATTGCTGGCACGGGCAATGACCGCGCGCAGCATGCGCTCGATTTCGGCTAACTCCTGGCGGTTGCGCTCCTGTTGCTGCACCAATTCCTGCACTTCCTCAGAATTGCTGGCGGCTTGCCGGGTCTGGCCCAGCCCTTGTTGTTGCGCCAGTTGCTGCAGCGCCTGCTGGAGTTCACGCTGTTGTTGAATGAGCTGTTGACCACGCTGAGCAATATTCTGTGCCAGCTGATTGGCTGAATTTGCCGGTTGTTGCGCCATCTGGCGCTGCTGCTCGCGCAGACTTTCCAATGCGCGCTGACTGCGCGCTGCCGCCTGAGCGGGGGAGTCGGCCTGGGCAGCTTCCTGCATTTGTTGCAGTGCCCGCTGCATATCTGCATTACTGGCCTGACTATTGGATTGCTGGCCACCTTGCTGCTGGGAGTTTTGCGCCTGCTGCATTTGTTGACGACGATTCATCTGTTGCTGCAGCTGCGCCAACTCGGTGCTTAATTGCTCCTGCTCACGGCGCAGCCTTTCGAGTTCGCGCCGACGCTGCTCCTCTTCAAGCTCTTCCATGCGCCGGGCAAGATTGCGCTGTGCGCGGGTCAGACTTTCCTGACGACGCGCCAGTTCTTCGAGACGACTGGCTTCTTCGGTATTTTGCTGTTGACCGCCACCGGCTTGCCGCGGCGTTTCATATCGATTTTCATTCTGACCCATTTCCATGTCGAACAATTCACGCAAATCCTCGCGCTCCTGCTGCCCGCCACGACCGCCGCCACCCCCAGCCTGTTGGCGCTGGAAGTTAACATCTGTGCGATTGATCTCGGCTTCGGCACGCAGCACCATCTGCAAGGCCTGCTGTTCAGGCTGCATGGCAGTGGTTAACGCCTGCGCATCCAGTTGCCCGGCTGCCAGTTCCATTTGCTCGATAGCGCGCTGCAAATGTGTGACGGCATTGCCAAAACTGTCGTCCGCAAAATCCAGACGCTCCGACAAGCGCTCTATCGACATACGCGCCCGCTCCATCGCCTGACGCTGCGAGTCAGCGAGCACAGCCACATCGTCATCAAACTGTTGCTGATCCATGTTGAGTTGCTGCTGGCGAAGGCGCCAGGTGGCAGCAATAATGTCTTTCTGTAAGGTCACAAGCGCACTGCTGCTGTTGTCTCCACCACCGCCGCCACCGCCCCCGCCACCTTGTTGTCCACCCGCTGCGCGTCGGAACTCCTGATCGGTAGGCACAACTTGCAGGAAATAAATATCAGACACAATCTGCTGTGGCCCACGTAATGCATTGTTATCTGCCAGTGTCATGTAATAACTGACAAAATCACCCGGCTGCACAGCCAGATCTTCCATAAAAATCATCTGGTTGCCAGTGATATTGCGAGTCTGCTCTATTGGCAGAAAATCAAT
>DITX01000053.1:0-3921 GCA_002422225.1 Gammaproteobacteria bacterium UBA6173
CGAATGCTGTCAACTGGCGGGAACAACTGCGCGACATCAATGTGGAAGGTCTGGCATAACATCTCCAGCGTTTCCAGCGTGACGTTCTGGTCTTCGTTTTCTATGCGCATGATAGATGACTGCGCCAATCCGGTTTTTCGGGCAAAAGTTCGCTGAGGCATGCTGCCGCGCCGCTGCCTGATAAATGCTGCCAATCTTGAACGCAAGTGAACCATACATGGTTTATACTTCTGTTAGCGAACCACAAGCGGTTCAAACGCCTAACCAAATCTGCCAGCAGGAAGCAACGGTCCGGTCGGAAGGCAGGGGAATGCAGTAGCAGTTGTTCAGTCAAGACCCGCTGTTGCTGCATTCTCCCGACCACCAGTGTGCGAGCTCTTTGTCCTACCCATCTTCACTTTGCTGCACAGCCATGCCTGCATTATGCTTGGCACACGACGCTGAAAACCCAGTCGCAAAACGACAACAAGACAAAAGGACCTCAAAATGGCACAAATTCCTACTACTGGTGACAAATCCAAGGGCATCCTTGGTTGGATCGAAGACACCGGCAACCGACTCCCTGATCCGGTTTTTATATTCTTCTGGTTGATTGGCGGGATCATTGTGATCAGCGTCATTGCGTCGCTGCTGGGCATTTCCGCAGTACATCCTACGCAAGTCCAGGCCGACGGCAGCCCGGCGATCGTGTTATCTGCAAGCCTGCTGTCTGCGGAAAATCTGCAGCGTCTGCTCACGCAAATGCCAACCACCTTCGCCCACTTTCATCCGCTGGGATATGTGCTGTTGGTGATGCTGGGTGCGGGTGTGGCAGAGCGCAGCGGTTTGTTTGCCACCGCCATGAGCAGCGCGGTTAAAAAAGCACCTCTTGCCATGCTGACACCTGTGATTGCGCTGCTGGCGATGCTGGGTAATCTCGCAGCTGATGCTGCGTATGTGGTACTGATTCCACTGGCGGGCGTTGTGTATGCGGCCGCCGGTCGCCATCCCATTGCGGGTATCGCGGCTGCATTCGCGGGGGTCTCGGGTGGATTCTCCGCCAACCTGATTCCCGGGCAGCTGGATGCTTTGCTGTTTGGCATCACGGAAGCTGCGGTGGTGACGCTGGACCAAAGCTGGGTTATGAACATTGCGGGGAACTGGTTTTTTATTGCCGCCATGGTGTTTGTCTACCTGCCAGTGATCTGGTACGTGACCGATAAAATCATTGAACCCAGGCTGGGCTCTGCCAAAGCAATCATTGCCAACAACAGTGTGGGCCTGAGTACACGCGAAGACAGCACACTGACCGGGCCTGAGCAGGCTGGTTTGCGCAGAGCGGGCTGGGCAGCGCTCGGGATTGTGGCCTTATGGCTGGTACTGTGTTTTGCGCCGGGCACGCCTTTGATCAACGAAGATGCGGGCGCTGCCCGTCTGCAACCGTTTTATCAATCCTTGGTCGCTGCATTTTTCCTGCTGTTTCTGGCAACGGGCTGGGCGTATGGATCTGCCGCCGGCACCGTCAAAAATCACCGGGACGTAGTCAGCATGATGTCCGGCGCCATGGGCGATCTGGCTTATTATCTGGTGCTGGCTTTTGCAGCCGCGCACTTTGTGGCGATGTTTAACTGGTCAAACCTTGGATTGATTTTTGCGATAAATGGCGCCGATATAATTCGCTCAGCGGAACTGCCAATGCCGATGCTGATTGCCTTGATTATTCTGCTGACGGCGTCGATCAACCTGTTTATTGGTTCTGCCAGTGCCAAGTGGGCGCTACTTGCACCGGTGTTGGTACCGATGATGATGTTGCTGGGTGTCAGCCCGGAGATGACCACGGCCGCTTACCGGGTCGGTGATGGCGCAACCAATATCATTACGCCACTGATGCCTTATTTCCCGCTGATTCTGGCGTTTTGCCAGCGCTGGAACAAGGAATTTGGGTTGGGATCGCTTGCCGCTACCATGATTCCCTACAGCATCTGGCTGATGATTACCGGTATGGTGTTGGCAATGGTGTGGATTGGATTGGGTTTACCACTGGGGCCAGGGGTTGGCAGTGGTTATGAGTTGCAGGTGAATTAAACACTCAACTGCAACCCATTCGAGGAGGATTACTGAACCGACGCAGTCTCAACGGCTGCAGGTTCAGGATCAACATACTGCCAGCTCACTGCGCCGAAGAACATCTCGTCCCAGCTCTGCAGACCCCACGGTACCGCTCGGTTTGGATCCGGATTCATCTTGTTCTGTGAGGAGTTATCAAAGGCGCCAACCGCTGTGATCACTGTGCCTGCCGGCACCAGTTTCGGCTCACGCAACTGATAACGCAGCTGCCAATTGTAGTTGTAGTTGGCGATATTGATCAGCTCTTCGCTGCTGCCATCTGGATAGGTGGCTTCAAAACGCATGCGTTTACCTCGGAAGTGCATATGTGGCAGGAAGGAATGCAGGTAAGCATCACGAGGCACTGTGATGGACTGTGATTGTTCAAAATCCGGATCATTGGGCGGAATATGTGTCCACCCCGGCGTGAAGATACAAGCACACTGACCTGACATGCGTTTTTCCGGAACCTGATCTTTCGGATAGAACCAGACACCTATTTTGCTGTTATCCACTGTTTCACGGCCGTTGGTAGTGTAGTGCAGTTGCAAGGCCAGCTCAGAGCCGGCTTTGAGCAATCCACCGGTATTTTCCGGTTCCTGGCTGGGTTCAGCGCCAGGAATATAGGCCGTGATATTGGCTTGATCGGCATTGCTGCCACCCAGGAATCGACGTTCACCATTGGACCCCGGCGGCAGAATGCTGTTCAGCGTATGGTGCAGCACCGTGCGGTCACCTGCGATGTACTGACTGGCACGTACCCAACGATCTTCCGTCAGCCCTTCAAACGGGACGACCACATTAATGTAATCGAGCACCCCGGTTGCCGGAATCACTTGCGGAGGCAATTCAACAATCAGATCCGGCTCACCAAAGGCCCACTCAGTTGGCGGCCAAACCAGCTGGGCCAGAGGATCTACATCACCATCACGCTGCGCTCCCTGGGCAATCCAGTGCAGAAGGGTTTGCTGATCTTGCGGGCTGACGGTGTAGCTGTTCACAAAGTCGCCTACGTGCGGGTCGATTTGACCCGGCGGCATACGTTTGGTCATTAAGACTTCACGGATCATGGGCGACCAGCCCTGTACCATGGAATGGCTGTCCAGCGCAAACGGCGCGATACCGCCATCACGGTGGCAGCTGGCGCAGTTCTGAGCCAGAATCGGCGCCACTTCCTGCGAGTAGGACACGGTACGCGCCATATTGGCGTCGCGCGCTGCATACTGAATGGACTCGCCAGTCACTGCCATGACCGGATTAGTGACGGCTTGACCGGCATCGATTTCGGCCAGCGCTTTGTCAAGTCCAGCGACCGGACCGCGATAAACCAGGCGGAATGAGCGCGGATCATAGATCAGTGCTTCACCAGCAGTTTGCACATTCATGGCTTCGGCGATGACTTGTGCATCGTCAATCAGCACAGGAATCTCCTGACCGGCAGCCGCCACGGCATCAATCACTGACGCGCGCGACTCACCCAACGGGTTCAGCATAAAAAACTGGAAATTGTCTTGGTATGTTGTGTGCAAGGCGGCAAATGTTGGCAGTGCCTGACGGAACGTGTTGCTGCCATTTGCCTGAACCAATAACACAATCGCTTTGCGATTGTCGTACCAGCTCATGTGATGGAAATAACCGTTTTGATCCAGCAGCGAAAAATCACCTACACGACTATTGATGTCTGGCGCTTGCGCTGATGCTGGACCCGACAGTGCTGCCGCCAAAGCGGCCGTAGACAGCAGAGATACCAGGCTGAACGAACGCCTGAATGGGACTTTTTTCATATTCTCACTTCCTCCGGAATACGCATGTGCCTGGACAGATGCGCTGTGTTTT
>DITX01000053.1:4014-12665 GCA_002422225.1 Gammaproteobacteria bacterium UBA6173
TAAAAACACATGCACTTTTGCACTTGGGAAATGGTGCCTGCTTCGGCTACACTTGAGAGCGAACAACTGTTCTAATTCTGATCCATTTTGCCTAAACAAAAAGTCAAACGACTAAGAAGGACCCATCATGAGAGAAGCAGTTATTGTGGCAACCGCCCGAACCCCGATTGGTAAAGCCTATCGCGGCGCCTTTAACAACACCGAAGGCCCAACGCTGGGTGGCCACGCCATTCGCGAAGCGGTAAACCGTGCCGGTATTGCGCCACACGAAATTGATGATGTGGTGATGGGCTGCGCCGTACAACAAGGCACCACGGGCTACAACATTGGCCGCCTTGCTGGTGTTGCGGCCGGCTTGCCCAGCAGCGTATCCGGCATGAGCATGGATCGCCAGTGCGCCTCAGGCATGATGGCAATTGCCACTGCCGCCAAACAGATCATCGTGGATAACATGGACATCGTGGTTGGCGCGGGTCTGGAATCCATCAGCCTAGTACAAAACGATCACCGTAATAAATTCCGCACTGTTGACGCTAACGTGCTGGCCTTATCTCAGCACGCCTATATGCCCATGCTGCAAACGGCTGAGATTGTCGCCAAGCGCTACGGCATCAGCCGCGAAGCTCAGGATGAATACAGCTTTCAGAGCCAGCAACGCACTGCGGCTGCACAAGCCGCCGGCAAATTCGACCAGGAAATCGCACCGATGGAATCGTCCATGGGTGTCGCCGACAAAGCAACGGGTGAAATCAGTTTCAGAACTGTCAGATTAACCAAAGACGAAGGCAACCGCCCAGAAACCACTTTGGAAGGCCTTTTAAGCCTGAAGCCAGTTATCGAAGGCGGCTGCATCACTGCCGGTAATGCCAGCCAGTTATCCGATGGCTCATCTGCCAGCGTCCTGATGGAGAGTAAACAGGCTGAAAAACGTGGTTTGACCCCGCTGGGTGCCTACCGCGGCATGGCGGTGGCCGGATGTGAGCCTGACGAAATGGGCATAGGCCCGGTGTTTGCAATTCCCGTGCTGCTCAAGCGATTTGGCCTGAAAATGGAAGACATCGGCCTGTGGGAACTCAATGAAGCGTTTGCTGTGCAGGTGCTGTACTGCCGTGACAAACTCGGCATCCCTGATGAACTGCTGAATGTCAACGGTGGCGCTATCTCTATCGGCCACCCCTACGGCATGAGTGGTGCGCGTATGGTTGGCCACGCACTGATCGAAGGCAAACGTCGCGGCGCCAAATACGTGGTATGCACCATGTGTATTGGTGGTGGCATGGGCGGCGCCGGTCTGTTTGAAGTCTACTGATCAGACCGCAAATAGCTGCGATTCGATATCCCGGAATGCCTTGAACTCCAGAGCATTCCCGGATGGATCTTTAAAAAACATGGTCGCCTGCTCGCCAGCGAGGCCTTTGAAACGGATGTAAGGTTCGATCACAAACTCCGTTCCCATCGCGCGCAAGCGCTGCTCAAAGTCGGCAAATTCCTCCATGCTCAGTACCACTCCAAAATGTGGCACTGGCACACCATGACCATCGACGTGATTGGCATGCTGATGCACAGAGCCGTTTTTGCCCAGATTCGGATTCAGATGCACCACTAGTTGATGACCAAAGAAATTGTAATCAATCCAACGATCAGAGCTGCGCCCTTGCGGCAGTTTCAGACGTGTGCCGTAAAACTCACGCGCCTCGTCCAGATCGCGCACCGGAATGGCCAGATGAAAAGGTCTCAACATGAATAAATATCCTGAACAGTTTGTGTGAACCAAAAAGCCGCTTTATGACACATGCAGGCTTAGTCAGCAACCGGCTTACCACGTAAGGACTTGATGGTCGCTACCTTGCGCTTGCTCTCCAGTCGCTGCTGCTTTTGCGCTCTGGGTATGCGTGTGGCGAGCCGTGGCGGGGCCACTTCACAGGCTTTGTCAACCAAGGCCTGCAAGCGCGCGATGGCATCTTCGCGATTTTTTTCCTGAGTACGAAAGCGCTGAGCCTTGATCACAATGACACCGTCGGCATTCATACGCCGATCGCGCAACGCCAGTACCAGCGTTTTGACATCATCCGGCAGTGACGAGGATTTCACGTCATACCGTAAATGAATGGCAGATGAGACCTTGTTGACGTTTTGTCCGCCGGCACCTTGTGCGCGAATTGCAGAACATTCAATCTCTTGGACTGAAACTTGCCTCGACCGGATTGGCTGCATTCGCTACATCCTCTTACGACAACACATTACCAGCAATAAAATTTCAAGCGCCCCACGCTGGTGCAAATTCAACACCAAAGAACCAAAACGAATCGTGTTTTTCTGCAAACCTACGCAGAACCATCGATCATAAAAACACCAGAGCCCAAGCCTAAAAATATTTTTCTTTTGCTTTCAATAAGTAAAGCAATTACAAAAAAATATTGGCACAGCCCATGCATCATACAGATCAAGCACCGGCATTCCCCTGCTGGTGGCTTGAATGGAATAGACTCTCCCCCTTTTCCATTGATGGGTGATACCTAGCCCACGTGTGAGCCAAGCGCTTCACGTGGGCATTTTTTTGCCTGCAATCTGGAGATACGCGACTATACTGCTCTGGTACACTGTGCGCAAACCACAAGACAGGAAGCTTTTTATGTTTTTAAAGCGCGCAGTTTTCTTATCTTCGCTCGTGTGTCATCAGACACGAAAATACGTCATCTCGTCGGTACACGCCTCGCTGCTGATGGTATTGCCGTTCACCGCAAACGCCTGGGATGCCACCGGGCATCGCTTGACGGCTGAAGTCGCCTGGGAGTTGATGTCCAGCGATACACGCGAGCAGTTCATCACCCTCCTGAGAGCACACCCACGTTTTGAGCAGGATTTCCTAGCAGCCATGCCTGATGCAGTTAAAAGCGCCGATTCAGATACTCAGGCGCGCTGGCTGCTGGGCCAAGCGGCTATCTGGCCGGATATGGCGCGTGGTTTTGAAGGCGACGATCAGCAGCGCTTTGACAACCCGAACTGGCACTGGATTGACGGCGCATGGGTGCGTGATGAGACCGTTCGTCAAGGCAATGTCTACGTCAATACCGCGCCCCGTCCTGACATTCAAGGTGTGGCTGCCGAGCAGATACACGAGCGTGGCCACGTCGACAATGTGGCGAATGGATTAGATTTTGCGATGTATGAGCTGCAAAACGCCACCAATAAAGCCGACAAAGCAGTGGCGTTGAGCTGGTTGCTGCACTTGATTGGTGATGTCCATCAGCCTTTGCATACTGGCGGCTTGGTATCAGAGCGCCTGTTCCCTGAAGGTGATCGCGGAGGCAATGGCACCCGCGTGAACAACGGTAATCTGCACTCCACATGGGACAGAGCACTACGTGAAATACCTGTTTCTCAATCAATGCCGGCGTTAATGGCAATCGCTACCGACATTTCCTCCGATACCGATCAGCTTGGTTTTCGCCCCACATACTGGCTGCAACAAAGTCGCGATATTTTGCAAAGCACCGTCTACCCTCAATCCGTGATCGACAATGTGCTGCGAAGCGAAAATACCGGCAATGAACTGGGAACCGTTACGCTAAGCGCAGCGTATGAGCAACAGATGCGCGACATCGCTACCCAGCGAATTGCCGAAGCCGGCGCGCGAATTGCTTATACTCTGGAAAATTTATGACGTCTCGACAACAATTAAATGCACGTGCAGCGCTGCTGATATCAAGCTGTTTATGGGGTTCTGTGCACGCAGCAGAACCGGTGATGATTGAAAAACCCTTATGGGAGCTTGGTCTGGGTGGCGGCGTGCTGGTGCAACCGCACTACCCCTCGTCTGATGAATATCAGACACGTGGCCTTGGACTACCTTACGTGGTTTATCGTGGCGATATTCTGCGCATTGGTGACGGCGGGGCCGCGCGCGCTGTCGCGGCCGAGAATGGTAACTATGAATTATCACTGTCATTTGCGGCCGCGTTCGACTCTGAAAGTGAAGGCAATGAACTGCGAGAAGGCATGCCCGATCTGGACTTCATTTTTGAAGTGGGTCCACAACTGGTTTTTAATCTGGGCAAATTTGAGTTCAGTGACACCAGTCGCTCCGAGCTTCAACTTGCTTTGCAGGCCCGCGCCGCATTTTCAACGGACTTTGGCGCAGTTGATCATCATGGCTATGTGTTTGAGCCCATGCTACGTTATCGGCATTACGGCGCTTTCCACCCGCAACTCGAAGCAACCGTCTCGCTGAAACCTTTATGGGCGACACGCGATGTGCACGGCTACTTTTTTGATGTCGCTAATGAGTTCAGTCAGGTAGACCGTACCCCTTACCGCGCACGTGGCGGCTATTTTGGTACGGGTTTAAATTTCTCTGGCACCTGGCACATCAGTAACAAAGCCAGGATATTTGCTACGGTGCAGACCAGCTTTCATCACGGCGCCAAGAACGTGCATAGCCCGCTATTTGAAAACAAATTTAATGCAGGCTTCGGACTCGGTCTCATCTGGTCGCTGCGCGAAAGCAAACAGAAAATAATGCGTTAACAGGCAAGGATGCAACACCATGGCTGAACCCTTAAAAAACACGTACGGCCCGGAGATTCCGCGGCGTATTGCCAGCATGATCAGCCATGCCAATCCTGCGTTTGACGGGCAAAAATTCCTCGATTACGTGTTACCCGATTATGAGTCCCTTGAACTGATGCCACGTGGCTGGCACATGGCTGATGGCCTGCGACATGCCTTGCCTGACAACATCGAACTCGCCATCGACATGTTGCTCAATTCGCTGCCACCGGCACGTCCGGATATCGCGGTAAACTCAGCAACCGAGGATCGTGAAGGCAACACCCTGGCGCCGTTTTTATTTATGCCACACACATTTTTTGTGGCCCGTTATGGCCTGGATCATTTTGAAGCCTCCATGCGCGCGCAGTATGAATTGACGCAGCGCTTTACAGCAGAATTCAGCATACGACCGTTCCTGCAACATCACACACAGGCGACACTGGCGACGCTGGAAGGCTGGCTGGACGATCCCAGCGAACACGTACGGCGACTGATTTCGGAAGGCACACGTCCGCGCCTGCCGTGGGCTTCGCGGCTGCCGGCCTTTCAAAAAGATCCGACACCCGTCATCAGCTTATTGGAGGCGCTGAAGGACGACAGTTCCTTGTACGTCAGGCGCTCGGTTGCCAATAATCTCAACGATATTGGCAAAGACAATCCTGATGTCATGCTGGACACCGCAGAACGCTGGATGGTGGGTGCTTCCGAACAGCGTGCCTGGCTGGTGAAACATGCATTACGGGTTGCGGTAAAAGACGCCCATCCACGTGCGCTGGCGCTGATGGGGTTCGGGGGTGAAGCAAACGTAGATATCCTGAATGCCAGCGTCAGCCCGGCGCAGGCCAAAGAGGGAGATGTGGTCACGCTGTCCTGCACACTGCGCAGTCGGAGCGATCACACCCAGACACTGCTGATTGATTTTGTGGTGCATTACATCAAAGCTAACGGCAGCAGCCGGCCCAAAGTGTTTAAACTCACGTCCTGTGAACTTGCTGCCGGTCAGCAGATTCAATTATCCAAGCGTTTGTCGCTGGCGGCGATGACCACCCGGCAGCACTATGCGGGCGAGCATCAGGTTGAGCTGTTGATTAATGGCCAACATTTTCCACTGGGTAGCTTTACACTCGGCTCGCCCTCCTGAAACTCTCTGCATTAACCCCCAGTGCGATGATGTTTCATAAACGTCAAATCCAGATAGTCCTTCCAGCGGCCCAGTAAGGGTGCAGTCAACCGACTGCCCAGTGCCAGCTTGCCGTAACTCATGACCGCTCCGCCATCGCCCGTTGCCAGCAAGGCCAGGGCGTTCTTTTGCGGCCGATAAGCCTGCAGGTCTTGTCCCATGATGGCGGCGCGCAGATTGTCTGCCAATACCGGGCCATGTCGCACCGAAAACACCCCCGAACGCACACTGCCCCGCGATGACGCCGCGTCACCGGCAACAAACACCTGTGGATGACTGCTGCGCAAAAAGCGGTCAACATCCACAAAACCATGGCTATCACACACCAGCCCGGACTGCGCATACCACGGCAAGGCACTGGCACCGGTGGCCACAATCAGTGCATCAATCGACTGCAAGATCTGATCGCCGGCAAACACCTGCTTATTGTTAATCCGATCAACCCGACTGTGTTGAAACACCCGGATACCCGCTTGCCCAAGCCAATGCAGAGCAAGACTGCGCAAGCGTGGCCCATGGCTTTGCAAGAGTTCTCCGCTGCACGCCAGGCTCAGTTCACTGGCCGGAAATTGCTTTTTGAGCGCCAGTGCCAACTCAAAGGCCGCGGCGCCCCCGCCCAGTACCATCATGCGGGTTGGTGCCCGATCACGCCAGTGTTGCCAATGACGGATAAATGCCGGGAAGGGTTTGGCGGGCAGGACACTTACAGACCCATCAAGCTGTGCAGGCAGCAAGGGTTGAGAGCCTGAATTGATGGACAGCAAGTGGTATTGCAGTTGTTTTCCGTTATCCAACGTCAGGTGTTGATGGCGACTGTCCAGCGCTGTCACCAGCGCCGTTTCCAGGATGATGCCAAGCTGCTGACACAAAGGCAGCAACTCAATTGCGCAGTCCTTCAGGTCAAATCGGCCGGCTATCAAACCGGGCATCATGCCGGAGTACCAGGCTTGTGCACCCGAGCTGAGCAATACCGTGCCGGCGGGCGGGCGCCAGCCTTGCAGCAACCACAAACGCATCATCACCAGATGCGCATGACCAGCGCCCACCAGTATCAATGGGCTGACTGGTGTGGGCATCATCGAATCGACGGTGGACAAAGTCATGGTCAGAGGTTTACTCCCGGATTACACTGAGGCAATCATCTTAACCGAGCGCAACCACGGCGACGACTGTTTGCTTTATGAGCGCGGACATCTGAACAACAACCGCCCGGCCAAGGGCGACAATAACGGAACTCTTTGCATGACTCGCATGAACCACTGCACAGATTGGATAGATTTTCGAAGCGACACAGTGACACGCCCAACACCTGCCATGCGTCAGGCCATGTTTGATGCCGAGGTCGGTGATGATGTCTGGGGAGAAGACCCCACTGTCACGCTGTTAGAGACTACACTGGCCACCATGGCCGGCAAAACAGCAGGTCTGTTTATGCCCTCCGGCACGCAGTCCAACTTGGTGGCACTGCTGACTCACTGCGGCCGCGGTGATGAATTTATTGTTGGCGAACAGGCGCATACCTACAAATATGAAGGCGGCGGCGCCGCCGCACTGGGCAGCATACAACCGCATCCCTTACCAATGTCTGCCATCGGCGGACCGGATTTGCAGGCGATAGAGCATGCTATCCGACCAGATAATATTCACTTCGCGCGCACCCGCTTGCTGGCTCTGGAAAACACCGTGCATGGCAAAGTGCTGCCATTGGACTATATGACCCGCGCCTATGCACTGTGCCAACAGCATGGGCTGCCCTTGCATCTGGACGGCGCCCGCGTGTTCAACGCATCAGTCGCACTGGGTTGCAGCCTGATAGAGATAAGCCGTAACGCTGACACGGTGTCGATTTGCCTGTCCAAAGGTCTGGGCGCGCCCGTGGGCTCCGTATTACTGGGATCAGAGGACTTCATACACACGGCGCGGCGCTGGCGAAAGGTCACCGGCGGCGGCTTGCGCCAGGCTGGCATTCTGGCAGCCGCAGGTTTGTATGCGCTGGAGCATCACATCGACCGCCTGGCAGATGACCATCAGCATGCAAAAATGCTGGCGGAAAGACTGCTGCGCGCGGGGTATGTGTTGGAGCCTCCACAAACCAATATGTTGTTTCTTGATGCGCAGCAACTGGATCGTGCCGCGCTGCAAAACTGGCTGACCCAGCACAGGGTCAAAGCAGACTGTCTGGGCCGCGACAATATCCGCTTGGTCACCCATCTGGACATCAGCGCGGCCGATATTGAGCATGCAGCCCGTGTGTTCGAGCAATTTATGATCAGACCATCACACTGACTAAAAACAACAACAGGACGCCACCACCATGACAGCTGGAATCACTGCACGGACTCGGCCGCAGCTATGACTGGCTCATGGGATATGAAGGATTTCTCGATTACGCCGAAGAATACGGATATATCGTGGTGACACCACTCGGCTATATCCGCCGGGGCTGGTACGGATCGCGCCCGACCGAAATTCCGGCGATTGCCTCGTACAGCGAACAGAATGTGATGAATGTCATCGGCCTGATGCGGGATGAATTTACCATTGATGCGGATCGGCTGTACCTGTGGGGACATTCGATGGGCGGTGCCGGCACCTATCAGATTGCGGTCAACAATCCATCCATGTTTGCAACGCTCGCCGTTGCGGCACCGGCACCACGTCCTGATCTAACACCCACAGTGTTGCAAGCAGTACGCGACGTTCCTATGTTGGTCTTACAGGGCACGAATGATGAACTGGTGCCCGTCGAGCAAACTCGTCGCTGGGTCGCTGGCATGCGCGGCATTGGCATGCAACACATCTATGTTGAACTGGAAGGTGCCGATCACACCGACTTTATCGCCCGTGACCGCAACAATATGCGCAAGATCATGAGCTTTTTTGACATTGTCAGCAAACAGTAGCGCCGCCATAGCAACGC
>DITX01000014.1 GCA_002422225.1 Gammaproteobacteria bacterium UBA6173
TGTCAGGCAACTCGCCCATGTCGCCAACCGTGCGCACATCAAACCCAAAAACCATAGCGATCCCGGTCATGACCACAATACAAATCAGTGGAGACGGTACGGCTTTGGTCAGGTACGGCAGACCGTAAATGATGGCCAATCCGCCTGCCAGCATTGCGAACACCAAAGGCGTTGCGTTCGCGCCGGTAATTTCGGGAAGTTGCGCCAGAAAAATCAGAATAGCCAGAGCGTTTACAAAGCCGGTGACAACCGAGCGTGACACAAAGCGCATCAGCAGCCCGAGCTTGAAGATCCCCGCGAGTATTTGAAACACACCGGTCAACAGTGTCGCTGCCAGTAGATACTCAAGTCCGTGATCTCTGACCAAGGTCACCATGACCAACGCCATGGCGCCGGTCGCGGCTGAGATCATCCCGGGGCGTCCGCCAACAATGGCGGTAATCACTGCAATACAGAAAGAGGCGTAAAGGCCTACTTTGGGATCAACGCCTGCGATCACCGAGAAGGCGATGGCTTCGGGGATCAAGGCGAGTGCGACCACAATACCGGCCAGCAGATCGCCGCGCACGTTGGACAGCCAGCTCTGTTTAAAAGCATGCAACATAAAGAGTTTTCTCAAAAAATAAAAAAGATCCAGCACCACCGTGTGACGATGATCAAAAAGCTGGCATTGGAGTTTACGGATTAACAGGCGTTATATATGGCGGTGGGGCACAACTTATGGCGGACTGATTGACCACATAACAAAGACTATTCCACTTAAAGGGCTAAGACCTGCTTTGTCGCGATAGCAGGCAATTCAACGTATTTTCAACAGGCGCGCAGTCTAGCAGAGCAAGGTGATGATTAATACCCTTGATTTTGTTCAGTATTAATTCAGGTATCTTGTTGTTCAGGCTGATAAAGCCTTAATGAGCCTGAACAACAACATAATTTACAGTGGCTGAGACACAATCGGCAGCACAATCGCTGATGGGCGTGCGCTGTCAAAATAAATGGTGTTTTGTGCCGTTTTGGCGGGTGTGGTGACATCGTCCAACGCCGCACCGTTATTGGGATTCACCGCAAAACGTGGGTAGTTGCTGGAGGTGACGTGTACGCCGATGCGATGACCTTTCTCAAAGGTCTGTGCAGTGCTCCACATATTGATGACCAACTTCTCCACGGCGCCCGGTGTCATCAGCTTTACATCCTCCGGGTTCTGGCCATCACGAAAACGTGCGCGTATCGGGTAATCCAGAATCAGCGCTTCATAACCATCCGGGTAAATATCAACCAGCTTGACCACAAAATCGGTGTCCAAGGCGTCGGTTGACACGTAAAGCTCCATATCGACATGACCGGCAACCACCGTGTCGTTTTCCAGCACCGGCGTTGCAAAGCGCAGATAGTCCAGCCGCTCGCCGATGTCACGCTGATCGCGCGGGCCTACGTCAGCGCCCAGATTCTGACCACCCATGGTGGGCACAGGATTGGCGGGATCAAAGGTATAGGCTTTGGATGCCTGAGACGCAGCAGGCGGCGTGGTGGCCAGACTCATATCCGCTTGCAGGTAAAACCGGGTTTCATTGGATGCTGGCGGCCAGCTGTCCATGTGAATCACGCGGTTGTGCGGTGACACAGCACCTTTGCGTGCAGAGCCCATCATATAAATACTGACGGGTGGTTCATCCATGATGCCGTTATCGATGCCTTTGAGCCAGTGATCCCACCAGCGCATCTGCTGTTCGATGTCGCCGTTGATAAAACCACCACCAGGATATTCCAGATCACCTTGCAGCGTACCGTGGCCAAACGCACCCATAAACAGTTTTTGTTTGCCGCGCGCGGCCGGATGGCCTTCATTCTGCAAATACACAAAGTTAAACAGCGAACCTTCCGCATAAATGTCATGCCAGCCACCCACGTTGTACACAGGAATCTGCACATTGTGACGATGGAACAGGAAGTCGGTGGCGCGCCACTGCTCGTCGAGCACAGCGCGGGCGCGATAGGCGTTGATCATGCTCTCACTCACACCTTGTCCGCGTAACCAACCGCCGGAATGGCTCTCTTTAAACACGCCACCTACAAATCGTGAACGGTAAAACAGACTGTCCGGTGCCACCGTCACATAGGCGGCGGTCAAATGTGGTGGGGCAGACGCCGCCGCCAGATTCGAGGTAATTCCGGGCGCTGAGGTGCCAAAGATGCCGATTTTGCCATTGCTGAATGCTTGCGCTGCGATCCATTCCACGGTGTCGTAACCGTCTTCGATATCGGTTTCAAACGGGCGGTTTTCACCTTCAGAGTCGTAACGACCACGCACATCCTGAGAAACCAGCGCGTAGCCGCGCTCGTTGTACAGGGCAACGCTGTTATCAACACCGTCTTTGTCATACGGTGTACGCGTCAGCACCACCGGAAACGGGCCATCGCCCTCAGGCAAATAAATGTTGGTGGCCAGATTCACGCCATCACGCATTGGCACCATCACTATCTGTTTATTGGCTGGCACCGTTTGCGCCCAGGCGCTGTTCCCTATGGATACCAGACACATCAACCCAATCAGCATCAACGCCAAGTATGATGGCGCGGTTTTAAATCTGGTGTACAGTGCAGATGTCATGTCAGACCTCTTTCATTGTTATTAACGGTGTCGATCAAGTTCTGATAGTAGAGATCATAAAACACAGCATGTCAAAGCCACATTCTTCACAGCAACTTATTCAACAATTCATCCTGCAGTTCATCAGAGACGAGCAGTTGCCTGCCGACTTTGAGACTGTCGCCAATGACTATTTTTTGCCGCTGGCAGACTACATCACCCAATGTCTTCAGCGTCGGCAGCAGACACTTGTGGTTGGGATCAATGGCGCGCAAGGCACCGGCAAATCCACCTTGTCCGAACTGCTAAAACGGCTGTTACAGGCCAGACACTTGCAATGTGTCGTGTTCTCGATTGATGACCTTTATCTGACCCGGGCCGAGCGCGCTACTCTTGCCCGCAACATTCACCCCTTGCTGCAAACGCGTGGCGTGCCCGGTACTCATGATCTGGCCATGGGCATGAACTTGCTGGCAGCACTCAAGGCGGCTGACTCAGGCTCACACATCGCCATTCCGCGCTTTGACAAGGCCACAGATGATCGCTGCCCCGAGCCGCATTGGCCCATTCACTCTGGGCCAGTGGATGTCATCATTGTCGAAGGCTGGTGCGTGGGTGCGCCGACGGCCGTGTTATCCGGTGAACCGATCAATACGCTTGAGCAAGCGCATGATGCCGACGGACGCTGGCGCGCCTTTATCGAAACCCAACTGGTGGAATATCAACAGTTGTTCGCTCAGATAGACACATTGCTCATGTTAAAAGCGCCGTCCATGGAAAGTGTGATTGAGTGGCGCACGCTGCAGGAGCAGAAGCTGCGGGCCAGAACGCAGGCTGACGCCCCTGACGCCATGATGAACAAGGCGCAATTACACTGGTTCATCATGCATTACGAACGTCTGACGCGCATGATGCTCGACATATTGCCTGAGCGGGCAGATGTGGTATTTGATCTGGATAATGAGCACCGCATTGTGAATGCCCGTTACCAGGTACACCATGACCTAGGTCATGTTTGATCACTCATGTTTGCCATGCCGCCAGCGCCAGATAAGGGCAGCGCCTAGCTCAACAACGATCAGTACCACCAACACCTGAACTGCCAGTGTTGAGGCATTGGCATCGGGTGAGAAATCCTCGGCGACATAACCCACACCAATGAATAGGCAGTTCCACAGCAAAATGCCCGCAAAGGTCGCCAACGCAAACACTTTGGCTTGTGCATGAAACAATCCGGCGATGATGGGTGATATCAGCCGGATGGTCGGGATCAACTGCATACCAAATGCCAACGTACGTTGGTTGGCGCGAAAGGAAACCACTGCGCGATCCACTCTGGCCTGTGACAGACCTACCCAGCGTCCTACCCAATATAAAAAGCGGTAGCTGCGCTCTTCACTCAAAGACACCGCTAAACCGTAAAACACCAAACAGCCCGTGACGCTGCCGGTGACTGTGCCTGTTATCGCGGCCAATGCAGACCATTCACCATTGCCCGCTGCGATGCCGATCGCGACCAACACGCCGTACGAAGGCAAAAGCGGAATAAAACGCTCCGCAAGGCCCAGCGCCAGCAGGCCAAATATGCCGTAGTCGGCGATCCATTCAATGATATTGCCAAGCGGGTCCATGACGGGGGTTCTCTGTGCTGTCCGGGTTGGTGTGAAGAATGCGACAGGATGCTACCGGAAGGCAACCAAGCCATCCAGTGCCGTTAGTTTGCTTTTGGATTTCAGGCAAAAAAAAGCCCCGCGGAGCGGGGCTTTTTTTAAATTAAGTCAAAAAGCTAGTGTGTAAGCAGTATTACAGGGTTATGCATACTGTGAACACAGTTGCTTCAGAATATACGTTGTTGGGATTGGCAGTAGGTACTGCCTGTTGAGCTAACAGTCCAGTAACAGCGCGAACTCGGCCGGTATGATTCAAACCATCGTCAAGGCGATTGTCAATTGCTTGCGCTGCGCTAGCAGGTACGTTATTCATACATACCTTGTTAGTTCCGACGGGAAGAGCAAAAACTTCGAGACCAGTCACAGCTATACCGCCACCCCAAGGACTAACAGGTAGAGTTGCTGCTACAGCTGCTGCTGGATCGCCGCTTATAAACCCAGCAGCACGCAAATGCTGCCAGAATCCCAATACTTCAGTTGCAGGTGTAGTAAACAACGCAGCAGTGCCCACTGCTGGAGCAGCGCCACCTATGAGTCCATCACGATTACCAAACTGCGTGACAGTGGCCCATGCACCACCTCGTGCTTGCAGGGCTGCCAAGTTGGCGGCACCGTCGTCTCCTGGCAGACGATTGTAACGATCCTGGTAAGCTGTAACGGCAGACCGTAAACCATTAACTTCGTTTATCGCGCTGCGTACACGAGAGTTCTCAATCAGTTGCTGTCCCTGCAGAACACCACCCAGCAGCAGGCCTACAATAACCAATACAATCGCGATTTCCACCAAGGTGAAGCCGCGTTGTTTTGCTGCGATTCCAGAAATTTGTTTCATTTGTTGAGCCTCAAAAAAATTAATATGTATCGCTGAAAACTTCTAACTTCAGCCGACAGTGTCAATATACTGACGCTTGAGCGTGGCTGCAATATGTAGGTTTTTTTTACACACGCAGTCTCAGAACAGTGGGATGGTTTCGGGTCGGCCGGATAAGGGTAACGACAATGTAAATGCCAGTGGGGCATCGGCTGGCGCTGTTAATGCCAGGCTACCGCCCCAGCTGCGGCTGATCTCGCGCGCCTGATATAAACCTACGCCGCGGCCGCGACTATGTTCGCTCCAGAACGGTTCAAACAACCGCTCAGGCCAAGCACATGGTGCGCCATTTTGATCGGTCATCTCGCAAACAGCCATGCCATCCTGTTGGCGAATATGTATGTGCAGGCTTGGTTGGTTTTGGGTCGATAGCGCCAGTTGGTGATAATTGCCTAGCAGGTTATCAATGATGCTGTGCAGCGCGTCATCAGCTATCTCCACACACGCGTTGCCTTCAATTAATCCATGCAGCTCGTGCACCGTTAATGCTTCCTGCAAGAACACGCGCAAATCAATGACACGACTTTGACTACGAGTGCCGCCATCAGTAATTTTTGCAAGAATCAAATTGGCACGATCACGCAAGGCGGGAATACTGCGCTCCATCAAGGGCAGCAATTTTTTTTCGCGGTCCGGCGTCTGTATCTGCAATTGTTCTGCCATCAGGTTCAACAACTGCAGCATATTTTTAATGTCGTGCTGTAGGAAAACTGTCATACGCGCGGATTGTTCAAAGGTCGCGTGCACAGATCCGAGTTTGATCCACATATCCATGCGTAACAGCAGGAAAAAGCTTTGTGCCAGATTCTGACTGAAATAGCGTCGCTCCCAGCGGTTTTTTGCCATATAAAGTTTCACTGTCAGATTGATACTTTGTGCTTCAAAACTTTGTTCAACCAGGTAAGGGGTGACGTGGCCATCCAGTTTTTCCAGCCGGGTACCAAACCAGTCCAGTGCCCAATGCATGCCTAAAAAACCACCCGCTGCTAGCGTTGGCCAACTGTCCCGCAACAGATCAGGCAGATCAAAATGTAACTGCTCATTCAGCAATATCAATTCACGGGTGCGGGCCGCTTGGTTGCGTGCCTGCCGCAGTAACCAGCCAACAACGGCCAGAATGGTCGCCCCAACCAGAATAAAATAAGGATATAGCGCATCAGGCGTCACGGCTGATTCCGAATTTTTTTAGAAAATAGTAGATGCTTTCGCGCTTGAGTCCCAGGCGCACTGCACTTTGATAGACATTAAAACCGGTATCCTTCAATACTTGTCTGACCAGTTTTTCTTCAGCGTCTTCACGCACAGCCTTCAGGCCATCAGTGATGCGGGCATTGATTTGCAGTCGGGTTAAACCATCTGCCGCCATGCTGTCCTCCTGGCGACTGAATAGAAACGCCCGCTTTAAGGCATTCACAATGTCAGCCAGCGCAGCGGGTTTAGCCAAAAAATCAAACGCGCCTTCGCGTATGGCAGCGAGCGCCGAACTTTCTTCATCTTGTCCGGTCAGGACAATAATTTTGGAGGTGCTGCTTTCCGTCACAATATCTTTGATTAGGGCAATACCTTCTTCTGTACTGTTAGGTTCCGGTGGTAAACCAAGGTCAATCACCATTACTCGCAAATCTGGAAAGCGACGCAGCAGGGCTATCGCGGTTGTGCGACATTCGGCGTCCAGCACCGTGTAACCATACAATTCCAGAGAATCTTTGAGCATCATGCGCAGCGCTGTGTCATCCTCCACTAACAGTATTTGCTGCGCCGGGGCGTCGGTTGTTGCGATCAAGGCAAGACACCTGAGCTGACCATTTTGCTAAACAGAATATTGGGTGATAACCACGCCACAATATCGTCATAGCTGTTATCTCGATAGGTCGTTGATACAAAAATATTGTCATTGGTAACTCTATAGGCCCCGAGTAATGAACCGCCGTTGCCGGCATTGGAAATCTCATCAGCATCGGCGTACGCAGGCCAGTTGGCTCCCATGGACAAAACAACTGCTGGCGCATTTTGGTTGGCAAGAATACGTGTGCAGGCAACCTGTTCACAGACGCTGAGCATATTGACGCCGGTAATAGTAGTTGCGTCAGCAAAGGTAGCCCTTAACCCAGCTACTGATGTGAACGCGCGATTTCCGCCGTTCATCAGTTGAGCGACAGAATAGCGATACGGGTTGCCCCAAGGGTCTGTCAACAAGCCATCTTGGTTTACTGCGCCTTGCAAACCCAAGGTTGCAGATGGCACAAAGCCATGGTCGGCTGTGCAGTCTCCGCCGCCCACA
>DITX01000201.1 GCA_002422225.1 Gammaproteobacteria bacterium UBA6173
GCAGAGCTGGGTTACCGTGTCATTGCTCCCTACTTAATAGGGTTTGGAAAATTTGACAAGCCAGCACTGCAATCTGCGCACAACCATAGTGGCCATGTTGAACACATTAAAGCGCTCATTGAGCAGCTGCATCTAGAAGACATTACCTTGTTTATTCAGGACTGGGGTGGGCTCATAGGATAGCGAGTGGTCGCCGACATGCCGGTGGGCAAGGTTGTTGCTGTTGACATTGCGGAATCTGACCCTCAGCGCCAATCAATCATTGATGCATACGACGCGCCTTTTCCGGATGCTCGATATAAGGCAGGACCTCACATAATGCCCAGGCTGGTGCCTTCAGAGTTACGACTCAATGCTCAAGCCTGGACAGTACTTGAACAATGGCAAAAACCGTTTATCACAGCATTCAGTGATGGTGACCCAATTACTGCTGGCAGCGATACTGCGTTTCAACGGCGTATCCCGGGGGCATTGACTCAGCCACACGTTACGATACGGGGAGCTGGGCACTTTCTGCATTGGAAACGCATGGCCCCGAGTTGGCTGAGCTGATGATTAAATTCATGGCTGGGTATCAAAGGCCGGGTCACTAAATATCGAGCTTCGCCGCTCAGGAGTCTGTTATCCGGTCAGATCGGCTTTGGGTGTGCGAAGCACTTTCAGATTTTTGTTGATTCGTTTCAGATAATCCTTAAGCAGATCTTTGCGAAGACGAGCAACACCCATCGCCAACACATCAATGACCAATAAATGCGCAATTCGTGACGATACTGGGGTGAACACCTGCAGGTCTTCCTCCATGTTCACAAATATCGGAATGGTGCTGAGTTTGCTCAACGGTGTATCTTGAGGTGCAAGACCAATCACAATTGCTCCAGCATCAAGCGCCAACTCAACGCTTTGAATCAGCGCCTTGGTGCGGCCAGACTGCGAGATGGCCACCACAACATCTTGCGCGCTAAGAGATATGGCTGACATATGTTGAATATGCGGGTCTGTGTAGGCAGCGCTCGATAGTTGCAGTCGGAAGAACTTGTGCTGCGCATCAGAGGCAACAGATCCAGACGCCCCAAACCCATAAAACTCAACACGTTTGGCGCGATTAATTGCAGCAATCGCCTGTTCAAGTGCCAGGGGGTCTAGCTCATCACGAATTGTTAACAAAGAGCCAATAGTTGAATCAAAAACTTTGTGGCTCAAATCTGCAACGGTGTCGGTATCATCAACGGAAAACTGCGAGTAGTTACTGCTGGCTCCCAGATGCTGGGCCAGTTGTAGTTTGAACGCCTGAAACCCATCCACATCCAGCGCATGGCAAAAGCGCACAACAGTGGGTTCGCTGACATCAGCACCTGCGGCCACATCCACAATACGCATGCCCAGCACCGCCTGGGCATGGTCCAGCACAAAGTCAGCCACTTTGCGTTCGGATTTTCGCAACTGATCGCGTCGCTCCTTGATCTTATTGATCAGATTCTGTGCTTCCATCTGGGTAATCCCGTTATAAAACGTTCGGGGAATATAGCAGGAAGCCGTTAATATTCTCCACCGTCATTCGGGCGAAAAGCCACATCGCTGCATAAATTGTCACTGAACCTCATCATAAAAACCGGCAACAGTCAGTGTGACCACGATTTCATCAAGACCACCGTTTTTTAAATACCATCCATGAATGCCATCAAAAGGGGCGACCAAGGTGCCTTTTTCAGTTGCGTTTTGATGACGGCTATAAATCATCACAGTGCCCGGATCTTCACCTGAGCGTTCAGTGTGACCGTGAAACTCAGCCAGTAACAAACCGGGCTCACTGAGCTGCGCACTCCATTCAGACACTATGAAGTCACCGGCCTTAAGCCCTAGTTTGAATTCCAGGCCAGCAAAACTGTCCAACACAATTTCATAGGTTCCCTGTTTGAATTCACGGTTGGCGCACCACTAGGTGTTATCACTCAGCGGTACTTGGATCCAATCTTGCGGCTGTTCAGAGTTGAATCCGCCAAACTAAATTCATCGGGTCTGTTGCTAAAAGGCATTCGTTCGCATTACGGTAAACAACAATCGTTCATCTTGAGTAGTCACTGGGAATTCTGGCTTGAAAACATACGTCGTAAACCCTGAAACAAGGCTGGAAATTAAACTGGGATTGGCAATCAGTGACCTTGACGCAAGCGCTTGGAATGCCTTGGTAGTAGACCAAAGCCCGTTTCTTCAGCACGGGTTTTTACTGGCGCTGGAACAAAGCAGGTCGGTGTGCGTCGAAACGGGATGGGAACCGTGTCATGTGGCAGTCTTTCAGCAAGGACAACTGATAGCGGCCATGCCGCTATATATCAAGCACCACTCATACGGCGAATATGTATTCGACTGGGCATGGGCAGATGCCTATCAGAGGCATGGCCTTTTGTACTACCCCAAACTGCTGACGGCAATACCGTTTACGCCAAGTCAGTCAGCAAGAATTCTGACGGCTGATCCAAATCGTCGAGCTGAGTTGATGCCAATATTCTTGGAGGCGATCATGGGTTTTGCTGCAAAAACAGGTGCCAGCTCATGGCATGTTCTATTCCCAGACAATTCGAGCGCTGAGGCTTTGGATGCCAGCAGTTTGATCCGACGTGAAGCCACGCAATTCCACTGGCGCAATAAAAACTACCGAGACTTTGACGACTTTCTCGCAAATTGCAATTCACGCAAACGCAAGAATCTGAAAAAAGAGCGTAACGATGTGTCGGGGCAGGGATTCAGTTTTGAGCGGCTGACAGGCAAGGATCTGACGCCTGAGATCTGGGATCAGTTTTATGTCTTCTATCAAAACACGTATCAAGTGCGCGGTAGATACGGCTACCTCACGCGAGAATTTTTTTCGCACGTTCATGCTTTACTGCCCGATCAGATATTCTTGATCATGGTCAGCCATGAAAAGCGCGACAGCTATGTAGCAGGTGCCATGTTTCTGAAGGATCAAAACACGCTTTATGGGCGTTACTGGGGTTGTGAGCAGGACTATCAGAATTTACATTTTGAAACCTGTTATTACCAAGGTATCGATATCTGTATTGCAGAAGGTCTCGAGCGTTTTGATGCGGGTGCTCAGGGTGAACACAAGTTGCGCCGTGGGTTTGAACCAGTCACTACATGTTCGTATCATTGGATTCAGGACCTTCAATTTTCCAAGGCCATCCGCGACTACTGTGCCGAAGAAAGACGTCACAATGCTGCCTATATGATTGCGGCGACCGAGCAGCTACCGTACAAAAATCAGGTGGTTTGAATCACTCAGGACTGCTCAACAATCACCAATGACAACTGATGTCGCTGTTCATCGGTAAGCTCCAAAAATCGGAGTTGCATTTGCATGAACTCGGCGTCTGGTCGCTTTTCCATGGCTGCGCAGCTGTGGATATAGGCTTTGACGTTGTGCATGGCTGCTCCAGCCTGGTTGCCTGCGGACAATGTCAGGTCAACCTCCTCAAATACGCCAGGATGTTGATCTGCACGTTTGCACACCAGTACCAGATCTTCAATGCTGACAGATTTGATCATGCACTTGTACTCGATTTGCTGCCAAAGTAGAATCGCTGTGCCTTTCAGCTTAGGGGATTCTTTTGTTTTGACCAGCGCAGTCAATGCATCAACAGATCCTCCGGGGATAATGTCAGTTTTACCACTGAATATGTCCAGAGAACTGAAGGGCCCTCCGCGTACCGAGGGTTCTACTTTTGGGGCAGTAATTTTTCCCGCCTTCACCAAGGCTTTGTGAACCTTTTGCATCAGTTCTTCAGCGGTAAACGGCTTGCCCAGATAGTCGCTGACACCTGCCTGCACGGCTCTGACGATATGCTCTTTACCACCGAGGCTGGTGACCATGATAAAGGGTATTGAACTGAGTCGCTCATCTGAGCGCACCCATTGAAGTAATTCTTCACCACTCATCCCGGGCATTTCCCAATCGCTGAGAATGAGATCAAAGGCCTGGCGATTTAGAATAGCCTGCGCCTTTTTTCCATCTGAAGCTTCCGTAATTTCGCTTTGTGGCAAAAATTTTCTCAAGGTTCTTTTTATCAAATCCCTGATAAAACTGGCATCGTCACAAAGCAGAATCCGTATCTTCATATCAAGCCTGCCTGCGTAAAAACACCGGAGTGTCAGGTGTGGATTCACTTAAACTGTATTGGTAACCTTCAAGGTCAAACTGCAGGAGTTGATCTGGCGAAACAATTCTATTTTTGATTACAAACGATGCCATCAGGCCACGTGCACGCTTGGCAAAAAAGCTGATGATTTTGTATTGTCCGTTCTTGTAATCTTTGAAGACAGGGGATATTACCGGGTAGCCAAGCGCTCTGACACTCACCGCTCGAAAATACTCTGTGGATGCCAGGTTGAGCAGATAAGGTTCACTGTGAGACTTCAGAGTCTCGCGCAAATGAGCGGCCAGCTTTTCTCCCCAAAAAGCATACAGGGACTTTAGCTTGCCTTGTTTGAGTGCTGTCCCCATTTCAAGACGATAAGCCTGAATCAGATCCAAAGGGCGCAGNNGGCCCAAAGGACTTTACATCCAGGCCAACGTAGACATCGCCTGTAAAGGCAAAAATGGCCGGCCGGGCATTTGTGGGCGTAAATGGCCGCGACCAGTTGAGATTGCGCTCAAAGTTCAATTCCCCGAGCTTTGGGCTTATGCTCATCAGCGACGAAAGGTCCTCTGGTGAAAGCTTTCGCAGTACTCGGTTGAGTGTCGATGCGGCGTCCAGAAAATCTGGTTCAGTGGTATCAAGAGCCGGCAAAGGGCTTTCAAAATCCAATGATTTTGCCGGGGATATAACCAACAACATAAGCGCCTCGTAGGAAGGGCGTGACTAAACGGAGGCAGCGATGTCCAACCACCAGTTCAAGGGTGTAACGCCATCGTCTGCGTCGTAAACATTGCCATAGTACCAGACAGTATCGGGAAATCCGGCCAGTACTTTATTAAGCGTCTCTTCAATTTTCTGAAAACCGATCGAAACATGAATGGTGTATACCAGTATACGTGGGGACTTCACGTCCAGTTTACCGTCAATGAGCTCCATTTCCGGGGTGAGCATCTGGTCAAGGTCATCTGTGTTAAGCTTACTGAGCACTCGAATACAAAGATTGCCGCTGTGTTCTAACAACTCCCAGCCAGCTTTGTCGTCGGTAGGATAAGAAATGCGATCACCGGCAGCGAGGCCACGGACAAACGCAGGCGATTTTTCGATACGAAACTCTTTGTGCTTACCCTCAATAACAAGCGCATTTACCTGCTCAACCATGGCTTCGCCTTGTTTGTTGTACCCAGCAATCAGCGGTATTTGCACGGCGTCCGACATGTGGTCTCCTGACAGGTGATGGTAGTAAATTCTTGAAGCGGCATTGTAACCCGCGGAGTCGTATGCTGGAACTGTTTGAAAAATTCGCTTTGCGCCATCAGCTCTGGCGTCGGCCCTTGCTGGTGGCATTGGTTTTATCAGCAGCCGGTTTTTTTGCGATAGTGACCCTCGCCTCGTCGGAGAGGCTGGATGACTGGCTTATTCCTAGTGTGTTGCTGGTGTTGTGGTTATTGCAGTTTTATTCCGGACTAAACTTGTTTGCAGTTGTGCCCACCAAAGCAGATCCCAAACATGCCTGGCACAAGAGAGTTCAACGCAATTTGTATCGAGCCTGTTATCACTTGTTTGCGTGGTTCATGATGTTGGTGACCGTCGCTTGGGCGGTGACCAGCCTGCAGTTGATGCTGGCTTGGCTGCGAATTACTTGATGTAAGCGGCTGCTCTTTGTATTTCGAATGCTGTTAAGATAGAACGCATTAGGGCATAAAAAGCTGAACAGGAGTGTGTTGATGGGCCTGATTGATGATGACATGGACAGAGACCCGACCCCAACTGGGGAGCTCGCATTACAAACATTGGCGATGCCCAGGGATACCAATGCCAACGGTGACATTTTTGGCGGATGGCTGGTTTCACAGATGGACCTCGCAGCGGGAATCGCGACCAAACAGGTTACTCGAGGGCGCTCGGCAACGGTTGCGATCAAGAACGTTGAGTTTCTGGCGCCGGTGAGTGTTGGATCGGTGGTGAGTTGTTATGCGGAGATTCTGGAAATTGGGCGCAGCTCCATGCATATCAATATCGAGGTCTGGATATCCAACTCTTTAATTCAAACCGCGCAGCGTAAGGTAGCCGAAGGGTTATTTGTGTTTGTTGCAATTGATGAGAACGGACGTACCCGAAGGATCAACAAACCGGTGTAAGCTTGCCTGATACGGCTGCTGCAAGCTGATGGACTCATGCACAAAAAAGAGCGCCGGAGCGCCCTTTTTTATACGTGCGCCAGGCAT
>DITX01000106.1 GCA_002422225.1 Gammaproteobacteria bacterium UBA6173
CGAGGTCGCGTAGCTGCGTCAGCGTGGCGAGCAGACGGTCGTTGTCGCGCTGGTGCAGGCCGATCGAGGGTTCGTCGAGCACGTACATCACGCCGGTCAGGCCCGATCCGATCTGGCTGGCGAGGCGGATGCGCTGGGCTTCGCCACCGGACAGGGTATCGGCGCTGCGGCTCAGCGTCAGGTAATTCAGCCCCACATCAATCAGAAATTGCAGGCGTTGCTGCAGCTCTTTGACAATTTTTTCGGCAATGGTGGCGCGGGCACCCTCTAGGCTGAGCTGAGCAAAATAGTCAGCCGCTTGCAAGATGGTCATTTGAGTAATGACAGGGAGCGTGGTGTCGTTGATAAACACGTTGCGTGCATCGTCACACAGGCGTGTGCCTTCACAATCCGGGCAGGAGTGTGAGCTCATAAAACGTGACAGATCCTCGCGCACGGCCTGTGATTCGGTTTCTTTATAACGCCGCTCCATGTTGGGCAGAATGCCTTCAAAGGCGTGACGGCGAACGGTGTAGTCGCCGCGGTCATTCATAAATTTAAAGTCGATGTCTTCGCCGTTGCTGCCGTGCAGAATAATCTGCTGGTGCTGTTTGCTGAGTGACTCAAACGCCACGTCCACGGCAAAGCCATAGTGTGCAGCCAGTGAACTCAGCATCTGGAAATAATAAAAGTTCCGGCGATCCCAGCCGCGTATGGCACCTTCAGCCAATGACAGCGAGGTGTCGGTAATGATGCGGCTGCGATCAAAGAACTGTTTAACACCCAGACCATCACAACTGCCGCACGCGCCGGCCGGGTTGTTAAACGAGAACAGCCGCGGTTCCAGTTCGGTGATGCTGTGGCCACAGATCGGGCAGGCAAAACGTGCCGAAAACATCAGTTCAGGCTGCTGGGCGTCATCGTCCATAAACGCCACGGTCACCACGCCGTCGGCGAGATTGAGTGCGGTTTCAAGGCTTTCCGCCAGTCGCTGTTGAATGTCCGGACGCACTTTCAGGCGATCAACCACAGCCTCGATCTGATGCTTTTTGTTTTTTTCCAGCGCAGGCGTGTCATCGAGTTCGGTGACAATGCCGTTGATGCGTGCACGAATAAAACCGTTACTTTGTAAATCTTTGAACACATGCAGGTGTTCGCCTTTACGTTCACGCACCACCGGCGCAAGAATCATGATTTTGCTGCCTTCAGGCAGTGCCAGTATCTGGTCAACCATCTGGCTGACGGTCTGCGCTTGCAGTTTTTTGTGGTGAGTGGGGCAAAATGGCTCGCCCGCCCGTGCAAACAGCAGGCGCAGGTAGTCATAAATCTCGGTAATGGTGCCCACGGTGGAGCGTGGGTTATGCGAGGTGGATTTCTGCTCGATGGAGATGGCAGGCGACAGACCTTCAATATGGTCGACGTCCGGTTTGTCCATCATGGACAAAAATTGACGTGCGTACGTGGACAGTGACTCCACATAACGCCGTTGACCTTCCGCATACAGGGTGTCAAAGGCCAGCGAGGACTTGCCCGATCCTGACAGTCCGGTGATCACCACCAGCTTGTCGCGCGGAATGCTCAGATTCACATTCTTCAGGTTATGGGTTCTTGCGCCCCGGATGGTGATCTTGTCCATGATGCCCTTTGCTTGCTACGCCAAATAAAAACGCTCAATTATGGTCAGTTCCCGGTGCAAGCGCAAAGGGCAGATTCTCAATCTGCGAGCACCAAAGTTTCATGCTATGCTCCTTGTGAACAAGCGATACAGGCTTTCAAAGATCATGAGGAGATAACAAGGTGGCAAGTCGCGGCGTTAATAAAGTAATTTTGGTAGGCAATGTGGGCAAAGATCCGGAAACTCGGTATCTGCCTAGTGGTGGCGCGGTGACCAATCTGGCCATCGCCACCAGCGAGCAATGGAAGGACAAAAATACCGGTCAGCCGCAGGAAAAAACCGAGTGGCACCGTGTGGTGTTTTTTAACCGGCTTGCAGAGATCGTGAATGAATATGTGCGTAAAGGCAGCAAACTCTACATCGAGGGCAGTCTGCGCACGCGCTCATGGGAGCAGGATGGCGTTACCAAGTACGCCACCGAGATTGTTGCGAATGAAATGCAGATGCTGGATACCCGTGGTATGAGTGGTGGCACAAACGATGGTGAGTATGGGCAAGATGCTGAGCCCGCTTATCAAGGTGGTGCGCGTCAGCCTCAGGCCCAGCCTGCCTATGGCAACAGACCAGCGGCCGCTCAATCGGCACCGCAGTCTGCGCCCCAGTCGGCACCGCAGTCTGCACCCCGTGCGCCGGTACCGGCTCGGCCCGCTGATTTCGACAATTTTGATGATGATATTCCGTTCTGATCGGATGCTTCCGTGAACAAGGAGCCGGGTGATCAAATGGAGCGGGGCAAAGTTCTCAGGTGAAGTTACTCATAATTGGCGCGCAGAGCGGTGTTGGCGTTGAGCTGCTCAAGCTACTCAAGGAAAGACAGATTGAATGGATGGCACCGGAACCCGGTGCCATCAACATTCAGGATCCTTTATCGGCTGCCCGGGTCATCACACAGGCTGCCCCCGATCAGGTCATTAATCTGGCTGCCTTTCGCGCAGGTAGCCAGTTGGCTGTGCTGGAGGCAGAGCAGCAGGCGCAGCGATGTGATGAGATCAACCATCTGCAGACTGAACTGCTTGCCCAAGTGTGTGACCATCTGCATGTCCCGCTGATACACCTGTCGTCGGTGTATGTATTTGGCGGCGAAAAAAAGCTGGCTTACAACGAACAGGATCCCCCCCGTCCTAATTGTGTTTATGGTTATGCCACTCTTGCCGGTGAGCAGGCCATTATCTCGACAATCAAACAGCACATTATCATCAGAGCCGGCTGGTTGTTTGGGGCACAACAGGACGAGATGATGCGCCATTGGATAGAGGAGCTACGGGCAGGTGACGGCAATGTCACCGTGTTTCGCCGCAAATTTGCGCCTACACCGGTCGAAGATCTGGCGCGCGTTATTCTGGCAGTCTCGCAACAGGTCGATTGTCAGGTCGATGTGTGGGGTGTCTACCACTATGCCTCGCTTGAGTCGCTGCGTGAGAGCGAGTTCGTGCAGCAACTGGTGAAGTTTGCAGCCCAGCATGATGAGTCTGTGTACCGTCTGCTGGATCACCTCAACATCAATCTGGGGCGGACCGAGCCGCCGCAAATCGCGAATGCGACACTGGCGTCCAAAAAGATCTTTGAAACCTTTGGCATCAAGCAACGCCCCTGGCATGGCAGCCTGCAGCGGCTGGTCAAATCTTGGTACAAGCTTAGAAATGAAAGCTGATTTGATGTCTGTAGAGCTGGCGCTTGCGCATTTGTTGGCGGTTGTTGCAGATCGCGTGCAGCCTGAGACAGTGAGCCTGGGCCAGGCAGATGGGCGGGTTCTTCTGGATGATGTGATCGCCGCCTGCGATGTGCCTCCGTGCGACAACAGTGCCATGGATGGATATGCGTTGAACAGCCATGATCAGCAGCCCGGCAAGCAATATGAGGTGTCCGCCCGTATTCCCGCTGGCAGTGCGCCCGCAACCTTGGCGCCCGGCACACTTGCCCGAATATTTACCGGCGCTCCTTTGCCTGCTGGCGCGGATGCAGTCGTCATGCAGGAAAACTGCGAGGTATTGTCTGCCGCGGCAGTACATGGGGCAGTACCTGGTGCAGTACCTGGGGGCGTACCCAGGGCAGTAGCCGCGACAGGTTCCGGCATCATCATCAGGCAAGCTGTCAGCGCCGGGGAAAATATCCGCAAACAAGGGGCGGATCTTCAAGCGGGCAGTGTTTTGTTTAACGCAGGGCATCGGCTGCGTCCCGCAGACCTCGGGCTGCTGGCTTCAACCGGCGTATCAAGCATACGGGTTGGTAAACGGCCGGTAGTGGCTTTGTTCAGTACCGGCGATGAGCTGGTGGAACCCGGACAAACACTGGAGCCTGGCCAAATCTACAACAGCAACGCCTTTGTATTGACTGCTTTGTTGCAGCGCCTGGGGCTTGCTGTCATCAATCTGGGTGCAGTTGCTGATACACGGGCTGCCACCGAGCAGATGTTGCTGACGGCAAGTACACGGGCAGACTGCATGATCAGTACGGGTGGTGTGTCAGCGGGCGAAGAAGATCATGTGCGTGCTGCTTTACAGCAATTGGGCGAACTTGAGCTGTGGAAGCTGGCGTTAAAACCAGGTAAACCGTTTGCGTTTGGTCGCCTGAACAACAGTCTGTTTTTTGGTTTGCCGGGCAATCCGGTGTCAGCGTTTGTGACGTTCCTGATTCTGGTACGACCGACCTTGTTGCGCATGATGGGTGCAAGTAAGTGCACATTGACAGAATTTAAGTTGCCGGCCGGGTTCGACGCATCAGCAACCGGCGCGCGACAGGAATATGTGCGTGTGACACTGACAAGCACGCCGCACGCTGGGCTCCCGGTGTTGATGCCGCTGCACGATCAGAGTTCCGGTGTACTCAGTTCGATTGCTCTGGCTGATGGGCTAGCCATTGTGCCGCCGTTTACGGCCGTCTCATCGGGACAGTTATTGAGATTCCTGCCATTTGGTGACATAGTCTAGGGGTGTTTTCTCGACGGTGTCCCCATGTTGCTGCTCTCCCTATTGCCCGGTACTCCATCCGGAAAGCTTTCACGTCTGTTTAACGTGAGCCTGCCGCGCACCAGAATAAGTTTGTGGCTGGCAGCCTCAGTGTTATTGGTTGCCTGCGCTCAGCAACGGCCAGCAAGTTCTCCAGTAGTTGTTACAGAACCTGAAACGATACCCGCCGAGCAAGTCATCGATCCTTTTGTGATCGATGAAGCCGAACGCGCACGACGGTATGTGGCAGATATTCTGTTTGAAGGCATGCGCGCGCTGCGCTCCGATCGCCTGATGACGCCCCCCGAGAACAGTGCTTATCACTATTTTAACCGGGCATTGGCCTTGGACCCAGACAACCAGATTGCCAAAGATGGCATCAGAGATATTGCCGCGCGTTATTTGCAGTTGGCCGATCTGGCAGGTCGACAAGGTCAGTTCGACAATGCGGAGAGCTTTTTGCGTCGTGCGGCTCAGGTCGATAACAATCATCCCGGCATTGAGCAGGCTTCCCGCCGTTTACAATCCGAACGCCAAAGTACGCACAGCGTGACGCGGTTGAATACCCGTGATGTCATCAACCGCCAGGCGTCGGTGGTGACCCAACTCAGGGATCTGGCAAGCGTGGTTGCTGACACCAATGCATTTGTGATGATTACTGCGCCCAATGATGAGATAGGGCGTTGGATGTACATGCAGATTCAGGAAGTGCTGGGGGATGTCAGGGTGCGCGCGGATATTGAAATTGGTGAGCAGGCCTCTGTTCGTCTGGTGTTACCTCAGAGTTAGTGACCACGCTATAACAGGATCGCAGTCGTTATGAAAACAACAATTATAAAACTGTGGCAAGGCTTATGGGTCTCGCACAACAATACCAAAGATAGTTTGAGAATTATTCCCGGTGCCCGAGAGCCGAGGGGCAATCCATCCTATTCTAGGGCTCAGTTGATTGGCTTGTTGCTGGGACCTTCGTTATGTTTATTGACGATTCTGCTTTTTTCGCCGGAAGGGCTCAGTGATCAAGGCAAAATTGTGCTGGGCATTACGCTGTGGATTGCGACGTGGTGGATAACCGAAGCCATCCCGATTCCGGTGACCTCTTTGTTACCCATTTTGCTGTTGCCTGTGACTGGTGTGCTGGACAACGCATCGGTGACGTCAGCCTACGGTGATGACATTATTTACCTGTTTCTGGGTGGGTTTTTTATCGCCACGGCCATGGAAAAATGGAATCTGCACAAACGTATTGCGCTGGCTATCATTGCGTTTGTTGGCACCAGCACTCAACGTATCCTGCTCGGATTTATGCTGGCTACCGGCTTTTTATCGATGTGGGTTTCCAATACAGCAGCCGTGATGATGATGGTGCCCATGGCTTTGGCAATTACCAATCAAGTCGCCAAGACCCTGAAGGGACGAGACGACGAGGCGCATATCCCATCATTCGAAAAGGCATTGCTGTTTGGTGTTGGGTACGGCGGTACTATCGGCGGATTGGGCACGTTGATTGGCACACCACCTAACATCATTTTGGCCGCCCAGGTACAACAATTGTTTGGAACAGAAATCAGTTTTGCAGGTTGGATGTTGATTGGCGCACCGTTAGTGCTAGTGATGTTGATAGTCACTTGGTTCTATCTCGGTCATGTGGCTTTCCCGGCTAAAATTCATAATCTGCCGGGTGGAAGAGAAATGATACAGCGCGAACGTGATGCTCTGGGCAAGATGGGATATGAAGAAAAAATTGTGGCTGCGGTGTTTGTTGGCGCAGCTTTTATGTGGATCAGTCGCGTTCAGGTTTGGGAGAAAATATTTCTGGTCCCCGAATTACGTGATGGCATGATTGCGGTTGCAGCCGCTGTGTTGTTATTCGTTTTCCCGTCAAAGACCCCGGGACAAACACGGGTGCTGGACTGGAAAGATTCCAAAGAAATTCCCTGGGGAATACTGCTGCTGTTTGGCGGCGGCCTGGCGATTGCGGCCGCATTCCGGACTTCCGGTTTGTCTACCTGGATGGGAAATCAGTTGACAGTTTTTGACAGTTTCCATCTGATTGTGATGATCGCGGGTGCCACTTTGCTGATCTTGTTTCTGACAGAAATTACCTCCAATACCGCCACCGCTACCATGATTCTACCGGTTGTGGCTGCACTGGCGCTGGCGCTGGAGATCCATCCGTATGCGTTGATGATTCCCTGTGCCATGGCGGCAAACTGTGCGTTTATGCTGCCGGTCGGGACGCCACCCAATGCCATTATTTTTGCGACCGACAAACTCAAGATCACCGAAATGATGAAGGTGGGCTTCCTGTTAAATATAATCGCGGTGGCCCTGATTAGCCTACTGGTGTACTTTGTTGTGCCCGTTATCTGGGGGATCGATCTGAATTCGGTGCCGCCCGAATTTTTGACAAGCAACTGAGTCGGAGTTCATCAATTTGTAATAAAGCACTGCTAAGCTTTCATCAACTCGACAGATAAGCCTCAGTTGATTGCGGTGTGTTCGGAGGGTTGAAAGTGTTTTACTGATTGTTCTTTTTTGATAGTAGTGGTTTCTCCTCATTCAGGCCGGCTCATGTTCATCCCCCCGAACATCAGCCGGCTTTTTTTATTCCCCGGTTTCTTTTCACAGAACAGCCTGACTGATTTATAGTGGCACAGAGCGCTTGTTACCCCCGATTCATGGGGTATAAGTAATGCACCGCAGGGGTAGTCTATGCCTGAATCAAGCGATCCATCAAACAGTTGGCACTCTCTGTATGCCGGCGCTGGAGTCGGGCGCGTCAGGTTATTTGTTGAAAGATCAAAGCCGGGATGAGTTGACAGATATGCTCAAGCGTATCGTCGAGGGGCAGCCACTGCTGTCGCCTGCTATCGCGCGCCGGCTGCTTGGATTTTTTGGTCCACGACAAAACAATACCCCCGCACCCGACCCGGCAGTGGATGCAAAAGCTTTGGAAATCGTTTATCTGACTGCCAGGGAGCAGGACGTGCTGGGCTTGATTGCCAAGGGGTATACCACCCCTAAAGTGGGTGAGTTGCTGAATATCAGCAAAAATACAGCGGCGGGTTATGTCAAGTCCATCTACGCCAAACTGAACATCTCCAGTCGGGCCGAAGCTGCCATGGAAGCGTCGCGTCGAGGTATTGTGTCGCAGGATGCATTTTGACGAGGCTGACTTGCTGCTAAGTTGCGACAGCGCTTGTGCTTGGCGACATGGCTGTTAAGGTCAAGGTCACACGTATCAGTTGAGTGTGAGCTTTCTGTGTGCCGAAAGCCTGCTAGATCAAATTGCCAAGAATAAATTACTCTTCGCAATATAGAGGCGATTGAGCTAAAACATGATCATGGAGAGGAGCAAAAGATGGAGTGGCTGAGCAGAGCGGACAAGGAGAATTCATGAAAAATGAACCATTAGCGGGTATTCGTCCAGAGGTCATAGTCTGGGCGCGGGAATCTGCCGGCATGACCGTGCGAGACGTTGCACGCAAAATGAAGCGTCCTCTTGGAGACATTGAGGCATGGGAGCGCGGTGATGCATTCCCAACATATCCACAATTGGAGAAACTCGCCTACGAGCTTTATAAACGGCCATTGGCGGTCTTTTTCTTGCCCGCTGTACCTGCAGAAATTCTCCCAAGAAGCGAATTCCGCACATTGCCCGATACAGATCTTAGGGCGCTGCACCCTGATACTTACCTTCATATCCGTCGGGCTCACGCTTTTCAACTCGCATTGAAGGACCTTTTTGGTGACAAAAATCCAATGGGTCCGGGAATTTGGCGAAAGATATCGCTAGTTGCAGACAAAAGTGTTACCCAGCAAGCCCAAAGCATTCGTGAATATCTCGGTATCACAGTGCAATTGCAGTGTACTTGGCGGGATGATGATAACGCTCTTAAAAATTGGCGAAGCGCTGTCGAAAAGGCGGGTATTTTTGTATTTAAGTCAGCCTTCAAACAGAAGGAAATATCTGGCTTTTGTTTGATCGATACCAATTTGCCAGTTATCTATCTGAATAATAGCACCACTAAGACTCGTCAGATCTTCAGTCTTCTGCATGAAATGGCACATTTGCTAATGAGTATCAATGGACTCAGTAAAATAGATAAGCAGTACATCGATTTTTTGCCTCAAGCTGAGCAAAAAATTGAGCGATTCTGCAACGCAATTGCCGCGGAAGTACTTATTCCTAGTCACGATTTTGTAGACCAGACAGCTGCTTTTCCGACTGACATTGAGAAAGCACCAGAAGAATACATAGCAGACTTATCTAACCGTTATGGTGTCAGCAGAGAAGCTGTCCTGCGTAGATTGCTGGATTCCGGACGTGTCAGTCGCAACTTCTATGAGCGCAAAGCGCGGGAGTGGACGGCACAAATGAAAAAGATCACAGGCGGTAGTTGGTATCTTAATCAAGGTGCCTATTTAAGTGATTATTTCGCTCGAGAGGTAGTAGCACGTCACTTTCGGCACCAAATCTCCATGGAAGAGGCGTCGGACCTGTTAGGAATCAAACCTAAAAACTATTCTGGACTGGAGGAGAGGATTCTGAGTGGAGCGGGTGCATGATCTATGTGTTTGATACCAGTTCGCTCCGCGCCCTCCAGCACTTTTATCCCCGCGTTTTTACAAGCATTTGGGCTGGCTTGGACATTCTGGTGGAGGAGGGGCGACTAATCTCAACTCGCGAAGTTTACAGGGAGCTTGAGGTTCAGGCGGTCAGTGATGAAATTAGGGCGTGGGCGAAGATCAATAAAATATATTTACCAGACCAACGACTGAAGAAGCACTGTTTGTGGCGACTATCTTTCAGAACAAGCACTTTCAATCTTTGATTGGTGAACAGCAGCGACTCAAAGGTAATCCTGTGGCGGATCCATTTGTGATCGCGTGCGCGAAAGCCCGAAATGCAACCGTGGTGACTGAAGAGGGTTGGACCCGCACCGGAGCGCCTTTAACACCGAAGCCCAACGCCGCAAAGATCCCGAATGTTTGCAAACACTTCCATGTTCCCTGTGTTGATCTTGAGGCATTTATGCAGGAGCAGGGCTGGAAGTTCTGATATTGCATGTGTCAAAAGATTAAACCACTGGAACTAATGGGGTCGTTCTTTTCTCTATCTACTCATGTATATTTCGCATGGAGAAAGCATCACGGCAGTTCGTTGAAGAACTTTTAGCACCATATGAGCGGGTAACACCTGCGGGGGTGATTTCGCCGCGTCAATAAGCCTTGCTGACGACCATGTCTGCAGGAGCTAGGATTCAAGGTCGGTGGCTCGGTGTGTGCGCTGATCAAAGCGTCGCATATGATTCTGGGGATTCAGTCATGAAGTGGGTGCGTGTTGTCTATGCGCTGTTGTTGCTGACACTGTTACTACCAACAAGCTTGTACGCGCAGCCCTTTACCATCGCTGCAGCGTCTGACTTGCGCTTTGCATTGGATGACATTGTTAAAGTCTACAAACAACAATTCCCCGAACAGGATGTGACCTTGATCTACGGCTCGTCGGGGCGTATGAGCACACAAATCAGCAATGGTGCGCCTTTTGATATCTTTTTCTCGGCTGATATTGCCTTTCCCTTGATGTTGCAGGAACAAGGTCTCACAGCAACGGATCCGGCGGTGTACGCCATCGGAAGACTGGTGCTTTGGAGTTCGCGCATGGATGCTTCGCAGATGACCTTAAATGATCTGACCTCGGATCGCATTCGTCGTATTGCCATCGCTCAGCCGGCGCATGCCCCTTATGGCCAGCGCGCGCAGGAAGCGATGCAGTACGCCGGAGTATGGGATCAGGTGCAAGACAAACTGGTGTTTGCAGAGAATATTGCACAGGCTGCGCAAATGGCAGAATCCGGTGCCGCAGATATTGGCGTGATTGCATTATCGCTGGCCTTGTTCCCCACTATGCAGGCACACGCATACCACTTGATTGACGACACGATGCACCAGCCACTAACACAGGGATTTGTTGTCACCCGTGTGGGTGCCGACAAAAAATCAGTGCAGACGTTTGCAGACTTTATGGCAACACCCGCTGCACACGACATCATGGTGAGGTATGGATTTGTGTTGCCTTCCGACCCGCTGCCGGGGACATCTCCATGATAAGTCTGGGACCTGGTGACTGGCAGGCAATAGCGCTGACGCTCAAGCTGTGTTTTTTCACCACCGTCATTCTGCTGATTATCGCGACTCCGCTGGCTTGGTGGTTATCCAGCGGTCGCTCGCGCTGGCGTGTTGCGGTGCAGGCGATTGTTGCCTTGCCGCTGGTGTTGCCGCCCACTGTGCTGGGTTTTTACCTGCTAATGGCGCTGGGACCGCGAGGTTTTGTAGGAAGCTCTCTGGAAAGTATGGGTCTAAACCATCTGGCATTTTCATTTGAAGGCATTTTGTTTGCCTCGGTATTGTATTCCATGCCCTTTGCGGTACAGCCCTTGTTGGAAGCGTTTAACAATCTGGGGCGCAGGCCCATAGAAGTATCTGCTTCGCTGGGCGCCGGCGTGATCGACAGATTTTTTAATGTGACGTTACCGCTGTGCAAAGGCGGATTTATTGTGGCAGCCACGCTCAGCTTTGCGCATACCGTTGGCGAGTTTGGGGTGATCCTGATGTTGGGTGGCAGCATTCCCGGTGAAACCAAAGTATTGTCGGTGCTGATCTATGATCATGCAGAAGCCATGAATTACCAAGCAGCACATCAGTTGTCTTTGATGCTGCTGGTGTTTTCATTTCTGGTGTTGTTTGTGGTGTACAGCATCAATCGCCGCTTTCACACGGTGAAGTTATGAGCACCAACATGTTGCAGATCAAAGCCAGATTGCAGCGCGGTGACTTTACGCTGGATGTGGATACACAATGGCCATTAACAGGTGTCACGGCGCTGTTCGGGCGTTCGGGTTGTGGCAAAACCACCTTGTTACGCATCATCGCTGGACTTGAAAAAGTACAGGCAGGTGAAGTCAGTTTTGCGGGCATAGACTGGCAGACAGCACGGCAGTTTTTAGCAATCGAAAAACGCCGGCTTGGGCTGGTTTTTCAGGAAGCCAGCCTGCTGCCGCATCTGTCGGTGACCGGCAATCTATTGTTTGGCTACCAACGCACACCGGAAAAATTACGCCGATTGCAACCCGATGTGGTTATTAAGATGCTGGGGTTGGAAAGTTTTTTGGAACGACGTGTTGATCAACTGTCGGGCGGACAGGCGCAACGGGTAGCACTGGGCCGTGCCTTGTTAACCAGTCCGCAATTATTGCTGCTGGACGAGCCATTGGCGGCGCTCGATACCCAGACCAAACGCGAGATCATGCCGTTTTTGTCACGCCTTGCCAGCGAGAGCAATATTCCCATCGTGCTGATTACCCATTCCCCTGAAGAGGTGCAGCGGCTGGCCGATCGGGTGGTGTTTATGCGCGATGGCGTCATTGATGACATCTGCAATCTGCAGCAGGCCATGGCCAACCCCGACTCGCCTTTGTTTGCCGATGAGGGGCCGGCATCCGTGCTGTTGGGCGTGTTAAGCGAACCTGATGTACAGGGTGTATGCCGATTTGGAGTTGAACACGCGCAGTTGTATGTGCAGACCAGCGCGGTTTCCGCCAGCCCAAACACACCGCAGATCACGACACGCTTACGGGTGTTGGCGCGCGACGTCAGCGTCGCATTGGACGATCCATCCCGCATCAGTATCCGCAATCACCTGCGAGTGGTCATCCAGCAAATACATGAATTACCGGACAATCGTCTGTTGCTGAGTACCACCCTGGCGGATGGCCAAAACCTGCTGATCGAAATTACGCGCTGGTCTGCCCAACAGTTGGATCTACAAATCGGGCAGCAGGTCTGGGCTTTAATCAAGTCGGTTGCCTTGGTCCAGTAGCGTCCCCCCAACCAGTTTTTCTGCAATTTCCTCTTTGCCATCGGTCATTGAATGTTCATACAACTGTCGTTTATCTGAATCATTAGTGTCACAGGGCGCCCCTAGACTGCTGCCATTCAGATTAATAAACGGGTACGTGCATCACGTATTTCACCAGTGGAGACCTTTGGGATGTATAAGAAGTGTAAAAACAGTTT
>DITX01000091.1 GCA_002422225.1 Gammaproteobacteria bacterium UBA6173
GCCCACAACAATAGATGACGCAGCATGTTTTGAAATCGTGTTGAACTTGACCTACCGTGCATACGCATACCTGAATGGCAGCCCGACATGACCCTCTTCCGGATTGTAGTCAAGTTTATGCCATTTGCATCTGTTGCAATTTTTTCGCACCGCCGCCGCGTAGAGTCAGCCCTGGTTCAGGTTCTGTTAATGTCTGCGCGCACACACTCTGCTTGTCGAATGGCCAATACACGTCGTCTTTTCCGGTTGGTCATGCGGGAGTGTCAACTTGATTACAGATTGGGGATGGCTTATTCTTGCGGCGTCCGATTTCTGACCATAACAACACCCCCTCAACATCCTTTCGCTGCGAGCTCAGCGGCCGGAAATCGAGACCAAGTCGGCCGTGTAACGAGCATGTATTTAAGACCTGAATCCAGGGAGAGAAGAATGATAAAAAGCAAACGTTTGTTGTCGGCATTAATTATGAGCGCCGGCGCCCTTATGAGTGCTCCAATGGCGTTCAGCCAGTCAGGCACTGATGTCTATGCAGGTGACTGGCCGGACTACAATGGTAATCTGGCTGCACAGCGTTATTCGCCACTTGACCAAATTAATGCGTCAAACGTCAATTCTTTGCAGATCGCATGGCGTCTCAGTACGGAAAGCTACGGTTCGCAGCCTGAGTTCGGCGCAACTTTCACCCCGTTGGAAGTTGACGGTGTGCTGTACTCCACCATTGGCGCCCAGCGTGACGTTGTGGCGATCAACGCGGTAACCGGTGAAGTCCTTTGGCAATGGCAAGCCAACGAAGGTGCGCGTTTTGACGCAGCGCCGCGCAAAGGCTCAGGTCGTGGTGTTGCTTTCTACCGCAACGGCGATAAAGCGCGCGTGGTTGTTATAACGCCTGGTTTCTTCTTGGTATCGCTGGATGCCGCCACCGGCTTGCCAGATCCTGAATTTGGTGAGAACGGCATCGTTGACCTGCAACAAGGCCTGCGTCTGGGACAGGGCCGTGAAGATCTGGACATCGGTTCCTCTATGCCGCCTTTGGTGATGAACGATGTGATTGTTGTAGGACCCGCAATGGCGGTATCCATGCGTCCGCCGTCAAAGTACAACGTAAAAGGCGATGTGCGTGCCTTCAGCGCCATCACCGGCGAGCATCTGTGGACCTTCAAAACCATTCCTGAGCGCGGCGAACCAGGCAGTGAAACATGGCTGGGTGATGGCGCAGAAATCTCCGGCAACGCTGGCGTCTGGGCGCCGATGTCAGGTGACCCTGAACTGGGCCTAGCTTATCTGCCTGTTGAATCTGCCACCGGCGATCGTTACGGCGGGGATCGCCCGGGCAACAACCTTTATACCAACAGTGTGGTTGCTGTCGATATCAAGACTGGTGAACGCAAGTGGCACTACCAGTTGATTCACCATGACATCTGGGACTGGGATAACCCCGCAGCCCCAATTCTGGCTGATCTGCCAAACGGCCGCAAAGTAGTGATGCAGGTGACCAAGCAGTCATTTGTGTACACATTTGACCGCGCGACCGGAGAGCCAGTCTGGCCAATCGAAGAATTACCCGTACCCGCTGGTGATGTGCCAGGCGAGTGGTATTCACCCACACAACCTTTCCCGACCAAACCAGCCGGGTTTGACCGTCAAGGTATTACTGTCGATGATCTGGTTGATTACACACCAGAACTGCGCGCAGCAGCGCTGGAAGCGGTGAAACCGTTCCGACTGGGCACCAACCTGTATTCTCCGCCTTCATTGTCAGACGCAGCTGATGGCACAACTGGCACGCTCAGTCTGCCGTCTGCTACCGGTGGCGCAAACTGGGAAGGTGCTGCGATGGATCCGGAAACCGGCATGCTGTACGTGCCGTCCAGAACAACTGTAGCCGTGCTGTCTGTTGCTAAAGATGAAAACTCTGATGTTGAATACAGCATGGCCTTGGGAGTTCGAGTGCCGCGAGCCATGGGTTTGCCAATTGTGAAGCCGCCTTATGGCCGCATCACCGCGATCGACATGAACAGCGGTGACCATGAGTGGATGATCGCCAATGCTGATACACCTGCAGCCATTGCTAACAACCCTGCTCTGGCAGGCGTTAGCGTGCCGCGCACAGGTGTCGAGACCAAGTCTGGCTTGTTGTTGACCAAGACCTTGCTGTTTGCTGGCGAGGGCGTTGGTGGCGGCCCTATGCTGCGTGCACACAACAAACAAACTGGCGAGATTGTTGCCGAGATCGAAATGCCCGGCACTCAGACTGGCCAGCCATTTACCTACGAGCACAATGGAAAACAATATATTGGCATGGTGGTAAGCGCACGTGGTTCAGCCTCTGAACTGGTGATCTACGCGCTTCCGTGATGTGAATAGCCCGGTTTTGCCTTACCGTATTTAGAAATGAGGAGTAGAAGTAACATGCGTAAATTTTTTGCTAAAGCGGCGCTTGCGCCGCTGCTGTTGGCGTCCAGTTTGTCTGCGCAAGCTGCAACTTGGGTAATGGATCCAGAAGGCTCGTCGGTAATCTTCAAATATTCTTACTCCGATACCCCGTATCAAGGAGAGTTCAAGAATGTTACTGCGACCTTCGAAATTGATCCGTTGAGCCCAGCCAACTGCAAATTTGAAGTGAATATTCCGATTGCCGACATTTATGTCGACAGCGAAGAGACCTTGAGCTACATGCTGGACATCGAACTGTTCGACGTCGACCAGTTTCCGACAGCGCGTTTTGTGGCAGACAAGTGCACTCTGGATTCACTGAATTCATTTACTGCAGCGGGCCAGGTTACTATTCGCGATGTTACGCAACCGATCAGCTTTCCGTTCAAGCTGGATATCGAAGGCATGCGCTTTCGTCTGACCAGTGAGGTAACGCTGCAGCGTCTGGACTTTGGTGTAGGCCAGGGTTACTTCGCTAACACATCCGCCATCCCTAACGATGTGGTTGTGGCAGTCGACGTTTTCGCAAAGATGCAGTAATCAAACACGCTCAGTTACAAACAGGATAAATACATGTTTCCCAATTTTATTGTTAAATATCGTCGATTTTCGCTGCTGCTGGCATGCTCGGTACTGCTGGTATCGTGCGACCGCATTCTGACACCAGGCTTTGAAACCAGTGTGCAAGATCTACGTGGTGGCGCTTACACCCTGGATAAGGCGCACGCGTCTATTAATTGGAAAGTCAACCACTTGGGATTTTCAACCTACGTCGGTCGCTTTAATGATTTTGATGCGTCCCTGGATTTTGATCCAGCAAACATCGAAGCATCCAGCCTGGAGGTGATCATCAATACGGCTTCTTTGGATGTGAACAATGAAGCGTTTGCTGAAGATCTGCGTGGCGATGACTGGTTCAACGTAGCCCAGTTCCCGCAAGCCGTGTTCAGAACCACGTCGTTTGTTGAAGCGGTTGATGAAGATACCTTTATATTTGAAGGCGATCTGACCTTGCTGGATACAACAGCACCGGTTCAGCTCACCGTGAACTTTAACGGTGGTGGCCGCAATTTCCTGACGCGCAGCTATACGCTGGGTTTCTCGGCAACGACCAGTTTCCAGCGCTCAGTGTTTGGTCTGGATAATCTTGTGGCCTTTGGAGTAGGCGACAATATTGATCTGGAAGTTCACGTTGAGTTTATGGAAAGCAAATAAACCTGATGCTTGAGAACAGCAAAAAGGGGACGGAGGGCAACCTCCGTCCCCTTTTTTTTGCAGCTTGTACTGGCACCGACGTTCTCTTGGGCCGGCACGGTGGTGCGCGTCAATTCTCAACTGGGCGAGTTTTTATCGAGCTTTCTGATGACACAACGCCAATTACGGCAAATAGCTTTCTCAGTTATGTGAATGATGGCTTGTATAACGGCACGGTGATTCACCGATTGGTACTAGGCTTTGTATTTCAAGGTGGGTGGTTAAAATACAACCAGGCTATAAGCACGTTTGCACCGATTGCGAGCAAAGGAAATATTCAGAACGAGTTTAGGGTATCCAATCAACGCGGCACCATTGCCATGGCGTGGGTCAAAGAGAATATTAACCAATTCGGAGGAGACCCCAACAATGTCATGATTTATGGGCAGTCGGGTGGTGGGGGAGCCTGATATCTTTGACATGAATGAGGCTCAGGCCAATCCCTCCGAAGTGTTTTTCACCATCGTTTCTGCGCGCGGTTATGTTCGTGACAAACCATCATGGCCGAACAACGTTTAAACAGCGATGCTCGCGACAATACATTTGTCTATCGCCTGATGTGGCGCCAACCGGTTGAAGGGGGACGACGAGTGTCGCAACACTCGCTGGATCCGCCCTTTATGTTTGACAACGTGAGCGCCGGTGTGGGTATGACCGGTCCAGAAACGCAACAGACTCGTGCCATGGCAGACAATATGGCAAACAGTTGGCCGGCATTTGCAGGCACAGGCAATCCAAACAACAACAGCGTGCCGGCTTGGGCGGCCTACGATCTGAGCCGCCGGAACACCATGTTGTTCGA
>DITX01000020.1 GCA_002422225.1 Gammaproteobacteria bacterium UBA6173
CTCACGGGGGCAATTGCGTCAAACATGTTGCCTTGCTCACGCGTTGGCGGCACTACTCAGGCGTCGTCAAGCATTTGCCCGACAGCGCCATTGACGCATTCGCGGTTTTGGCCAAGGCTGATCACCGCATTAATTTCCCTTTCAGACAGGAAATCGCGGCACTGAGCAAAAGAAAACCCTTCAATATTTCCCGACTCAATGCGCTTCAGGGTATCGTTTCGCCCACTCAATTGATGACGGATGTCTTGACTGGCAATGGCGTCAATGCGGAGCTGATTAAACAGGCAGCCTATGGCATCAATGTTGCTGGGTTTGAGAAATTCCAGCGCGAGTATTCTGATGGTTGCCCCATCACCATTGGGTATATCGGGACCCTTGCGCCCCACAAGGGTTGCCATGTTTTGGTCGAGGCGTTCAACAAACTGGTCAAGTCGAATGCACGTCTGAAAATCTACGGCAATCCGAAAGAGTTTCCTGACTACGTGGCTGACTTGCACGCCGCAGCCAAGGGCAATGACGCCATCGAGTTTTGCGGAACCTTCCCAAATGCGCAGATCGCAGATGTGTTGTCCCGGATCGATGTACTGGTCGTTCCGTCCGTTTGGTACGAGAACACCCCGCTGGTCGTCTACTCAGCGTTAGCGGCCAGTTGTCCGGTGATCGCTTCCAATTTTCCAGGCATGTCAGAGGTGGTTCGCGATGGCTGGAACGGTCTGTTATTCGAACCGGGCAACGTTGATTCATTGTCGGAGTGTTTGGCGCGCTTGCATTACGAACCTGCCTTGCTGCGCGCGCTGAGCAAGAATTGTGAACCGCCTAAATCAATCGCAGTGTATGTCGACGAGCTTCTTGGCCTGTACGATAAGAGATATCAGGCACCGCAATATCCGCTGGAAGGCCAGCAGGAATTTGCGGCCTATGTTCCAGCTAATCTGGGAGGATATATCTCGGGGTGGGCCGTCCTCGGTTCAAATGAACCGATGCGTATCGCCCTGATCGATGCCGATCAGGAAATCGGCAGCACCACGCAGTTCCTGCCCAGGCCCGACGTTCGAGATGGACTCAAAAGCTCGGGCATGAAAATCAAGGCGGTTAATTTTGGCTTTACGATCACCCTTACGCGCGCCATGGATAAAGCCACTGCGATCCTCGTGGTCGAAGGCACGGGCGGCAACAGGCACAGAATACCGTACGCGTCACTGCAAGTCGGCCAATCCAACCTTTTTGAGGTCGGGGTGTTGCTGGGACTAGATCAGGAAGACCTGCAGCAGATTAACAACGAGTAGTCCTAAGTTATGAACTCGAAGAAGTGTCGCCTTACACATACACAACGACTTGGCCTTTTTTTCGGTAAAAAAAGCAATTGGATGGCGGTCCGTACAGCACGGGCTTATCGCTCTTGCGCAAACTGCCATTTGGTGGTGATCAGTCTCTACAACCCATTGGGGACAGTATTGGCTGCGAGGGTGCCGATGGGCTGCTGCTGTCGATCTACTGAGGGGATAACATGAGCCTTCCTAAACGTTGCCTTGTGCTGGGTGGGCGCGGGTTTATTGGCACGCATTTAGTAGATGCACTGCTCGCACAAGGTTATGTCGTCCGTTGTTTTGACCGACCGCATGTGGCACCACTAGGTGACGCACATTTGTCCAACCCCAATTTTGAACTGTACGAAGGCGACCTTGTTAGTGAGGCGGATGTTACTGATGCGCTGATGGGCTGCGAAGTCTGCTTTCATCTGGTCTCTACAACTTTACCGAAATCCTCGAATGCAGACCCGGTTTTCGATGTTGAAAGCAACGTTCTGGGCACACTGCGCTTGCTCACGCACGCAGTCAAGTCAGGGCTCAAAAAAGTCATTTTCGTCTCGTCCGGTGGCACAGTGTATGGCGTGCCCAAACAGCTGCCGATTCCGGAGTCACACGCCACAGATCCGGTCTGTTCCTATGGTATTTCCAAGCTTGCCATCGAAAAATACCTTGGTCTGTTCAAACAACTTCATGGCCTTGATTACACCGTGCTTCGGTTGGCAAACCCTTATGGCGAGCGGCAGCGTACACATGCTAGCCAAGGTGCGGTCGCAGTTTTCCTTGGCAAGGTTTTAAGAGGGGAGACGGTTGAAATATGGGGCGATGGCTCGGTCGTGCGAGATTACATCCACATTGCCGATGTCGTAGATGCATTGTTGGCAGCGCTTGAACAATCAGGCAACGAGCATGTATTCAACATTGGTGCAGGGCGGGGACATAGTCTCAATGAGTTACTTGATACGATCGAAAATGTAACTGGACGCGTCGCAGATCGGCGGTACTTGCCGGGACGCGCATTCGATGTACCAGAAAGCGTTCTCAACATAGCACAGGCAAAGCAGTCGCTGGACTGGTCACCCAAAGTAGGTTTTGAACAGGGTCTGGAAAGGTTTGCCGCATGGCTGCTGAAACACCCGGATTTGGATTGAGCCGAAAAGGCGGAAAACGGATCGGATCCCGGACCATCAAACTATGAAGAAACAAATCAACAATATTTACTCGTCGGTCTTTATGGAATATTTGTCAAAATCGACATGCTGGTGGTCAACCTTTTTTTGCTACTTTTATCAGTGTCGAATGTTTTCATGCATCGCTCCAAGAGCGGTGAGCAAGGTCACTTCCTGACTCAACTAATATTCAATTTATTAGCGGATAAATTTAGATCAACAGGGTTGGTATTTGCCGATAAGCGTGATGGGAACAAAAAGTGGAAGTCTTGGTAAGTGGATCAGCGGAACTCACTGATGGCCAAAAAATAAAATCACATGATTAATAAAAATATATTATTCCCCCGAAGCTGGTGGTTATTCATAGCAATCGTTGTCATCGCTCGGCTTTATCTTACGGGTGACCGGGACATTCTGGCTACGAACTCCCCGCACGACGAATATTGGTATATCCACGCTGCCATTAATAAAATCTGGGGCGGCTCTTATAACCAGATGTCCTTTATGCATCTGCCAATGTATTCTGGCTGGTTGGGTTTTTTGTATGTGATCGGTATACCCGCACGATTGGCCATTGACCTGTCTTGGTTGCTTGCCATCGGCTACTTGGCCTTTGCCCTTGAGCGCTTCACCCGTATAGCCTGGGTGGCTACTTTTGCCTTTATTTTCCTGGCATTCCACCCCTACGCCATATTGATTTTCGACCGGGCTTTGGCGGAGACCTTTCTCACTGTCGTTTCTGCAGCCGTGCTTGCTGCTGGCATAGAACTTTGGAATTGCCGAGATGGGAAGGCAACGCTCCGCAGCCGAGCCGCCCTCGTTGTTTATGTGGTGAGCTTTGCCATCGCGTACCACACGCGCAAAGAGGGCATTGTGTTGGCCGTGCCGCTTTTGGTATTGACTTTTTGGTCTTGGTTCGACCGCCCTCGCTGGTGGCGTGGCGTGAACAGAACTGGGCTGGCCGTACCTTTATTGCTTGCACCGCTCGCGTCAACTTTATTGTTGGGGACAATGTTGTCAGGCGCCAACTATCTGAAATGGGGTGTCTGGGCTCGTTACGACTTGGCAGCCCCAGGATATGAACGTGCCGTGGCCGCATTAAACAGTATTG
>DITX01000085.1 GCA_002422225.1 Gammaproteobacteria bacterium UBA6173
ATAAAGGTTCAGCATCCAGACCATAGCCAACAACAGGCAGGCCAGAACCCACCAATCCGTTCCGCGCAGGTTGATCAGCAAAAACAGCGCACAAACCAGAACATGCGTCAGCAAACGCCACCCGACCGCCACGCCTCGCATATCGTCGAGCAGAGATACCGCAAGCAGCATTACCGGTAATAACAACCACTGCAGCTCGACGCCAAGAAACAGCCAGGTCAGAAGAACCGCACTCATGATGGCAAGACCGCCGGTTCTGGGTATCGGGCCGGCATGCAAGGAACGCCCGTTCGGAACGTCTATCGCAACATGACGAAACCGCCTGTCAAGCAATACCAGCAGCCCTGCGATGGCCAATGCAAAGGTGAAGAATCCATCAGTCATGATGAAGGGATTATCTCTTGCTTCGAGCGCAGATACCAATCTGCAGTGATCTGCAAGCCTTGGTGCAGGGTATATGGAGCCTGCCAGCCCAGTTCGTTTCTGATTTTCGTAATATCGACCGCCAATGATTGCGTCAAGCGATCAATCGCTGAAGACTTGCCCAAGAGCCATGCAGCCGCTTTCATCCAGCTTAAAGGCAAGGCAAACAGCAAAACCGGATGATGCATGGCTTTCGCCAATCGCTGAACCAGCTGTGGTGTCGAAACATCCTCGCCATCACTCACCAGATAAGTCCTGTTTCTGGCTCCGGGATGAGTGACACACAGCGCCAGACTGTCCACCAAATTACCGAGGAAGATCATGCTGCGTCGATTTCGGATTGCCGCAAACGGCAGAAACCGTATTCTTTGCACAAGTTCCAGCAGTTGGTAAAAATTGGCTCGAACACCGGGACCGTAGACCAGCGGCGAACGGATAATGATAATTGCCATACCGGTTTCGCGGCCAATTTCTGCAAGCGCCTGTTCAGCAGACAATTTTGAAAGCGCATAGGCGCCGCGAGGTCTTGGCTCGTCTTCCTCGGTAAAAGCACGGCTGGCAGTGTTTTCGCCATGCACTTTAACCGTGCTCAAATAAATAAAGCGTTCCACACCCGCTGATGCTGCCTGTCGGGCCAGATTAACTGTCGAATCCAGATTCACTCGGTTGAATATATCGGATTGCGTGCAGAATTCATCATGGACGTGCACATGCGCTGCAAGGTGAATTACCACGTTAACGCCACCGAGACACGAACCCCAGTCCGTAGTGGAATCGATGTCTGGATTGACATTCCGAGTCACCCCAGACGGGAAGCTTGTCTCCTGCCGCATACTGGCAATCACCTCATGCTGTTCGGATAGCGCGCAACAAAGCGCCTGACCGACGAAGCCATTGGCACCCGTTACCAGTATGCGCGACACCAGCAGTGACCTCTGTTCGTTTGTGGCGTTTTCTGCATCATCGGCCAAACTGCGAAGCCTTACTCGGTACGGCCTGCATGATTGGCAACAAAATCCCTGTATGCATTCACGAGACCGTTGCGAAATTGGGTTTCAGCCCGCCAACCGATGGAATGCAAACGGTCCATGCTCATCAATTTTCTTGCCGTACCGTCAGGTTTTTCCAGATCGAACACGATGTCGCCTTCATAACCCACAACATCGCGTATGACCTCTGCCAGCTCGCGTATGGTCAGATCCGTACCGGTGCCTATATTGACCAGCGGCGCGACGCCATCATTGCGCTCACGTCCCAGCAGCGGTTCGAACCCGGCATCGCTGAGGCTCATCAGAAAAAGGCAGGCTTTTGCCATGTCATCACTGTAGAGAAATTCCCGCCGCGGGGTACCGCTTCCCCACACCGTGACGAACGGCGCTGCGACTGCTTTGGCTTCGTGAAACCTGCGAATCAATGCCGGAATAACGTGCGAATTCTGCGGGTGATAATTGTCTCCGGGGCCATAGAGATTGGTCGGCATTACCGCCAGAAATTTGGTCCCGTATTGCCGGTTGTAACTCCAGCACATTTCAATCCCGGCGATCTTGGCTAGTGCGTAAGGCCGGTTGGTCGCTTCAAGCGGCCCGGTCAACAGATATTCTTCCTTGATCGGCTGCGGACAATCGCGCGGATAGATACAGCTCGAACCCAAAAACAGAAGCCGTTCGACACCGTTTAAAAATGACTGATGGATGACATTGGTCTGTATCGCCAGATTCTGCTGGATGAATTCGGCCGGATAAGTGTTGTTGGCATGAATCCCGCCAACTTTGGCGGCAGCAAGCAGAACATAGTCAGGCCGTTCCTGTTCGAAGAACCCCCTGACCGCCTCGGCGTCAGTCAAATCGAGTTCTGCGTGGCTGCGCGTCACAATGTTGGTATAACCGCTGGCACCGAGTTGTCTCAGTAGTGCTGAGCCGACCAGTCCGCGATGCCCTGCCACATAAATTTTTGCTGAAGTCCGCATGGCTTATTCGTGATAATCAAAAACGGTAAAGCCATGTTTCTTGACCAGTTCGTCGCGTTGCGCCGATTTATAATCTTCGCGCACCATTTCCGCCACCAGTTCATCGAAGCTGATTCTGGTCTGCCAGCCAAGTTTCTCCCGCGCTTTGCTCGGATCACCCAGCAAGGTCTCGACTTCAGTCGGGCGAAAATAGCGTGGATCAACCCGCACAATGCATTTTCCGGCTTCGTCATAGCCTTTTTCGTCAGCGCCGACACCCTCCCAGCGGATGCGGATAGCGAGTTCATCGGCGGCAGCGTTAACGAAATCGCGCACACTGTATTGCACGCCACTGGCGATGACGAAATCCTCCGGCGCTTCCTGCTGCAGCATCAGCCACTGCGCTTCGACATAATCGCGGGCATGCCCCCAGTCACGCAACGCGTCGAGATTGCCCAGATAAAGGCAATCCTGCAGGCCAAGTTTGATACGTGACAATGCGCGAGTAATCTTGCGCGTGACGAAGGTCTCCCCTCGCACCGGTGATTCGTGATTGAACAGAATACCGTTGCAGGCATAGATACCATAGGCCTCACGATAATTGACGGTG
>DITX01000008.1 GCA_002422225.1 Gammaproteobacteria bacterium UBA6173
TCATCAAAATTTCCGCGAACGGCAATATTATGGACATTGTCGCCTGGCACAGTCGTCATCTGGCGACGCTGCACTTCTGAAACACGCTGGTAAGGATGCAAAATAAACAGATCAATATTTTTACAATGCCGGCAACCTTCCAGTGCGGCAGAACCCGTATCTCCGGACGTTGCGCCTAACACGGCGACTTTTTTGTTGTCGCGAATCAGCACGTAATCCAGCAAACGACCTAGCAGTTGCAGGGCAAAATCTTTAAAGGCCAGTGTGGGGCCACAGTACAGCTCAAGTACCCATTCGTTAACGCCCAGCATGCGCAGTGGTGCAACTGCTGGATGAGAAAAACCCTTGTAGCTGTCCGCTAAAATGGATTGCAGCACGTCATCTGGTATTTCACCGTCCACAAAAGGCTTAATGATTTTAAAGGCCAGCTGATCGTAAGGTAATCCACTCCATGAGCTTATTTCCTGCTGCGTAAAGACAGGCAAGGTTTCAGGCACATAAAGCCCACCATCGGGCGCTAGTCCGGTCAACAGGACTTGTTCAAAATTACAGACGGGTGAACGACCACGGGTACTGATGTATTTCATAAATTAACCTCAGACCCGCTCATCATCAAACAACTCAACCCGGATATGCGTCACATCACCCGCGACTTCGTCCAGACTCTCAATGACGGCAATTGCCACGTTCATGGTCTTTTCGAGAATGCGACTGGTCAGGATCACCATCGGCACAATCCCTCTTTCTGCATCAGCGCCGTGTGGTTCTTTCTGAATAACAGCTTCGATATTGATACCGTAGTTGGTCAGAACCTGAGAGATTTTTGCCATCACACCAACTCGATCACGTGCTGGTATGCGCAAGTAGTACTCAGACTCAATGTCTTCGATGTTCAGTATTTCGATGTCATTGCGAAGATTGCTGAATGCCAGTGGTGGAACAACAGACACATTACGATCATCGCGCCCTGCCCGTGCGATATCTATGATATCTGCCACAACAGACGAGGCTGTTGCCGCCGCGCCGGCGCCGGCACCGTAATACAGTGTACTGCCAGCAGAGTCGCCTTTTACAACCACCGCATTCATGACGCCATTTACATTCGCGATTAGCTGGCGCTCGGAAACCAATGTCGGGTGCACTCGCAATTCTATGCCTTTGGCAGTAATTCGTGTAATACCCAGATGTTTGATTCGATAACCAAGTTCTGCCGCAAAGACCATATCTGCGGTGGTAATTTTACTGATACCTTCGGTGTAAATTCGATCAAATTGCAGCGCTATTCCAAATGCATTAGCAGCAAGAATGGTTAATTTGTGTGCGGCATCAATGCCTTCCACATCAAATGTAGGATCAGCCTCAGCATAACCCAGTGCCTGAGCTTCTTTGAGGACATCAGGAAAGTTGCGTTTACGTTCTGCCATTTCGGTCAGAATATAATTGCTGGTGCCATTGATGATACCTGCCAACCAGTGAATGGAATTGGCGGATAAACCTTCACGTAAGGCTTTGATGATGGGGATACCACCCGCTACTGCGCTTTCGTAGGCAACTACCACACCATACTGGCGGGCTGCCTCAAAAATGACGTTGCCGTGCACAGCAATCAACGCTTTGTTTGCAGTCACCACATGTTTGCCGTTTTGAATGGCCAGCATTACCAACTCAAAAGCTGGCTCGTAACCACCGATTAACTCAACCAATATGTCGACTTCTGGATTACGTGCAACGTCAAAAACATCCTGGCTTACCCGAATTCCTTGATCCTGCCATGCTGGATCTGGTCGACGTGTTGCCACATGGACAATCTCAAGCGTCATGCCAACACGGCGCGTAATTTCCGATTTTTTACTGTTCAGCAGGTGCATCGTGCCACCACCTACTGTTCCAACACCACAAAGCCCTATACGCAGACGCTTCTTATCACTTTCCTGACTCACGTTTTCCTCACACTCGTTTGTTCTGGTGCCAAGCCATGGCTATGAACACCTATAATTTTTACCGATCAGATTACCGTTATTATTGACCCAACACCAAGGCACTCAGGCGATCCACTTCCATATAACCTGGCACCAGCGTGCCATCAGGCAAGATGATTGCTGGCGTGCCGGTAATGCCGATACGATTGCCCAGTGCATGATGACTCAACACAGTATTCTGACAGTCACGATCGGGAAGGTTCTGGCCATTTTTTGCTTGTGTCAGCGCCAGTTTTCGATCAGGAGCGCACCAAACTGAAATCATTTTTGGATAGGCAGTCGACTCTGCGCCTCCGCGGGGATAGGCCATGTAACGGACAGCAATACCGCGCTCGTTAATGGCTTCAATATCGTGATGCAGACGTCGGCAGTAAGTACAATCCACGTCAGTAAAGACCGTGATTGTTGCTTGAGGGTTTTCCGGGCTGAATATAATCATTTGATCTTCAGGCACACCGGCAATCCAGCCTTTGACCTGCACCTGTCGGGTCTGGGCGGTCAAATTCGTTAATCCCTGGGCTTGAGTCATGTAAAGTTCGCCAGTTATTAAAAATTGACCGGTGCGATCACTTAATAGAATCTCACCTGAACTCATGATCAGTTCATACAGACCGGGCATCTGTGTTTCACGCACTTCCTGGACCTGTAGCTGCCCTTGTGTTATGGCACCCAGACTTGTGTTGATGGCGTTACGCAGTGTTAGCTCCCATTCAGGGGCATCCGCAGCGTGCACAATAAAAGATGCGAAGCCAAATCCCACCGCCAAGCCAAGTTTCCTGAACCCCTCAAACAACCATGACCCGCTCATTATGCTTCGCCTCCACAACGTGTTTTGTATTGATTGCTGCCGACTATATCACGAGCTGGCACCGTACAAAAAAAAGGGGCCGAAGCCCCTTTTTTGCAGATCATCACCGCTGAACAATGCGCCCCGGTTTTCCCGGTAAGCGCAGCAATGCAAGGTCTGCCATACCGAATCAGCTGACTTTCTTTTCCAGCTTTTCGGTGATACGGGCTGCACGACCAGACAGCTCACGCAGGTAGTACAGTTTGGCCTGACGCACATCGCCGCGACGCTTCAGCGTGATGCTGTCAATCATGGTGCTGTGAGTTTGGAAAGTACGCTCAACACCAACACCGTGGGAGATTTTACGCACGGTAAAGGCAGAGTTCAGACCACGATTGCGGATACCAATCACCACACCTTCAAACGCCTGCAAACGCTCGCGGTCACCTTCCTTGATTTTTACTTGCACAACCACTGTGTCGCCCGGGCTGAATTCCGGCACTTCCCTGGTCATTTGCTGGCTTTCCACCAATTCTATATTCTTGCTGTCACTCATCGCCGTACTCCCGGTTATGGATACCCTTAACACCTGATTTACCAACCACAATCATTGAGGCTGCGTTTGCTCAGGTCGGCTAGGTACCGTATTCACTGATAAATTCATTCAGAAGCACCCGTTCTTGCTCATTCAGAACTTGCTGATTCAGCAGATCTGGTCGCTTCAACCATGTTTGTCCCAGCCGCTGCTTCAACTGCCAGCGCCGTATATGTTGGTGGTTGCCTCCCGTCAGTACCTCTGGCACTGACTGCCCAGCGAACTCTTGCGGGCGTGTATAACGAGGACAATCCAGCAAACGTAATCCTGTACTACTGTCGGCAAAAGAATCCAATCCAGCTGACTCTTCGTGCCCGAGCGCTCCCGGTTGGTAGCGGATGATTGCATCCAGCATGACCATCGCAGCAAGCTCCCCTCCACTGAGAATGTAGTCACCAATTGACCACTCCTCATCTATTTCTGTCTTTAGCACCCTTTCGTCGATGCCCTGATACCGTCCACACACAAGCACCAGATTTCGCCGTTGGGCGAGCAAGTCAACCCCAGCCTGATCCAAGCGTCGCCCTTGAGGTGACAAATAGATCACTGTCGGTTTTGAATCATTCCAAGCCTTTGCCTGCGCGATTGCATCGCACAGCGGGCCAGTTTTCATCAACATCCCTGCACCACCGCCAAATGGTTTGTCATCGACGGTTCTGTGCCGATCCAACGCAAAATCACGAGGACTCCAGCAAGCTACTTCAACCAAACCTGCGCGACAGGCTCGGCCTGTTACGCCGTACGAGGTCACGGCCGAAAACATCTCCGGAAACAGCGTTACAATACCTACCTGCATGCGGCCAGCCGACATGCTCGCTTCTCCGGTCAATTCTGTTATCACTTCCGATTCCAAGTGTAAATCACTCAGATCAGGTAATCCGCTTCCCAGTCCACTTTGACACTATCGCTGCCAAGATCGACCTCAACTATTACTTGACCAGGCAACCATGGAATCAGACGTTGGTGCTTGTCCAGACTCCCTTCGCATGGCTTTACAACCATCACATCATTTGCACCGGTTTCCAGCAGGCAATCAATTCTGCCTAACAGTTGACCGGTCGCATTAATGACCTGCAAACCCACCAATTGATGCCAGTAATAGTCATCAGCACCCAGCGCAGGCAACTCAGACAGCGGCACCATCAAATCCATGCCGGTCAACAGCCTGATATCTTCAGGGGTATCAAAACCCACTACATGCGCTATCAGTCCTTTACTGTGCGGTTTAGCGTCGTCCATCACCAGCGCTTTAAACGCACCGTTCAAGCTTCCGGTAAATTGCCTGTAAAGCAGAATATTCTCTCTGGGCTGAGTATGAGAGACCAGTTTAAACCAGCCTTTCACTCCATAGGGTGATCCTATGCGACCCAGACTGACCAGCTCAGGCGTTTTTTCGACACTTGATCGGGAAACGCCCGAGGTTGGACTCAATCGAGCCAAGTCAGCAACGTCCTGAAATCAAGCTTGAGTAGTAGCAGTTGTCGCTGCTTCTTTAATCAGTGCAGCAACTCGCTCACTTGGCTGTGCGCCTTGTGTTGACCAGTAGCTCACGCGATCCAGATCAATGCGCAAACGCTCTTCCTTACCACGCGCAACCGGATTAAAAAACCCAACGCGCTCGATGAAGCGACCGTCGCGCGCATTGCGCGAATCGGAAACTGTGATGTGGTAAAAGGGCTTTTTCTTGGCGCCGCCGCGAGCCAATCGGATTGTGACCATAGACTACTATTCCTAAAGTTATCTTCGTACGAAAATAGATTAAATCCGACACAGTGCCGGAAAAAGTGCAGCATTCTAAGCCAAACATCCGCCTGTGGGAAGATTTCTTTGTGTTTTTTCAACAAATAACACACTACATCCTGTGTTTAGCCTGAATAAAAGTCATTAAAACCTTGGTGGGCCACCTGCGCCAGGGAAGCCACCTGGACCGCGCATACCACCCAGTCCGCGCATCATATTCGCCAATGCACCGCTTTTCATTTTTTTCATCATCTTTTGCATTTGTTTGTGCTGCTTTAGCAGCCGATTCAAATCCTGAATTTGCGTGCCAGAACCTACACAAATACGTCGTTTGCGTGACCCATTTAATGCGTCAGGGTTTTGCCGCTCTTTTGGGGTCATAGAATTGATTATGGCTTCCATCCTGCGAAATTGGCTGTCATCAACTTTGGCAGCAGCACCGGGCGGCAACATCCCCATGCCAGGCATTTTGTCCAGAATACTAGCCATGCCGCCCATGTTTTTCATTTGCTGTAACTGTTCACGAAAATCTTCCAGATCAAATCCCTTACCTTTCTGGATTTTACCTGCCAGTTTTTCTGCCTTGGCTTTGTCTACTTTGCGCTCGGCGTCTTCAATGAGTGACAGCAGATCGCCCATGCCCAAAATGCGTGATGCAATCCGGTCTGGATAAAACGGTTCAAGCGCGTCGGTCTTTTCACCCATACCAATAAATTTGATGGGCTTGCCGGTAATGTGACGAACAGACAATGCCGCACCACCACGCGCATCACCATCGGCTTTTGTTAATACAACACCAGTCAGTGGCAGCGCTTCGTTAAACGCGCGCGCGGTATTGGCGGCATCCTGCCCCGTCATGGCATCTACTACAAACAATGTTTCAATCGGATTGAGCAGCTTATGCAGTTCACTGATCTCAGCCATCATTTCTTGATCAACTGCAAGCCGGCCCGCGGTATCAACCAGCAGCACGTCTACAAAGGCTATGCGCGCCTCCTTGAGAGCAGCCTGAACAATATCCGCTGGCTTTTGAGAGATGTCCGACGCAAAAAACTTCACACCAACATCTAAGGCCAAGGTTTGAAGCTGCGCGATCGCTGCCGGTCTATAGACGTCGGCACTGACCACCATGACTGATTTTTTTTGTGAATCCTTTAACCATCTGGCGAGTTTTGCAACGGTGGTGGTCTTACCAGCACCTTGTAAACCAGCCATCAAAACCACCGCCGGGGGCTGCGCATTTAAATTTAACTGCTCATTGGCAGCACCCATCACCGCCTCAAGCTCAGCCTTGACGATTTTGATGAACGCCTGACCCGGACTGAGACTTTGTGATACTTCCTGGCCAACTGCTCTGAGTTTTACGCGATCCGTAAAATCTTTGACTACAGATAATGCAACGTCGGCTTCCAACAAGGCGCGCCTGACTTCGCGCAATGCCTCTTCTATGTTGTTTTCAGTCAGTGTTGCTTTGCCGCTGATTTTCCGCATTGCGCCTGACAGGCGTTCGGTTAAGCTCTCAAACATCGTGAATTGCCTCTGCTGCTTCGGGCAGACAACTGACAGTGTGCCTGTGACCGAGCGATAATGAAGGCAGCTATTATCACCGCGATGAGACAAGCGGACAATAGACCAAGGGCGAGGATCGCTGCTTGTGCCGGAAAAAAGCTCTTCTTTGACATCAGGAGTTGTGCGACACTTTAGCCGCAACATCCAAATTGCTCGACAGCAGGAATCCGCCAGCTTATGTCCAGTACCACATTAACAGGCATCATCGCCCTGCTCTTTTACGTCGGCACACTCGCGCTTCAGCGCCGAAGTATCAATCTTGGGACTGCGCGCTCAAGTACTGGAACCGGAACCTTGCTGACTGGTTTTTTAGGGGTAACTGCACATTTTTTTAGCGCAGGCTCGCTGATTTACCGCGATGAGGCCTATCATTTTGGCATAACGGAGGTCAGCACCCTCATTTTTGCCTCGATTACCTTGCTGACCTTGCTGAGTAACCTGAGACGCCCCGCAGGCAGCCTGATACTGGCTGCACTGCCGTTGGCGATGCTCTCAATTTTATTTTCGCTCAGTGTACAGAGCACATACCCACCACAACACATTGCGTCAGGAATCGCAGCGCATGTGATCCTGTCCATCATTGCTTACAGCCTGTTCTCGTTGGCTGCATTACAGTCGCTATTTCTGGCGTTTCAAAACCACCAACTCAAACACCACCACGTTGTGCGTGTGATGCGCATGTTCCCACCGTTGCAAGACATGGAGCGCTTGTTGTTTGAGCTGTTATGGGCTGCTCAGATTCTTTTGAGCTTGGCTGTGGTGGCTGGATTTGTGTACGTGAGTGACTTTGGCGCGCAAGGGCTTGCGCACAAGATGTTCTTTTCCTTGCTTGCCTGGGTTGTTTTCACCGCCTTATTGGTAGGTA
>DITX01000044.1 GCA_002422225.1 Gammaproteobacteria bacterium UBA6173
CATCAGTATGTTGGCGCGATCAATGACGCCCCAGTCGACGGAATACCATGCCGATGCAGGCATGGGCGGCAATGGCCAGATAAATACCCGATTGGGTGTGGGGTCATAACGAAACTGTACATTAACAAGTTCGTCTTCTGCCGTTTTTACAACCAGTTTGGCCAGTGCAACATGATCAGTAAAACGCAGAACGATACTATCTGGTAGCGCTGGCAGTACCTCATCGTGATCTGGCAAATGTTCAACTTCCACGGTGCCGGTATAGCGGTAGGTGTGTGTCGAATGCTGGGCTGATGCGCCTGCACTGAAGAGCAGGCTCGCCAGCAGTAAAGGCAGTAAAATAAGAAAACCAGTCTTGGTTTTTAAGTAAGTTGAACCAGTCATAATGTAGAATCATCCAGCCAGAAGTAGAGTTAAGCGGGGTTTTAATTGAGCGCATTTATATCATGACTGTCAGGTCGCTGTCAGGTCGCTGACAGGACTATTGCTATCGGATTTTGAAGTCGATCAGTTGTTTTTCAAGAATCCGTCAAACATTTGCATAAATCAACAAGACGATGTGAGCTAATTCATGATTGAATGTACCCGTTAACTGTCATAACAACAACTTAGGAGGTTTCCCGTGAGGATACTAAATACCACCCGACTGATCGCCGCAATGGCTCTTGCCCTGCCTTTTAGTGTGTCTGCACAGACACCTGCTGAAGGTGTTACATTTCACAAAGATATCGAGCCCATTCTGCAGCGTGCTTGCCAGAGCTGCCACAGACCTGAAGGCGTTGCGCCGATGTCTTTGGTGACTTACGACGAGGTTGTTCCATTCGCAGGTCTTGTTGAATATCGCACGCATTTGCGTGACCGTGCCGGCGCCATGCCGCCATGGTATGCCGAAAAAGATGTCGGTATTCAGGATTACAAGCAAGACCCTTCCTTGAGTGATGAGGAGCTTGCCAAAATCTCCATGTGGGCACGCGGTGGCGTTCCTCGTGGTAACCCGTCAGACGCGCCAACACCGCTGGTGTTTGATAACGGCGGCACGTGGGCAGCTGGTGAACCTGATCTGATCATTCGTACACAAGATATTTTTGTTGAAGGCGGAGCGCCGGACTGGTGGGGAGATATCCCTAGCGTGCCAACAGGTCTGACTGAAGACCGTTATGTCAAGTCAGTAGAGATCCGTGAAGTAAACGACCGTGATATGAGCGCGGCCGGTGGCACGGTAGGTGGACGCAATATTGTTCACCACATGATCTGGAGCACTCAGGTGTTTAGCGAAGACGGTACATCTGACGGTGTGCAGGTGCCTTGGCCAGTACACGAAATCGCGCGTAACCCGGACATTTTTGACGAAGACGGTGGTCGATTGCTGCGTGCTAACTCTTCCCTCGTCTCCAATTCTGTGCATTTGCACTCCACAGGTGTTGATACAACGGGTCACCTTGAAATTGGTTTCCGTTTTCATCCAAAAGGATATGAGCCCAAATATCGTCCTGCGTTGATTGGTTTAGGTAATGGCGTAGATATTTCTATCACCGGCAACAAAGACCAGCAAGAGTTGCATGCCTATGCGGTCATGACCCAGCCAACCAAAGTCGTGACGTTTGAGCCGCACCTGCACGCCCCGGGCGAGCGTATGTGTCTTGAAGCCGTCTGGGGTTACACCGTAGAGACGCTGTCTTGTGTTGGTTACGACCATAACTGGGTGCGTGGTTACACGTTTGGTGCTGATTCTGCGCCACTGCTGCCAACCGGCACAGTGCTGCACATTGTTGGTTACATGAACAATACGGCAACCAACCCGAATGTGCCTGATTCACGAAACTGGCAAGGCTCTGGCAACCGTTCAGTGACCAACATGTTTATCGATCTGGGTATGCGTGTTACCATGACTGAAGATCAGTTCCTGCAAGAAATGGCAGATCGTCGCCGTAAACTTGATCTGAGTCCAAATGACCATGTCATTGGCTGCCCACTGTGCTTGGCTCCGCTGGTTGCGCCTGTTGATTTGACTGAAGAAGACAAGAAAAACATGACCGAAGCTCAGATCAACTATCTGTCGCTCACGGATAAAGAAAAACAGAAACTAGGCCGCACACGTATGATGCTCAGCCAGTCTGAGGGAGAGTAAGCAATGTTTGTCCGTTTTAAAGAAAGCTGTTCAGTTGCTGCGGCAACTGTATTGAGTATCGCGCTGGTATGGTCGGGGTCTGCCATGGCCCAGACTTACCATAGCGGTCAGCACATTGAGCCAGCCTACGAAGGCTGGGAGCAAAATCCCGATGGTACCTATAACTTTCTGTTTGGTTACCACAACGAGAACTGGGAAGAAGAGCTGAACATACCGGTGGGCGAGAATAACTTCTTCTCTCCGGGCGAAGCAGATCGTGCACAGCCGACTCGTTTTCTGCCACGACGTAACCGTTTCACCTTCAAAGTGCAGGTGCCGGCCGATTGGGGTGATAAAGAGTTGGCTTGGACCGTGCGCTCACCTAACGGCGAGACACGTGTTGCCTATGCTACGCTGGCAAAGGACTATGTTGTTGACAGCGTAGTAATTGCGTCTGAAACCGGTTCTCTGGGTGCAGGTACCAGTACGCCCGAATCTCGTGCAAACACCCCGCCAGTTGTAACCATTTTGGGTGACAACGTGCGTAATGTGCGAGTCGGCGAGCCTCTGTTGATCCGAACCCAAGTGGAAGACGATGGTTTGCCTAAGCCGCTTAGGGAACTTGGCTCTTCACTCTTTGGCGCAGGCCCCGGCTCTGCGGCAGCCGGTGAGTTGCGTCGATTCCAGCGTCCTCCAATGCGAGTTACCGTTGGTAAAACCAATGGACTGTTTATGTCATGGAATGTGTACCGTGGTGAAGGTAATGCAGAGTTTTTCCCACCGCAGATCAAGCCTTGGGAAGATACACGTGCCAGCGCCAACTCCCCATGGGGTGCGTACTGGACACCGCCGCCCGTCCCGGAAGATGGTATCTATGAAACATCCGTCACGTTTGATCAGCCCGGCACCTACATTTTGTGGGGACGAGCGGACGATGGTGGTCTGTATCACGACCAGTACATCACGGTTAACGTAAACCCGTGATCCAATGAGATAAGCCACAACGTAGAACAAGCGTTGTGGTAATCATGCGGTACGGAAGATATTCCTGCTGTATGGTTTTTTGGCCCTGCCCTCAGACTGATCTGCTGATCAGTCTGAGGGCAGGGCCATTTTTATGGTCTGAACTAAGGTGTTAGGGCACTTGCGTATGCCAATCTTCTCGCTTATTGTTAAGCCTAATCATCTCAAAGGTCTGTCTCATCATATGTCATGGATTCATTCTGCAAGCAGCTTTTTAGCTATATCGCAGCTGCTCTTTCTGGCCTGTCTTTATCTGGTTTATTTCCCGGGTAAACGTCTTGCACACTTGATTGCTGCCTTCAGTATCTGTGCAGTTGCTTATATTTTGTCTCGGCAGCCGGCCATGCAAGCCGTGCCCGTGCTTGATGAAGTACTGGGATTGATGGCAATTTGCGCGCCAGCGTTGTTATGGTTAGTCGGGCGCAGTTTGTTCGAAGACGATCAACTGATCCACCCTTTGGTTTGGGTACTGATCGTGTCATATATCAGCTTGCGCATGATCGGGCAGTATCTGTTTGAAGGCTCTGCCGTTGTTGGATCTCCAAGATTTATTTTCCTGTTTTTTGTGCCGCAACTCATTACGCTGGCCATGGTGGCCCATGTGGTCGTCATGGCGTGTAAAGGTCGTGAGTCAGATCTTGTTGAGTTGCGGCGTCAGTTGCGTATGCCATTTGCCATCGGGATGGGAAGTATTGTAGGGCTGATTATTGGTGCTGGTTTTTTTGGGGGTGGCAGTCAACAGACTGATAGTTTATATTTTTTCCTGATCTTTCTCTTAATCCTGTTTATTAACCTTGGGATGTTTCAGATCCACAAAGACACCCCTCAGTTGATCCATATGCCGGGAGATCAGCCAGCACCCAGTTTGATAGGCATGGCAACGGACAAAAATGAAAGTTTGCCAGAAGAATTGGGATCTGGGACGGTATCAATTTCAAAGCAGGACCAGTTGCTGATTGACCGTGTGTTAAAGGCCATGCAGAAGGAACGCTTGTATGCTGAGTCTGGCTTGACAATTGGCGATCTGGCAGTGAGGGTGTCGGTGCAAGAATATCGTCTACGCAAATTGATCAACCAATCTTTGCACTACAGGAATTTTAATCAGTTTCTTAACCAATATCGTATTGAAGAGGCTGCCCGTCGTTTGCTGGATCCTGATCAACAACACATCCCTATCTCCAGCATCGCGCTGGATGTGGGGTATGCGTCTTTGTCATCGTTTAATAAAGCATTCAAAGATACCCATCATGTCACTCCATCGGTTTACCGCTCGGGGCAGGCGCATTAAAATCCGGGCATAACAAGACTGTCCCCCGGGTACGTTGGTGCACGTGTGCCCAGCGCCCATTGATTTAAGTTAGATGACCGGCCTCTGGCCCCGACGGATACTATGACTGTAGATACTCCTGCCTTAAAATCTTGGCGTCGCCTAGCGATTATTACCATTTGTGCAGTTTACTTTTTGATTTTGGTAGGTGCTTCCGTGCGGGCTACTGGCGCGGGCATGGGTTGCCCCGACTGGCCGACCTGTTTTGGTCGCCTGATTCCACCCACCAGTGAGGCGCAGTTACCTGCCAACTATCAGGAAATTTATGCGGATCGAGGTTATGCGGAAACGCGTTTTAACGTGGTTAAGACCTGGACCGAGTATCTCAACAGGCTTGTGGGGGTTACGATAGGGTTTTTGATTCTGGCAACCGCCTGGAGGTCATTTTCAGTGCGAAAACATGACAATAAAATCATGATTGCATCTGTTGCAGCGCTGCTGATGGTACTTTATCAGGGATGGCTTGGTTCGCGTGTTGTAGCATCTAATTTACAGCCGGGCATGATTACCGTGCACATGCTGATGGCTTTGGTGATTGTGGCGACTTTAATTTACGCATTGGCCTTGTCGCGCAGGACTGAGCTGGCGGCGAAGTCAGCGGCGGGTATCGATCCGCGTTTTCGTAAGTGGTTGTATGTTGTGTTAGCGCTGACCGTTATTCAGATCACCATGGGTATTCAGATTCGTGAGTTGATGGACTATCTGAATCATACAGTGGGTGCAGATCGCGAGATGTGGATTTCTGCGCAGTCGTGGGTGTTTTATGTGCACCGATCATTTTCAGCAGTGGTGTTATTCAGCAACGTCTGGCTGGCATGGATGCTGTGGAAGTCGCTGGGTATTGCACATAGCTTGACGCGCTTGGCAGTAGGAATTCTGACAGTTGTGGGCTTGGCAGTGCTATCAGGTGCGACACTCGGGCATCTTGGCATGCCTATATTGGTTCAGCCCACGCATTTGCTGAGTGCGTCGTTGATTTTCGGGCTGCAATTTTTGATGTGGATGGACTACCGGCACGCGGCGAACAGTTTGTCCGCCGCGGTCCGTTGAGGTAACAATCAGTTCTTGATGAACTTCAGGGTCATACGGTCACTTTCACCAATTGCCAGCAAGCGTGGTTTGTCTGCATCAGAGACGCCACGCAGGTTGGGTGGCAATGTCCAAACGCCGCCCGCGTGATCTTTAGGGTCATTTGGATTGGCATTGACTTCAGAACTGCCTGCAAATGAGAAGCCGTTGGCTGTCATCAGGTCAACCAGTTGCTTCTCATGTATGTAGCCGTTACCTGGGATAGCAGGCTGGTCTGCAGGCCAGCGATGATCCACAATGCCTACTACGCCACCGGTTTTTAGTGCTGCGTGCCAAGCCTTAACCACGTTTTCAGCGCCCATGCCCAGCCAGTTATGCGCATTGCGGAAGTCCACAATAACGTCCACAGTGCCTGGCTCAGCCAGCGTAGATTGTGCCTGCGTCAGTTGTTCAGCAATCACAACTTCACCATAAATAGATGCATTACTGGCCAATAATCGATCGTACCCGGTATTCGATCCGGTCATCCAACCCGCCAATGGCGTTGCGCTGCGATCGTAGGTTGCGCCAATCAATTTGCCATCTTTCTTCAAATAGGGGGCCAATATTTCGGTATACCAGCCACCGCCTGGCCACGCTTCAATCACAACATCATCTGCTTCAACACCAAAAAAGCTTAAGGTTTCGTAGGGACTGCGGTACACGTCACGTGCTTTATTTGCTTCAGAGCGGTGGTCGCCGTTGATGGCTGCACGCAGCGCAGTGTTTTCCTGCGCGGCAACCTGACCAATAGCCAGAACGCCTGCGACTAAAGAGATCAGCGAGGTTTTCAGAAAAGGTTTCATGAAAAAAGCTCCAAATGGATTAAGTGTGAGGCTTAAGAATACCTTGTAAACCAGTTGCGGGCCAGCAGTCGACGTTGAGTTGCTGGCTTGTTACTGCGAACTATCGGTAATATGGGGTTCCAGTGTGTCGCCTAGGAAATTAGTGTTATGAATTTACAGTCCCCGTCAGTTTCACCGTTGATCAGTGTTGAGCAGTTGGCCGACAAACTGAATGATGCAGACCTTTTGCTTATAGATACCCGTTTTAAACTGGACGATACTGGTTATGGTCGTGTCGCCTATTCAGTGGCGCATATTCCTGGTGCGCTGTACATGGATCTTGATCAGGACCTGTCAGCCGACATTATTCCCGGTGAGACGGGTCGTCATCCTTTGCCTGAGGTGGGTGTTTTTGAAGCGCATCTGCGCGATGCAGGTTTGCGCTCCACGGATCACGTGGTGATTTATGATGATGGCCCCGGTACTTATGCTGCACGTTTGTGGTGGATGCTGCACTGGGTCGGCCACCACAAGGTTTCCGTGCTGGATGGCGGGCTTACTGCGTGGTTGAACGCCGGGCTGGGAATGAGTTCGTCACTGGCTGTGCGACCTTGGCCCAGTGATTTTGTGGCACGGCCAGACCATTCTTTGCTGATTGATGCCAATCATATTGTTTCGGGTGATGCGAAGTTGCAGTTGCTGGATGCCCGGGCTCCAGAACGCTTTCGGGGCGAAATGGAGCCCATTGACCCGGTAGCCGGTCATATTCCAGGGGCAACGTGCCTGCCGTGTACCGCTAATCTTGGTGCCGACGGGCGCTGGTTGCCCAAAGAGCAGTTATTGGCGCGTTTCCCCGACTTGCCTGCCGGGCTGCAGCGTGTGTGTTACTGCGGCTCAGGCGTGACAGCCTGCCATAACATTCTGGCTGCTGTTGTCGCAGGTTTGCCGATGCCCAAGCTCTATCCGGGATCATGGAGTGAATGGATCACCCATCCTGACCGCCCGATCGCAACCGGGGAATGAGGCGGAGGCGCCCTCTTAATCACCGTACAGATTTTGCTGTAGTTGATTCATAGAGCCTTTTACATAGTCCAGAAATGCTTTCATCACAGGTGTTGGGTGTTTGCCCGCCGGATACACCACGCTCCATGAGCGGCGCAGCGGGAATCCTTCCAACGCCGGTATGGCCAATTCGCCCAGTCGCAATTCGGCATTGACGCTGAGTCTGGGTAAAACCGCCACACCAAGCCCAGCCAAAACGCCGTGTTTTACGGCGGCGTTTGACCCAAGCTCCAACTTAGGCGAGAGTCGGTAATGTTGTCGGGTGCACCATTGTTCCAAGGCATGCCGGGTGCCCGATCCGCGTTCACGTATCAATAGGCCTGCATCCAGGAATGTTTGTGTGTCCAAATGAGCATGTTCTAACAACGGGTCTCCTGATCGCACGACTGGCACCAATAAATTATCCAAAAACGGCAGAATATTTAATGCCAAGGCTTCTGGCACCATGCCCATGATGACCAGGTCGTCGTGATTTTCGTTCAGCCGCTCCAGTGCTTTGGCGCGGTTCACGACTTGGAGCTGCACCTGAACCTGCGGGAACTGTTCCAGAAAGCCCTTTAGCATATAAGGCACAACATATTGGGCGGTGCTGACGGCAGATAATCGTAGTTCACCCCGAATTTGTCCTTGCAGGGTGGCCAGTTCCATCTGAAAGCGACCCAAGTCTGCAAACATAGAGCTGACATGGCCCGCCAGTTGTTCTCCCGCAGCAGTGACATAGATTTTTTTGCCGATGTATTCAAAGACCGGTTGCCCGATGGCATGTTCAAGTTGTCGGATTTGGGAGCTGACTGCCGGTTGTGTTAATGCAAGTTCTTCCGCCGCTCTACTGTAACTTTTGCGTTGATACACGGCATAAAAGACCTGTAATTGTCGAAACGACAGTCTGTTGAGTAGTTGTGACAGGGTAAATGGCATGGCTGAAGGTCGCTATTAAGATGCTGGGAGTTCTGGATTGCCAGCTATAAGGTAAACCTTATGTATAGAAGAAGTAAAAGCTATTTCAGCTTTTGGGTATGCTGTAATAGGGTAAAGACTACTGTGGTAGGAGCATGACAGATGCTAAAGAAGATATTGATAGCAAATCGCGGTGAAATTGCCGTGCGAATTGTGCGTGCCTGCGCAGAAATGAATATTCGCTCAGCCGCCATTTATACAGAACCAGACCGCCACGCTTTGCACGTGAAACGTGCAGATGAAGCCTACTTTCTGGGTGATGACCCATTGGCGGGTTATCTGGATGCCCGTGGACTGGTAAATCTGGCCGTACAGACCGGTTGCGATGCTATCCACCCGGGTTATGGTTTTCTGTCTGAAAACGCTGAATTTGCGCGTATCTGTGCCGAACGCGGCATCCGTTTTATTGGACCTGATGCCGATGTTATTTCTCGAATGGGTGATAAAACCGCCGCCAGATCCAGCATGATTGCGGCAGGCGTGCCGGTGACCCCTGGCTCTGAAGGCAATCTGGCGGATCTGGATGACGCGCTACGGGTAGCTGAAAAAATAGGTTATCCGATTATGCTTAAAGCAACGTCTGGTGGTGGTGGTCGTGGTATTCGGCGTTGCGACAGCCCTGACGAATTGCGTTCACAGTACCCGCGCGTGATTTCGGAGGCGACCAAAGCGTTTGGTTCTGCCGACGTGTTTCTGGAAAAGTGTATTGTTGATCCCAAACACATCGAGGTGCAAATTCTGGCGGACAGTCAGGGCAGCGTGATTCATCTGTTTGAGCGTGACTGCTCCATTCAGCGTCGAAACCAGAAGCTGATTGAAATTGCACCAAGCCCACAACTCACACCAGAACAGCGTCAGTATGTCGGTGAGCTGGCGGTGCGTGCGGCCAAAGCTGTGAACTATGAAAATGCCGGCACTGTCGAGTTTCTGGTCACCGGCCACGAAATTTATTTTATGGAGATGAACACACGGGTGCAGGTTGAACACACCATCTCTGAACAGATTACCGGTGTGGATATTGTGCGCGAGCAAATTCGAGTCGCTGCAGGATTGCCGCTGAGTTATCGCCAGGAGGATATTTCATTTCGTGGTTTTGCTTTGCAGTTCCGTATCAACGCCGAGGATCCCAAAAACAATTTCCTGCCCAGTTTTGGTCGCATCACACGTTATTACGCGCCCGGTGGCCCGGGTGTGCGCACCGATACCGCCATCTACACCGGCTACACCATTCCACCGTATTACGACTCCATGTGTCTGAAACTGGTGGTGTGGGCGCTGACCTGGGAAGAAGCGCTCAATCGCGGCGCACGAGCTTTGTCGGATATGCGTCTGCAGGGTGTGAAAACCACGGCGCGTTATTATCAGGAAATTTTGCAGGATCCGGATTTCCGCAGCGGGGAATTCAACACCAGTTTTGTGCCCAATCACCCGCAGCTATTGAATTATTCAGAAAAACGCAATCCCAGTGAACTGGCCCTGGCCATTGCTGCAGCGCTGGCTGCCCATGCCGGTGTGTGAGCCGTCGCGAATCAGGAGAAATTAAGCCATGAGCAAAATACTAGTCACCGATGTCATCCTGCGCGATGCCCACCAGTCCTTGATCGCTACACGTATGCGTACCGAAGATATGCTGCCGATCTGCGACAAACTNNACTGGTCGTTGGAAGTCTGGGGTGGCGCCACCTTTGATGCCTGTGTGCGTTTTCTGAAAGAAGATCCCTGGGAGCGTCTGCGTCAACTGCGTGAGGCGCTGCCTAATACGCGTTTGCAAATGCTGCTGCGAGGACAGAACCTGCTGGGCTACCGGCACTATGCTGACGATGTGGTAGAAGCGTTTGTAGCCAAGGCTGCCGCTAACGGTATCGATGTGTTCCGGGTGTTTGATGCACTCAACGATTTACGCAATCTGGAAACTGCGATTCGTGCAGTGAAAAAATCCGGCAAACATGCACAGGGCACCATCTGTTACACCACCAGTCCGGTGCATACCGAGGCCTTGTTTGTTGAACAGGCATTGGCACTACGCGATATGGGCGCTGATTCCATTGCCATTAAAGATATGGCGGGACTGCTGACGCCTTACGCAACGTTTGATCTGGTCAAGGCCATCAAAAAAGCGGTTGATTTGCCAGTGTTTATTCATAGTCACGCGACGGCGGGGATGGCGGATCAGTGTCAGCTCAAAGCGATCGAAGCCGGTGCCGACCACATTGATACCGCGATTTCTTCGTTTGCCTGGGGCACCAGTCATCCAGCGACAGAATCCATGGTAGCCGCCTTGCGCGGAACAAAGTGGGACACCGGGCTGGATCTGGAATTGCTGACAGAAATTGCAGATTATTTCCGCGAAGTGCGTAAAAAATATCACCAGTTTGAAAGCGAATTCACCCGTGAAGATATTTCTGTGCAGATTAATCAGGTGCCGGGCGGCATGATGTCCAATCTGGCCAACCAGTTAAAAGAGCAGAATGCGCTGAGTCGTATCCGTGAAGTGTTTGCTGAGATTCCACGTGTACGGCAGGATCTGGGTTATCCCCCGCTGGTAACGCCCACGTCACAAATCGTGGGGACGCAGGCCGTGCTGAACGTGCTGACGGGTGAGCGCTACAAGTCCATTACCAATGAGGTAAAACGTTATTTGCAAGGTGGTTATGGCCAGCCGCCAGCGCCGGTCGATGCCAAAGTCCGCACCAAAGCGATTGGTAGCGAAGAGGTGATCGATGGCCGTCCGGCAGATCTGATCAAAGTCGAAATGGACAAATTGCGTAAAGACATTGGTGATCTGGCAAAAACCGAAGAAGACGTGCTGACGTTTGCTATGTTCCCGGATATTGGTCGCCAGTTTCTTGAGCAGCGTGCGGCCGGTACGTTGGTCCCCGAAGCTTTGTTGCCGGTGACTAAAAGCGGTCGTGCGGTGGAAGAGGGTGTGGCCACCGAGTTTATGATTGATGTACACGGCGAAACCTATCAGGTGGCTATCACCGGTGTCGGTGGCCATGAACACGGCAAACGACGTATTTATCTGACGCTGGATGGTGTGCCGGAAGAAGTATTGTTTGAGCAGACCAATGCCTATGTCAGCGCCGGTGGTGATGCCCGCAAACGTGCCAGCAAACCGGGTCATGTCACCACCGGTATGCCCGGCAATATTGTGGACGTCTTGGTGAAACAGGGTGATCAGGTGAAAGCCGGTCAGGCCGTGTTGATTACCGAAGCCATGAAAATGGAAACTGAAATCCATGCCACCATTGCAGGTACGGTAAAATCCGTCCATGTTGGCAAGGGTGATCGTGTCACACCGGGTGAGGTATTGATAGAGATTGAGTAAGACCCTGATTGAGCTGGTGGCACAGAAAAGTTCAGCTACCAGCTAAGTGTAATTTAATGGTGCCTGATATTGGTGATGGTTAATGAAAGGTCAAGGCCTGTCCAGGCGTTATCTGCTGTGACCACCTCTGCATTTAATTGTTGAGCAAGAGCTAGGCAGGCGCGATCTCCCAGAGATAGCCCTCTGGCTCGTGTCACAGCACGCAGCGCTCCGGATATCAGCGCTTGTGTGTCATCAAAAGATACAATTTGTAAGCCCATAGCGCGCAGCTGGCCTGGGATTTTTTCGGGTCCTGCATGGTTCAGATCAATAAGTTTGCTAACTAACTCGGCCAGATTGACTGCGCTCAGAAAGCATTGAGAGGCGAGGTAGCCTGAAACAGCATCGCTACCGGGCCCGCTCTGCATCCATGCCAAAAGTGCTGACGTGTCCAGCACATACGTTTTTGCGTCCATTTTTCGCTGCGCTCCTGTGTGAATATCCCGCCTGACTATTCTTTTGTGGCTTCGGCCCGGCGCTCGGCAATAAGTTCATCAGCCAGAGAGCGTCCCTGAGCCAGCGACAACCCAACCCGGATTTCATCGCGGATTTGCGCGATGCGCTGTTGTTTACTGGTCAATATCAGCGCGCCGTTTTTAACTTCTATGACCAGTTCATCTCCCTGTTTGAGATTCAGCTGCTCCCGCAATTCAGCCGGAATGACAACCCGGCCACCTTGTGAGACTCGTGTGCTTAACATGGCAAACCTCCGATACTATGACAAGAATGTTATCTTGTGACATTAAACTAAATGATGGCATAGTATTTTGTTTGTGTCACGCTTGTGGGCTGAATTTAGTCGACGGTTTGCGCGCCATGGCTGCGAAAACCACTAAGGCAACACAAAGAGTATAGGTAAGAATCAGAGGGCGAGCCGTAGTTGTTGTTGGTCGAGTCAAGCAATCAAACGGTTGTAACTGCTCTGTCCACATGCATGGTTATTCCAAGGGTGGTGCCACTACCCTAGCCATTCTTGCCTATGCACCAGAGCGACTGATTACTGCCAGTGCCGGTGGTATGGGCGTGGCGGATTTCCCCGGCAATATTGCTCTGGATGCGGAATTTGACTGGAATGCGGCGTTGACTGAGCGCGTGCCGGTCCAATTTCCTATTGATCTGATGCAGGTCGAAATTCCGGTGATGACTATCAATGGTTCCGACGATGCGCCGTATCCAAAAACGGTGCGCATGACGCGCGAGCTGAAAAACTTCAGCAAATTTATTCTGCCAGGATACGGCCATATAAATGCCATGCAGCCGGGCACTGTACCGCGGTGTTTTTAGCCGCGTGCTGGAATTAAAATCCGAGTTGAAGCGGTTCATTCGTGTGCACAACCGTGATCTTGCCAAGCCATTTAAATGGACCAAGAGCGCCGAGACTATTCTGACGAAAGTGAAAAGAGCCAAGCATGCATTACCTAAATAACCGCATGGCCCACTAGTAGCGTCTAAGTCTCATAAAAATTACATAATTCCCTGAGGCCCCGCACTCAGAACGGATTCGGTTCTTTAGGGTTGTTATCCATCTTTGTAGCTTTCCCACATGAGTGAATAGTCCGTTGGCTGCTTTGGTCCAACTCATGAGGCTGGGGTTTGCACGTTGATCTGGCCGGCCTCTTCCCGTTGCCGAGGCAAGTAGCTACACTCTGGAGCAGACACGCAAATTTGTACTCTTGCCCGGATTTTTGACCTGATGCCTGCATTCAAACCCTTTTTTCACGCCAGTATGCTGCTGCTCGCGAGTTTCTCGCTGCAGGCGCAGCCATCTGAATCGCTGCAGCGCCTGCCATCAGACATTCTGGGTGTGCGCTCACCCGCTGAACGCGTTGCCGGCGCGCCGGGCAGCATGCGCATCACCGACCGCAGCTGCCGCTCCATGCCGCTAGGTGATGTGCGTCGTCGTATTGTTGATACGGCGGTGCAGGAATGGGCGTATTTTGGTTTCAGCGTGGATGATCAGGTGCGCGCCTACGCATTCTCTCAGCAGACGTCTCAGCCGTTTTCCCAAGATCTGTCCCGGCAAATGCCGCGCGCCGCGTTTGCCCCCCGTATGAGCGCGGGTGAGAATGCGCGGCTGGCCAGTTCGATAGCCGGTTATTGGGCGGCGGCGCCTGACAGCGACTGGATACTGCAACGTCAGAATGCCAACTGGAATGCAGAAGGTGACGGTGCGCGCTGGCGTCATGCGTGGTCCGCTGCTTTTATCTCCTGGGTGATGTGCGAAAGTGGGCTGGGCGAAAACGGTCAATTCCGTCGCGCCATCGCCCATCACACCTACATTGATCAGGCGATCAGAGCGACAGAGGGTCGCGATACTGACTCCGTTTATACGGCCTTTGATCTGGGCGAGGCCGCTATTGAACCTGGTGATCTGTTATGCCGTGGCAGCCGGCCCGCCTACCGTAATCTGGCTGAGCGGCGAGCGCAGATTGGTGTCGGTGCCCGTACCCACTGCGATATCGTCGTCAAAGTGGATTCAGAGGCACAGAAGATTATGGTGATCGGCGGCAACGTGCGCGGGACAGTGCGTATGAAGGTGCTGCAAGCGGTGCAGGATGAAGGCGAACCTTTGCGACCTGTCTCGGACAATGGTCGCGCGCTGTTTGCCCATCTCAAGCTGGAAGCGCCCGCGATCGCATTAAATGCGCTTGATAATACGCCGACGCTGCAGACGCTGCCTTGCAAGGCAGCATCACCTGAGCAGTGTTTTTTGTAGATCTGATATTTTTTTGAGTTCCATGTTTATTGCAGCCCCAATTTCTTATACGAGTTTTTAATGTCCTCACATAAACCCCTGTATATCTCCTACGCCGGCCCAACATTGCTCGAAACACCGTTGTTAAACAAAGGTGGGGCATTTACCGAAAAGGAACGACGTACCTTCAACCTGCTGGGACTGCTGCCGCCGCGCTATGAAACCATCGAAGGCCAGCTCAAGCGCGCCTATATGCAATATTGCACTTTTGATGACGCCATCAACAAACACATCTATTTACGTGCGGTACAGGACACTAACGAAACGCTGTTTTATCGTCTGATCAGTGAACACCTAGTTGAGATGCTGCCCATCATCTATACGCCAACGGTGGGGGATGCCTGTGAACATTTCTCCGATATCTACCGCAGAGCGCGCGGCCTGTTTTTGTCCTACGAGGAGCGCGAGTTCATGAGTGACATCATGCAAAGCGTGACCAAAGAAAAGGTCAAAGTGATTGTCGTGACGGACGGTGAACGTGTGCTGGGGCTAGGCGATCAAGGCATTGGCGGTATGGGTATCGCCATCGGAAAACTGTCAATTTACACTGCCTGTGGTGGCATCAGCCCGGCTTATACGCTGCCCGTTACGCTAGATATAGGCACCAATAATCAGACACTGCTGGATGACCCGATGTATATGGGTATACGTCATCCGCGCATCAGGGGTGAGGAATACGAGGCGTTTGTTGACAGTTTTATTACAGCCGCGCAGGAACGTTGGCCCGGGGTGCTGATACAGTTCGAAGATTTTGCGCAGCCCAATGCCATGCCACTGCTGCAGCGCCACCGTGATCGCGTATGCTGTTTTAACGACGATATTCAGGGCACAGCCGCGGTAACACTTGGCACTTTGCTGGCGGCATGTCGCAAAAAAAGCGAAAAACTCAGTGCTCAGCGCATTGTGTTTGTAGGTGCCGGTTCCGCCGGTTGTGGTATAGCGGAACTGATCATCAGCGCCATGAGGACTGAAGGATTAAGTGATGCGCAGGCGCGGGCACAGATTTTTATGGTCGATCGTTTTGGCCTGCTGACCGAGGGCATGGAAAATCTTATGGATTTTCAGCATAAGCTGACGCAACCCCTTGCCGCCCTTGATGGCTGGACATTGGAACAGAACAGCGACTACGCGAGTCTGTTTGATGTCATCAATAACGTGGGTGCCGGTGTGCTCATTGGCGTGTCCGGCAAGCCAGGTTTGTTTACTGAGCGCGTTGTGCGTCGTATGCAGGAAACCTGCCCGCGCCCGATCATTCTGCCGCTGAGCAATCCCTCGCGTCAGGTGGAGGCGCATCCCGCGCAGGTTTTGGAATGGACCGACGGCCGCGCCATCGTGGCCACCGGCAGTCCGTTCGGAAACGTGCAGTACAACGGTAAAACCTTTGCCATCGCGCAGTGTAATAACAGTTATATTTTCCCCGGTATCGGACTCGGCGTGATTGCCTGCAAGTCAGCACGGGTGACGGATGAGATGCTGATGATTGCCAGTATTACCTTGTCGGAGAATGCCCCGCAGCTTGAAGACCATTCCGCCTCCATTTTGCCGCCACTGACTGACTTGCCGCAGATCAGCCGCAAGATCGCCTTTGCGGTGGCAAAGATGGCGATGAGTCAGGGTCATGCGCGTGAGATTCCGGATGATGAGTTGCTGGAAATCATTGAACATAACTTCTGGACGCCGGCCTATCGTGAGTATAGGCGGATTGCGGCACGGGCGCGATAGGTTTTAGTTTTTGATTGAATGATGGTTATCGAGCTCAATTCAGCGGCTTTGAAAAGCGGCTGGATGATACCATCAAGCCTGCAACTGTCAGCGCAATCAAAGCCAACGCATCAAACTGCAAACTGAAAATATCGGCATCACGCAAAATGATGCCACGGGACAGTCGCATAAAATGAGTGGCCGGCAGCAGTTCCTCAATCCACTATGCCGGCACCGGCATGGCTTCAAATGGAAACAAAAAACCAACAATAAATTCGATGGCGGCAACACAAACACTGTCATCTGCATGGCCTGCAACTGGCTTTTGGCGATGGTGGAAATCACCAGTCCCAGCGTCAGGCTGGCGCAAATAAATAGCTGCGCTGCCAGCGCCAGATAATCCAGACGTCCGCGCACCGGCAATCTGGTGTTTGATGTACCGGTGCGCGGACGTCTGGATTATCTGGCGCTGGCAGCGCTGCTATTTATTTGCGCCAGCCTGACGCTGGGACTGGTGATTTCCACCATCGCCAAAAGCCAGTTGCAGGCCATGCAGATGACAGTGTTTGTGTTGCTGCCATCGATTCTTCTATCGGGGTTTCTATTTCCGTTTGAAGCCATGCCGG
>DITX01000084.1:0-2068 GCA_002422225.1 Gammaproteobacteria bacterium UBA6173
CACCCAGCACTTCACCATTAGCGATAATGTCTGCACCGGTAGGCATGGTGTTAAAACTGACATTTGCCCAGGCTGGTGATAACGCAACTTCGATTGACTGTTGTTGCAGACGCCCCGCAACGTCAATGCTGTTGGCAAAGTCGAGATAGCGCTGCTGTTGCACCTGCAGGTTATAGGTGCCAGGTGGAATTTCAATATCCGTTAAAGGGCTTATACCCAGATCCACACCATCCAGTAACACACGTGCTCCGGTAATCGGCATACCGTCTTCGCCCAATACCTGCACACTGACCAGTCCGGGTCTTGGTTGTAATTCAACCGGATGCGTCTGTGCCTGCTCAGTACCCACACGTATGTCGACACGGGTCTCAAAATAACCCGGCGCACTGGCCTGCACCTGATAGTGCCCTGAGCGCATCAAATACCGTGGGCCAACTTGCACTGCAATTCCACTGACAATATCGACCATCGCATCGGGTGGATTGACCTCAATAAACACCGAGCGTGCAGTCAATACAAACCAGGCCGGGACACTGACAAGCAACACAGCAGCACCAATCACAAAGTGATACCAGCGTATTGCCAGCTTGATCCGTTTTTGAGGCGGCGGTGGAGGCGAGAAGTCTACCGGCGTAATACTGTCTATCTCATCCAGAGACGCGATCATGCCTGCCTGTTCAGGTTTGTATGAATTGTCCTGCATGGAATCAGCGCCTGTCGACTGCAGCTACTTGCTCGTTGCACGAGATGGTCAAAGAATTGAGTTGCTGGCCAAACCCGACAACAAACTCCTCCCGAACATCGCGGAACCCGGGTCGGGTGCCCACCGCAACATACCGACCGGGTTTCAGCTGTAAGGTTGTTTCTGTAAAACTGCCCAGCCGGCCAACCTGAAAAATGGTCACGTCGGTTGCATTATTGGACACCAGCGTCAATTGCACAGGTATTTGCATATCCTGAAGCAACTGCTCTGTGCGCGTGATCTGACTTTGCAGTCTCGGGCCGAGCGACATTTGTGTATCTTGCTCAAGATCCCTGGCAAGGTCAGTTGCGATTTTTAACACCGCATTTGCCTCATCAAACGCGGCGTTCTCAGATAAACGCAGCGGGTTGTTGAGATTCAATTCAAGCAGCTCATCAAGTTGCACACGACGCGCAGAGTAATCACGGCCCTCCTGAGCAAACACCAGATTATTATCTAACGCGAGAATGGCATCGTAGGCTGCAATAGCCTCTTGCCATTGTTCGGCACTTTCCAGAGCCAAAGCGCGTGTGCGCTGCGTTTCAATCGCCTTCAGTGTCAGTTCCGTGCGGGTCTGGTCGATGGCTTCCTGAGCCTGCTGATTGCCCGGTTTGATTTGTAAAGCCTGCTCAAACGCAACAATCGCCTGATCTGATTGCGACTGCTGTAGCAGCGCGAAACCCTCGGACATAGCCTGCGTAAAGCGTGCATCAATCTGCAATTGCGCGTTAAGCGCCAACAATTCACTGATACGCGGGTGATTACTATCCAGCGCGGATGCCTGCTCGATTAATGCGCGCCCTTCTGCGATCTGTCCGCTGTTTTGTAAGTCATCCCCTTCTGTTAACAGCCGTTCAACCTCGTCCAGTACCTGCGCTCGGCGCATGCCATCGTCTGCCGCCGCACTGGTCAGATCAATCTGTGCAGCCAGCGAAAAACTTTCCAAGGCAGTGGTGGCGTCAGAGGCCAGCAGTGCGGCTTCACCTGCCGCCATCAAGCGCTGAAATTCCTGCGGGCGTAGCGCCTGTAGTTGCGCAAGTGCCTGGTCACTTTGCTGGTACGCTAAGGTTGCTTCCGCAAAGTTGGCTACCCGGTAAAATTCATCTCCGCGACGCGCGCTCGCCACCGCGGCATCATAGTCCTCAGCAGCCCAGGCGGAGACGTTGGTTACCTGCAGATCCGTCTGACGCTCCAGCAAACTGGCCAGCGCATCCTGCGCCTCGCGGCGCTGACGAGCGATTTGTGCTTCCTCAAAAGGCGACAGCGCAGGCCCTGTCGGCTGGGCCGGGACTAAAACGGCGGGCGTTTCGATAACAGGCTGGGCGA
>DITX01000084.1:2097-10275 GCA_002422225.1 Gammaproteobacteria bacterium UBA6173
TCGTTCCCTGCGGCCTGCATCAGAGCCCACCCGTTTCCGTCAGGTAGATTTCCATCAAGATGTCTCGCCATTGTTGATACTGCTCTTCAACAGTGCCGGTGAGCATAATTTGACGATCATCCAGTTCAATCACTTTGGGCGCGACTTCAGCCTCGAGCGAGGCGCTCAGCTCGCTTAGCGCGGCAATGTGCATTTGCGCCTGTTGCGAGCGCTCAAAACCACTGCGTACCAGATACGCGCCAGCAGCGACGCCCGTAATGCCCGCCACCTGTGCGCCAGCATTGTTTTGTCCAACGGCGGCTATACCGCCGGCGATTGCTGCTGCGCCCGTGATAAACCGTCGGCGCGCAGAGCGCTCAGCTTCCTCAAGGGCCATGGTCTCGGTAAAACTCTGCTCACGCCACGCGTCATACGGGCCACGCATTTGCCGTGCGTAGGTTGCGTAATAATCCTGCACTGTGTCCACAAACAGGTTGTCCCGCTCACGGATATCGAGAATACGGATCAATGCCGGATCATTTTCAGCCGGCAAACGCGTCAGCGTTGTGATGCCACGCTGATTTTTGCTCAGGTAACTGCCAAATATCTCGGGAGCAAAATTGGCTGCAAACTGCAGCTCTGATACGGTCCGGATAGTCCGTATCTGATCGTCGCTCATTGAGCCTTGCCGAAACGCCAGCAGGTCGTTGGCAATGTTGTTGTAAATCACCTGAAATGGGTCGTGCGACTGGCGTTGAGTAAGGTCATAGTTGTATTGGCTGATGTGCTCTTCATACTCGCGGGTGTACCAGAGCATGCCAGTTGAGTCGGTTACCGTCACTTTTATGATCATGCCTTCGCCATTCGATAACAGTATCTGACCATCCAGATAAACGTCCATCGTGGTGGTTGGCGCCGGCAGCACGCGGACAACACCCCAGTTTCCTGAGCGCTGCAGTGTCTCTGCCATCAAATAGGGAGCATATCGAGATTCGGCCCTACGGATCTCCGGATTGGTACGATCCATATCGTCTTCATCAATTTCATCGATGCCCGGATCGAACACCCGTATACCAACATCCAGTAACAAAGCGTCATCCATGGGGATATCGCCCTGCACAATTGGCACAAACTGAGTCGATTTTAGGGATGTCGTGGCGCAAGCAGCCAATGACATCAGCAGCACAACGCTTAAAACATGCAAAGGTTTAAAAAACTGCCTCATCAATAGCGTCATATCAACCACCTTACTGCAAAAGCCCCGTGTAACGACGGTATTCATCCCAAAGTCTTTCGCGCAACTCTGGATCAGGTTCATTCATGGCTGCTTCGCGAATTTGGCGCGCAACAACATCGTCGTTATCTCCGCCGGGAATATCCTCTGGAACTGGATAAGCACCTTCCGCGGGAGCAGACGGCCCACCCTGACGACCACCCATCGAGCCACCGGAGCCGCCACTTTGTGGGCCCTGACCTGCTGCGCCCGTGCTGGCAATCACGCCGCCAGGAAATCCACCCTGTTCGCCTTGGCCTCCCTCGCTTTGACCCTGACCCGGGAATGCCACACCGGGCATGCCACCTGCCCCGGCTTGTTCATTGTAAAGACCGGCAGGATCACTACCAACTTCATTACTCTGTCGTTGGGCTCGGCTGCGCTCCGCCAGAATGATGCCATCAAAATCCTCGTAGCCTCGCCCAAGAGCGCCGTCCAACACCGCTACGCGATCGCGAGCGGTCATCACGCCACCACCAAGACCGCCCGGCATGCCTGAACCAGCACCCGGCATGCCTCCTGGAAATCCGCCAGTGCCTGTCCTAGGAAAACCACCTGTTCCCATGCCTGGGTCCGTTCCTGTACCAGTACCTGTACCTGCTCCTGGCATGACGCCTCCCACCGGCATGCCCGCGACGCTGATACCACCGCTACCAACCGTCACGCCACCTGCACTCACGCTGACGCCGTCGCTGCCCACTGTCACACCACCGGCGCTGACGCTGGCGTTAATACCACCATCTCCGTTGCCGGATGCTGTGGACTGAGACCCACCGCTATTGCTTGTGCCAGCGGTTGAGCCGCTTGAGCTGGCCGTTCCTTGAGCAGCCGCGCCTGGCATGGTGCTATCACCCGGCAGGCTGCCAGAACCTGGCGTGGCTGGTCGGCCTGAGCCAGCGCTGCCTGGCATCATGTCACCCCGCGCACCGGCGGCACCGGATGAAGAGCTCGCGCCCGCTGTGCTGCTTCCAGAAGATGTGCTGCGCCCGCTGGAAAAATCCGGTAAGCCCGGCATAGACGCCGACGCTCCAGATTGCCGCGCGCCAGGTGACGGCATCGAGGGCATGCCACCCGACGAACCNNGACGAAGACGAGCTAGATGACGACGAGCTGGAGCTTGACGAAGGCGACGGCATCGACGGCATGGATGACGACGGCATTTGCGGCATGCTCGACTGCGTTTGCTGGGTTGTCTCACACGCGCTCAGCAATGCGGCCGACAGCCCCATGGCAATAACCAGACGGTGTTGCAACAGTTTCATTTTCTCTTACTCCATCTGCCTTGGCAGATTGGTGATGGTGTCTGAGTGTCAGGCAAGCTCGCTTAATTATTATCGCGCCTCATTTGACGCAGATTCAATGCCGCTTGTCACATTGTCTATGGATTCTACGGATTCCCCAGCCGTTTCCGTTTCCGTGCGATTGCCCGCAATACGCTCTGGATCATACGGAAAACGATACACAAGCCCCCGGGCAATATCAGGCGTGCCTTCTTTCAGGACCGGCCTCAGCACGCTTCCACGAAGCGTCATAACCATGTTGCGTCTCACGTACTCGTTTATTTCAGTCGAGGCTTCTAGTACCTCGACGTTGGTTGTCCGGCCGTTTCGGGTTAAATCAAAGCGCATCTTAACCCATGGCCAAACACGTCGCTCTTCAGAGCGCAGGGGTCTTGAGGAAGAAAACGCATTTGCCATGGTTGGCGTACCACTGGAGGCCAGTTCAGACATCGATTCAGGCTGCATAAAGTTTTCAAAACTTGGAATCAATACCATGCGATCAAACACCTCCGTCTTCAGGGCATCGTCCTCATCGGCCAGCATTTCCCAGGCCTGTTTATAAATAACTTCAGCGCCTTGCCGCCGATCAAACAACAAATTCCAGTCAGCCATGTCCAGCACTGCCTCGGCATGCAATTTACGCATTTCCCGCTGAATCGATGAGCCTGGTGTTGACTCCTCTACCCGGCGGGCTCTCATGCTGATGACTTGATTCAGAGCATACTCGCCTTGCAGGAAAGAATTGTTGTGATGTCGATAATCGCCATCAGTAATTTTCTCTATCCAGTCATCATCTACCTTGCGCGTTTTGGCATACAGTGTCTCTGGGCGGCTTTGGACAGCAGTGCGATGCATCAACCAAGAGAGGTATGCCAGCCTGTGCAGATAATGTTCACGTGGATATTTCTCTGGTTCATCTTGTGCATCCACCAGACTTAATACAGCACTGTACAGGCGGTACGCGTCAATCAAACGCGTTGCGGGCAGATCGCCACGGCGCTCGGCAAAGGCGTCCAGATGCCATTCGGCATAACTCAATAGCGCAGGAATCAATTCGGGATTGTCTATTCCAAGACTGCGACTGTGAATATAGAGGTGGTATTGCTCTAGGCTGTCAGCTTCCTGCCACTCATTCAGGGCCAAATGGCTGGCAACCTGCATTTTGATTGCTGGCGCCTGCTGCAGGCTGAACAGTCCGTGATTGACCCGACTGATGTGCACTGCGCGCTTAAGCAAGGCCAAGGCTTCAGGGTGGTTATTGTCTGCCTGCATCAACCTGGCCAGACTGATCATAGACTCGGAGATCATGGGATGCCAGGTATCCCCCCTAGACTCCAGCTCAGCGACTGTTTTTTCGAGTTGTTGTCTGTCCTGCCCAATCTCAGCGGTAGTCTGGGCGCTAACACCTAAGGGCATCAGTAAACCGGGGATGATCAAACCCAGCGTCAGCCAAACATGCCGCGCGGCATTCAGGCTGTTTATGACCCCTAGCTTGATAAATACCACTAACGCGCCTGATACACTGTTGCTTAAGCAACTTCGTAAACACATACGGGGCTCTCCGGTGTGGAAGACCAACTCTATATCGCGCTGAAGTTTTTTCCTATCTCATTTATATGACAGACTATCGTAAGAAAAGTACCGGCTCTTGCCAAAATTTATTTCGTCAGACCTCAACATCCAACAATTTTTCACGCAATAACAGAGTAAATAGTCCATGCCGGAATTGCCAGAAGTAGAAACCAGTCGTCGCGGTATTGACCCCTATCTGTGCGGCAAAACCGTGCTGAAAACCCATGTACGTCAAAAACAGTTACGCTGGCCGGTATCAACCCAGATCATCTCGGAGCTGGCTGGACAAACGATCACTCATACCGGTCGGCGTGGTAAATACCTGTTACTGTTTACACAACAAGGTTGTGTGATCATGCATTTGGGCATGTCGGGCAGTGTGCGTATTGTTGATAGCAGCCTCGCCATTGGCAAACACGACCATGTCGATATCGTGATGAGCGATGGTGTGATACTGCGTTACCACGACCCGCGCCGTTTTGGATGTCTGTTGTGGTCCGAACTGCCGGTCGAGCAGCACGCGCTGCTAAGGTCACTTGGCCCGGAGCCTTTGACGGACGAATTTACCGGTCGGTACTTGTTTGAGCGCAGTCACGGCCGCAAAGTGCCGATCAAGTCTTTTGTCATGGATAGCCACGTGGTGGTAGGCGTGGGCAACATTTACGCCAATGAAGCCTTGTTTATGGCGGGCATTCCCCCGCAAACGGAAGCTGGCAATTTGACGGCAGAACGTTATGAACGCCTGGTGAGCTGTATCAAGCAGGTCATCAGTCATGCCATCACCGTCGGCGGCACCACTCTGAGGGATTTTGTTGGTGGCGACGGTAAGCCGGGGTATTTCCAACAGTCGTTGCTGGTGTACGGGCGCGCCGGGCAGCCTTGTAAACAATGCGGAACTCAGTTGGTTGAAATCCGCCAGACCCAGCGCAGCTCCGTGTACTGCCCACTCTGTCAGGTCTGAGCGGCCAACTGCTCGCGTACGGCTTCTGCAACCAGAGGATGTACAAATCGCGAAATATCGCCACCATAGGAAGCAATTTCACGCACCAGTGTTGAAGATATATAAGAAAGATGTTCGTCAGGCGCCAGAAAAATGGTCTCGATGCCAGGATCCAGCGCGCGGTTCATGCCAACCAACTGGAATTCATATTCGAAGTCAGCCACCGTTCTGAGCCCGCGCAAGATCACATCGGCACCTCGTTGCCGCACAAAATCGATCAGCAGCGTGTCAAACGAGCAGACCTCCACGTTATCGAGGTGCGCCAATACCTTTCTGGCCAACTCAACACGTTTCTCTGTGGCAGGCGTATTGGCTTTCTGTTTGTTGACACCGATGGCAACAATGACGTGATCAAACAACTTTGATGCGCGCTGCACCAGGTCGGTATGGCCATTAGTGATGGGGTTGAACGTGCCCGGGTAAACCGCTGTTTTCATAAGTCTGGGTTCGTCGCTGATGTTATTTATTGTTTACACTACACCACCGGTTCATGCCTGTCAGCTAAATGCTGTGATCGATGTGGTGCCGGATGAAGTGCACAATGCGACGTTCAAGCCAATGCCGCTGACCGCGGGCGACAAACCCCACATGCCCACCTTCGTTGAGCACCTCGCTATAAATGCTGGCACCGCTCTCATTTGCCAGCGGCAAGGCTTCTTCCGGAATGATCGGGTCGTTGCGACCGTGCACAAGCAATACCGGCACCTGCACTGCGGGCAAAAACTGACGACTGCTGCAGCGCTCGTAGTAGTCCTGCGCACTGCTAAAACCATGCAGTGGCGCGGTAACCGCATCATCAAAATCCCATAAAGTTTTGACCGATTGTAGCGAGCCCAGCGCGTTGATGATCTGCAATTGGTCGTCGTAACCACTGCGCTTGAAGTGTTGTCGCTTTGCTTCAAGATCACGACGCAGCCGACTTAAAAAGTAGCGCCCATACCAATAGGCCGCACCATTGTTCATGCGCCCGCAACATAGCGCCAGCAAAAACGGGTTTGAGACACTGACCCCCGCCAACACCCTGTTTTGATGAGCAGTCTCGCTTAACCACTTGACGAGCACATTCGCTCCCAGTGAGTAACCAATCACAACAAGTTTTTGGTCTGGTGGCATTTCAAGCACAAGAGCGCTGATTACCTCCTCAACATCGTGAGAACATCCTGAGTGATAAGCCACGGCGCTGCGGTTAAATTCACCACTGCATCCGCGCAGATTCATCGCCACGCTCTCAAAACCTTGTGCTGACAACTCATGCTGCATGGCAATCATGTAAGGCGAGTCTGCACTTCCCGCAAGCCCATGTAAGAGGAACACGAGCGGCTTTTGGCTGCCTGCTGTGCGTGCGGTTGAGGTCTCAAAATCAACATCAATAAAGTCGCCGTCGCTCAGACCTATTCGGCGCCGATCTCGCAGCAATTGTGGACTTGTCTGAAGTTTGCGCCATACCGTCTGCAGGTGTCCGCCAGGCATCCACCATGGGGCAACAAAAGGCTCACCAAAACTGACGTCGGCGCTCAGGCGGTTCATGCTTCACTCTCGTGACGTTCATAGAGGCCATAACAGACCGCGCCGGCCTTGCCCTGTTTACGCAGCGCCCAATTGCCCGGAAACTCGCCGCTTTCACTGCCCTGAGGCAAGGCATGGCCTGATTCGAGATAAATATGGGCATGCGGTTTTAACAAACCACTGGCCTCCAGTGCCACACAATCGCTGCGCAGAACATCAGACGCAAAAGGTGGGTCCATAAAAACCAGGCCATAGCGCGTGAATGGCACATCCGCTCGCGACTCTGCCCTGTTTAACTGGCGGGTCTTGATAAATTGCTGCGCGGTGCCGGTGTAAACGCTGCCTTGCGCACTCTGCAACACTGCTAGGTGCGAGCTGATCGCAGCGCCGGCCTGTGCGGAGGAATCCACAAACATCACATGGCGCGCGCCACGCGACAAGGCTTCCAGACCGCAGGCGCCGCTGCCGGCATACAAATCCAGGCAATCCTCGTCCAGCGTGAGTCCTTGTAGCCAGTTAAACAAAGTCTCTCTGACACGGTCCGGCGTAGGGCGCAAACCCGGCACATCTGGAAAACGCAATTTACGTCCACGCCAGTAACCTCCAATAATGCGCAAGGTATTCTGCTGACCTGTTGGTTTTTTGCCACTCATGAAATGAACCCTGCTGTCAGGCGTTTGCTATTGCTCAACGGTTTGCTTCTGCAATTACTGTATAAGACTACAAGTCCGGAATTGTACGTTGCCAACGCCCGTTTTGGCAGGCGCAATTTATCCAGACAACAGAGTTTGTTTTTTTGGGCCCGAGCGAGTCATGACGTGTTGCCTGTCAGAATGCTAGACTGTACGCCCTGATTTGCCAGACTGCGGATAACTTTTAATGTTCAGTTTTCTCAAAAAACGTCAAAACAATGCACCGGATCAAGGCAACGAGCCGATCCCGGCGCCGCAGACGATTACTGAGCCGGTGGCTCCCACTGGTGAGTCTGCAGACCCGGTTTCCCATGATGTTGTTACGAAAGTCGATGAATTTGCCACCTACGCGTCTGTTGAAGACGTCCGTCATGATGACGCGTTTGTTGATACCTCCCCCGGTGATGAAGTCTCAGTCATCTCAACTGAGACTAAACCAGCACTTGGGTTCTTCAGCAGGCTGAAGCAGGGGCTTAGCCGCACACGCGAAAATCTTGCCGAAGGTCTTGGTGCCTTGCTTAAGGGCCGAAAGACAATCGATGCCGCATTGCTTGAAGAAATTGAAATGCAATTGCTCAGCGCGGATGTCGGCATTGAGGCCACCGACCAGGTAATCGCCTCGTTGACCACCCGACTCAAGCGTAAACAGCTCACCGATGCCGACGCTTTGATGACGCAACTGCAAGCCGAACTGCGCGAGCTGCTGACCCCTTGTAGCGTGCCCTTGGTAATTGACACTGCATGCAAACCCTACGTCATCTTGGTAGTGGGCGTTAACGGGGTGGGTAAAACGACCACGATTGGCAAACTGGCGCGACGCTTCCAGAATCAGAAGTTAAAGGTCATGCTGGCGGCCGGTGACACGTTCCGGGCAGC
>DITX01000056.1:0-2377 GCA_002422225.1 Gammaproteobacteria bacterium UBA6173
ATCAGCAATCTGGGTGGTTTTCTGGGCAAAGGCGCTTACCCGCTGAACTTTTATCAGGACATCAACAACGACGGTTTGCCCGATCTGGTGGTGCCCGGCGCCGGTGTCATGAGTTTGCTGATTCAGAATGCGGACGGCAGTTTTCAGCCTCCCTTAAACGTGCAATCTGACGTGCAACAGCGCGTGGTGCTGGAAGCCGACGGCGAACTCGACCGGGAAATTGGGCAGTCGCTGATTATTCCGCAGATCAGTTTGCGTGACGTCAACAGTGATGGATTACCGGATCTGATTTCAGATACCGAGGCGCGGCTGGATGTGTTTCTGGCCAGCCGCAGCAATGACTACTTTCCAGCACTGCCTAATTACTCCATCGACAGAGAAGCCATTCGCGAACGGCTGGGTGAGTTTGACCTGGACCAACTCGACTTCGCCAATCTGACGGGCGTATTGGCTTTGACTCATGAAGAGTTGCTTGAAGACATGAATGGCGATGGCATTGACGACTTTATCCTGCGCGAAGGCGGCCGCGTGGCACTGCATCTAGGTCAGGCTGGCACGGGGCAGTCCAGCACCATGAATCTGGACCAGCCTGATCAGATTCTGCGCTCCAGTGGCAATGTCTTGTCCATTTTTCTGGCCGACGAAAACGACGATGGGCGTCCGGATTTGTGGTTATGGCGCATCGATCAGGTGTCGATTGGAGACCTGTTCCTGTGGCTGGCCGTCTCAGGCACCATCAATATGGAAGCATTTGTGTATCCCAATGAAGGCAGCCAGTTTGCCCGGCGCCCGGCACGACGTATCACGGTTGCGATGCGCTTCCCTTCCGTGGTCAGAATGATTGGTTCGGTACAAGAGTCCCGCGACCGAGCCAGAAGTATGGAGCCGGTGATTCCCTTTACGCGTGCGCAAGTATTGCCCGATGCGGCCAGCGCGCGTGCGGCGATGGATGACTTGTTGGTGTTAGCATCCGACCAGCTTGAAGTGTTTTATCAGGCTGTGGCGCAAGAACAACCGCCCGCCGACAATCGTTTTCTGGCATCGCTGGGTTATCGCCGCGGTTTGGATAATTATGAGATAGATCTGCGCCGCATCGTGGAGGCGTTTAATGTAGAGGTTAATGCCGAGGTCAAGGCGGCACGCGTACGCGAACCGAATGTGCGCATCGCCTTGCCAGAACCGGCGCCACGGGGTGATCTTGTTGCCACTGACCTTAACAACAATGGTATTGACGACATTTTTGTATTTATCAGCCGTGACCAGGATTCGCTCAAAGGCGTGCTGTACTTGTCTGACTGACGGTTAACCCTCACCCGGCAGGCCGCCTTGCTTGCACATTCGGACCATCGACAATGAAAAAAATTATCTGGATCTGTTTTTTTGCGGCATTGATCGTTGTCAATGCAGCCGCCATGCTGGCGGATTACATCTGGGGTGTTTACATCGCAATGCCCTACCGCCTGGTGATTGTGCTGGCCATCAGTTTTATCAGCCTGGTGTTTGTAGGGGCCTGGATGCTGATGCTGGGCGCCGAAAAGGAGCGCCGCGACTAACAGGTGCCAGTAGCTAATTCCAATCGCCCCTAAGGGCCCGAGCTTGTTGAAAAACAGGCCTTCTGCTAGGCTGCTGACAGCCCTCACAAAATCAAGAAAAACCACTCTTAGGAGCCCATTTTGAAATCAATTATAAAACCCCTGACGCTTGCCTCGGTGATGACGCTTGGACTGACTTTGGCCGTTGCGGTGTTACCTGCCAGCGCGCAAGCGCAGAATGGCCCGGTTTTTGAACTGCGCACATACAAAGCAACGCCAGGCAATCTCGAAAAATTGATGGCACGATTTCGTGACCACACCATGCGCATTTTTGAAAAACATGGCATGACCAACATTGGTTACTGGTTGCCGACCGACGAGGTTGAGCGCCAAGACACCCTGATATACCTGCTCAAGCATGACAGCATGGAAGCCGCGACCGCCTCATGGCGCGCGTTTTCACAGGATCCTGAGTGGCGCCAGGTTAATGAAGACTCCAACCGTGACGGAGCCATTCTGGACTCGGTAGTGCGCAAGTACATGACAGCCACCGACTTCTCACAGATGAAATAAGTACCCGTCTGGCGGGTTGTTTTTGCACAGCCGACACTGGATAGACAATGCAACAGTCGTGAGAGCCTTGCAGCCATGCTCAATATTATTTGGACAGGTTTTTTCTTGCTTGGCTTTCTCGCAGCGCTCTGGCAATGGTTTTCCGGCCAGAACCCCGCCGTATTTAATGACGTCATGGCCAGCATGTTTGACATGGCCTCACTGTCAGTGGAAATCGCGATTGGCCTGATTGGATTGATGGCCTTGTGGTTGGGTCTGTTCAGGATTGCTGA
>DITX01000056.1:2438-12200 GCA_002422225.1 Gammaproteobacteria bacterium UBA6173
TTGAAGGCAATGCAAGACCTGCAAAGTCTGAATCCGGATAAAGAAACCGCCTCCGACGCGCAGATTCTGTTTCTGGTGCTGAATACGTCTGCAGTGACCCTGTTGCCAGTGACCATCTTTTTGTACCGGGCCCAACAAGGCGCGCCCGAGCCCGCCATTGTGTTTTTGCCCATCCTGATGGCGACGTGTGCGTCCACCCTGGCAGGCTTGTTGGCAGTCGCCTGGATTCAAAAAATTCGTCTTCGCGACCCGGTGCTAATTGCCTGGTTTGGTGGTTTTGCGCTATTGATGGCGCTTTTTCTGAGTTGGATTGTCAGTTTGCCATCCGCGCAGTTGTCCGATCGATCGGCTCTGATCGGCAATTTGTTATTACTGAGTACCGTGAGTCTTTTCCTGATTTCTGGCATCCAACGCAAGCTGGACTGTTACAGCGTTTTTATTGATGGTGCTAAAGAAGGGTTTGAAGTGGCGGTTAGGTTGATTCCCTTTTTGCTGGCTATGTTGGTTGCCATCGGCGTATTCAGGGCCAGCGGCTGCCTGGATCTGTTGTTATCCGGCATTCGTTGGATCGTGAGCGCCTTGCAGGTGGATACCGGGTTTGTTGACGCGCTGCCAACCGCATTGATGAAACCACTCAGCGGCAGTGGGGCGCGCGCCATGTTGCTGGAAACCATGGCAACGCATGGCGTAGACTCTTTTGCAGCCAGAACAGCTGCCACCATTCAAGGCAGCACTGAAACTACCTTTTATGTGCTGGCGGTCTATTTTGGCAGTGTTGGTATTCGTAAAACCCGTCATGCCATTGCCTGCGGACTTTTTGCAGACTTTGCGGGCATCACGGCAGCCATTCTGGCCAGTTATTGGTTTTTTGGCTAAGATCGGCACGCCAAACAGCAGTAGACTGACACTAGATCAAACAACAAGGATTCATCAATGACATCAAGACTTGCTAGAGTTTTTGCATCAACAATTGCGTTGTTGCTACTGCTGAGTGCATGCGCCTCCGATCGTATTCCTGGCCCCAATAATCGCATGATTGCCAGTCACCATGATGCAGCACGCTACCTGGTCAGAATGGCGGGTGCCGATCTGCAGCCTAACAGCCGAATGATTGCTGCCAGTTTTGCGGATGTAAATAATTTGACGACTTCCTCGACCTTTGGTCGTATGGCGTCGCAGCAACTGGTCTCATCCTTTGTGATTCAAGGTTACTCCTTTGTTGAAATGCTGATGCGTAACAGTGTTTACATTGATAGCCGTGAAGGAGAGTTCCTGTTATCACGCGAAGTTGCGGATCTGAGCACAGAGCACAATGCGCCCGTAGTGCTGGTGGGCACCTATGCCGTAGCTGACGATAATATTTTTGTCACCGCAAAGTTGATACGAACCGCAGACAATGTGATTGTTGCCTCATATGACTATGCTGTTCCCTACACCCGAGACATGAGAACACTGCTTCGCCCTGTGCGCTAAACTTCACGGCTTGGCCGCAAGCGAATTGAGCTTTGCGGCCAAATATGCTTAGATCTGGGCCCATGAAGAACAAAATAGCAACACTGTTGATTTCCACCTTACTGCTGTCGGCCTGCTCTGAAGAGCTGGCCAACACGCGTCGTTACGTATTAACAACCGCCACCACTGGCGGAGCCTACTACCCGATTGGCGTGGCGCTTGCCACCATCACCAAATCCCGGTTGGGCCCCACTCATGGCATCACATTGTCTGCCATCAGCTCGGCAGGATCGCTGGAAAACATCAAATTGCTTCGCGACAATCAAGCGCAATTTGCCTTACTACAAGGGCCTTTTGCGGCTTGGGGATGGAATGGCGAAGGACCGATCAGTCGCCCGCAGGAAGGCCTGCGATCAGTGGCCGCTGTCTGGCAGAATGTTGAACATTTTGTATTGACCAGCGACTTGGCGCCCACCGGGTACATGCAAGACATGAATGCGCTCAGCGGACAGCGCTATGTGCTCGGCGCACGCAACTCCGGCGCCGAACAAACCGGACGTTATATACTTGAGTCACTGGGCATTGATTACGAAGACCGTTTGTCACTGGCATGGATGGGATATGGCAATGCAGCAAATGCCATGCAGGATGGCAACGTCGTTGGCATGAATGTACCCGCGGGCGCACCGGTCAGTGCCATCACTCAAGTCATGGCTCAAATGGGTGATCGCCTGACCTTGTTGGAGTTTACCCAGCAAGATCTTGATGCCATTAATTTGAAATACCCCTTGTGGGATTGGTACGAATTTCCACCAGGCACCTACCCCAATCAGAACAAAACAGTGCGCACCATTGCCAGCCCTAATGTCCTGGCCGTGCGATCAGACATCCCGGAAGATGTGGTGTATCAGATTACCCGCACCATCTGGGAGAACCTGGCCGCCCTCCAGGAGATTCACGCAGCAACCAATGACATGAAGCTGGAACTGGCCGTTAGCGGGCTGGGTGCACCATTGCATCCGGGTGCCATACGTTATTATCGGGAAAAGGGTCTTGCGATACCGGATCGTTTGATTCTCTCAGGTGATGATCGCCCTGTTTCGGTCAACCAACAAGAACAACAGTAGAGTCATGGTATGAAATCTCCCCTGCTAAAATGGGTGGCCTTCTTGTTTGCCCTGTTCCATGTCTACGCCAACGTATTTGCAACCATCCCTGAATTGTGGTTTTCCGCCATCCACTTTGGTGGGTTTGCCGTGTTATGCGCGCTGTCCGGCAATGAGGCAAGCCTTAATCAGCCTAAACCCTCCGTGTTAATGCAGTTCAGCAACATTGGACTGGCCGTTCTGGCTGTGCTGGTAACGGCCTACCTTATCTTGTTTGAAGATGCTCTTTATGCCAGGGAGGCGGAGTTTGTCTTATCCGACTACATTGCAACCGGCATCGCGGTTTTGCTGGCAATCGAAATGACCCGGCGCACCACCGGTTGGTTTATGCCTGTGCTGATCATGATCTCGCTCAGCTACATTCTGTTTTTGGGCAACTACTTTTCTGGCGTGTTTGCATTCCCCGGCCTGAGCCTGGAAACCGTGCTGTACCGCAGCTACTTTGGTGAAGACGGCATGTTTGGCAGTACTGCCAATATCTCTGCCACCTTTGTGTTTATGTATATCTTGTTTGGTTCATTCCTGCTCAAGTCAGGTGCCGGCGAATTTATCGTGAACTTTGCACGTTGTCTGGCCGGCCGCTTTACAGGTGGTGCGGGCATCGTGGCGGTTATAGGATCGGGGCTGATGGGGTCCGTTTCGGGTTCAGCGGTGGCTAATACGGTTTCCACAGGTGTGATCACCATCCCAATGATGAACAAATCTGGCTTCAGCCCACAATTTTCAGCAGGCGTGGTGGCGGCGGCCTCCACGGGCGGGGCCATGATGCCACCGATCATGGGCGCCGGCGCCTTTGTGATGGCCAGTTACACTCAGATTTCCTACCTCACTATCATTGCTGTCTCTGCCTTACCCGCGTTGTTGTACTACCTGACCGTGATTTTTTTTGTGCGCATTGAAGCCAACAGACTCGGCATCAAGGTCGACAAGAAGGGCGATCACGAAAGCGTGTGGGCGGTGGTCAAAGGTGGATGGCACTTCATTATTCCGCTGATGGTATTGGTGGGATTGCTGATCGCTGGTTATACACCGATCCGCGCCGCCGCCGTTGCCATTCTGGCGGTGATTGTGTCGTCCTGGTTATCCAAAAACCCGATGAAGTGGCAAGGCATTTTTGACGCGACCGTTGATGGTGTACGCTCCGGCATTTCAACGGCCTTGCTGCTAGTCGCCGTAGGGCTGATCATCAATGTGGTCACCACCACCGGCGTGGGCAATGCCTTTTCACTCATGATTGTTGAGTGGGCGCAGGGCAGCCTGTTTATCACGCTGGTGCTGATTGCCCTGGCGTCACTGGTCCTTGGCATGGGACTACCGGTGACGGCTGCTTATATCGTGTTGGCTACTTTGTCAGCCCCCATTTTGTTTGATCTGATTGCACAAGAACAAATGTTGATGGCCTTGAGTGCGCCCGATCTGCCGGCCAGCGTCATTGCAACGCTGAACCTGTTTGGTGGCGATGTTGCCTTGGCCTTGCAGGAAATGCCCTTGGAAATGCGTCAACTGCTGCGCGAGGAATTGCTCAGTCCCGAGTTGCTGGCCGGTATGCTGCTCAGCGCCCACCTGATTATTTTCTGGTTATCACAAGACAGTAACGTCACACCGCCTGTGTGTCTGGCCTCGTTTGCTGCCGCCGGTATTGCCGGTACGCCGCCCATGGCAACCGGACTCACCTCCTGGAAACTCGCTAAAGGCTTGTATCTGGTGCCCCTGCTGTTTGCTTATTCACCGCTGATCACGGGGACTTGGCCAGAACGTATTTATGTATTTGTCTGGGCATGCATGGGTTTATATGCCTTATGCGGTGTGCTGCAATGGCGATTGGAACGACCACTTAACCTGTTGACTGCGTCCATGTTGCTGGTCGCCGCGTATCTATTGATGTGGTCACCGCTTGGGCTTGCTTATCATCTGGTCGGTGCAGCCTTGCTGTTTGCCGTGATACTCTGGCAACGATTCCAGCGACATCAGGAACGAGGTCTGCAGGAAGAAAGCACCCGCAATTAAACAGTCATTGCCGGTTTTTGTATCAGCAGTTTTCAAGGGCGTCCTGCATGTTTTCTGAAAAGGAGCTGAATCTGGAAGAACACCAGCTGCGTGAGCAAATTCGCCGCTTATCACCGGCGGAGAAAGCTATTTATGACGCGCTGGAGATTCCACGCCTGAAACTGGCGTCTACCTATGTGAGGCTCAACTGGCTGTTCCCGCTCGGGGTACATCATTTTTACCTGCGACGCTGGGGCCGTGGTTTGCTGGACCTATTTTTAACGTTGAACATTTGTTTGAGCCTGACACGTTTTTCCCCTTGGGGAGATCCCAACTTGTTGATTAGCGCCATGATGTGTCTGGCGTTGTTATCCATTGAGTTGCCACAGATGCTCAATGCCCGACTGCTGGTGCACAGCCGCAACATTCTGATGATGACCAAATGCCTGCAGTCAGCGCGGCGCCGAGCGCTCAGAAACCAGGCCGGATCATCCCGATGAGTCGCATTCAGTCTCTCCAATGCCGATTGTCAGATGTTTTGCTCCGCATGAAGGTGCGGGTCAAGCGCCTGTTTGTATGGTTCCCGTTTACCGTGGCCGGCCTAGCCGTCACGCTGGTCTGTGTGCTGGCCTTGCGTGGATTTGGCTACGGGCGCATGGATCTGGTGGTGTTTGCACTGACCATCTGCGGATTGAGTATTGTGGGGTTCAGTCTGCTGATGGTGACCGTCAGCGGCTTGCTGCTGAAACCGCGTGTCCATAACGCCTTGTTGGCACAAGCTTCTCCGCCTCTGAGTGCTGAAGCCGGTTTTCCCAACAGCAGCGGTTTTGTGCTGCCTGCCTGGCGCTGGCTGCCGCTGATGTCGCTGGACTGGCAGGTTGTCAGCCCGGCGGGGCTGCATACCATCAACCGACCGGATACCGAGACGGGCATACTTGAGGAGGAAATCACCCCTGCCCAGCGCTGCCTGAGCGAGTCGGTAACGCGTCGTTTTATGCTGCGTGATGTGCTGGGTCTGTGCCGTTTCAGCTGGCACGAAACCCAGCCTGCGCATTGGCAAATACTGCCAATGACCGGCAAACTGCGCACGCTGCCGGTGCTGCGATCCATGGATGCTGAAGATGGCATTCCCAACCCGACCGGCCTGCCGGAAGGTGATCGTATGGATATTCGCCGCTACGCGCCCGGCGACTCGACCCGCGATATTCTCTGGCGGGTATACGCACGCAACCGACACCTGAATGTCCGGCTGGCTGAACGCAGTGTGTTTTACGCCGAGCGCACACTGGCCTATTTGATCACAGGGCCCGACGATGAAGCGGCTGCGGGCGTTGCCCGGTTTGCAGTCAGCCATGGCGCCTTGGGGTCGCCCTGGATCTTTGGTGCTGATGGCAGCGATCATGTGGCGAATACGGCTTTCTCCGCTCTGCCCTTGATTGCGGGTTCTCGCAAACCCGGTCAACAAACCCCCTATGGGCTGGAAGAATTCCTGCGCAATCAGGGTCAACAGAGTAACGCCGGCGCGCACACTGCCTGTATCATTTTTGCGCCGGCCACCAACGGGCCATGGGTCACACTGCTGCAACACACCTTGGCGCGTTATGCGGGACCTTTTACGGTTGTGCTGGCCGCCGATGGCCTGGTAAACGATAGTCAGCCGTCCGTCGGGAAAACGCTCAAAAAGTTGATGCTCGAGAACGCAGCGCAACCAACACACACCGGTGTCGACAGTGCGGGCGCGCAGAATTTGATGACTCAGTTCAGTAGTCGGGGCGCTTATGTTCTGTTGATTGACAGACAAAGCGGGCAGTCTTTTGACCAGCGTTTGAAAAGGGTTTAATGTCCAACGCCATGAGTAAAACTATCAGCCAGATATCTTCAAACACATCGGTCACGTCCGGAAAATGGGTACAAGGCCTGATCAGGGCTTTGATTCTGGCGCTGGCCTGCTGGGTGTTGAGCACACCGCTGACCACCGTCACCGGTTCAACCGCTGCCGCCATCGGTTGCCTGCTGGCATGCCTGTGGGCAGATAAACAACAACGCACCGGTACGCTGTTGCAACTGCGCGCGCCCGCGTTATTACTGATGCTGACGTTGGCATTAGTGTTGATCAGCACCGTCACCAAGCCTGTTGGTACAAAGTGCCTTGTTGGCCAATCTGTTGGGTGCCATCGTGTTGTACCAGAGTGGCCAGTCACTGTTCTGGTTTACGCTGGCTGCGACCGTCGCTATCGCCTTGCGGCATACCGCCCGGCGCCATAGCTGGGGCGCGCTGCCAGAATTGTTATTTGTGGCCTGTGCTTTTGTGATTACCCTGGCGGCACACCAGCGCGGCATGATTGATCGACCGTATTTTATCGGCGACTTTGCGCTGATTCGTGGGCTGGACCCCACCACAATCCTGATGGCCATTGGCGTTGCCGCCGTGCTGGCACTGGCCATCTTGTTGATGATGGAAAACCAGCACCGACGCCTGCCCTACCATGCCAGCATTCTGGGTGTACTGTGTTTTTCCCTGCTGTTTTATGTGCAGTTTTTTGGTCTGCCAACACCACAATTGACCAATGATCTGGGCCTGACGGGCACAGAGGGCAGCGGCAGCAGCGCCAATAATGACAGTCCGTTCCGAGATGGTGAAAATAACGCCAGTGACCGTGAAGCACCGGTTGCCATTGTATTGTTCCGCGATGACTACGAACCCGCCGGAGGCGCCTACTATTTCAGGGAATCCGCCTATTCCGAATTTAATGGCTCGTTGTTGTGGACAGCGGAGAATCCTGATCTTGATCAGGATTTGGTTGACCGGTTTCCGTCCAGTCCGATTGATGTCTCCAATGAAGTTCCCGCTCAGCAATTACGCCGACGCGTGACCACCACCATTGGCCTGCTCGCCCCGCATCGCAGTCCCTTTGGACTGGATGCTCCCGTGCGTTTTGAACCAGCTCCCAATCCCAACAGCCTGCGTTTTCGCCAGACATTCACAGTGGAATCCATGGTCCCGGAGTTTGAGTTCCCGGATCTGGTTGGACGCAAGGCCGGCTCCCGCACCTGGACCTTGCAGCAGTGGGCTGAATATCTGGAGATGCCTGATGACCCGCGCTACGGCGAATTTGCCCGTCAACTGACCGCCACCTTGCGACCGGAATTTGCGGAAGACCCCTACGCCAAAGCCATGGCCATCAAAGCCTGGCTGGATGAAAACGGCATTTACAGTCTTAAAAATGAACACGCGTATGCAGCAGATCCGGCNNTGGGTATTCCTGCCCGCGTTGGTGTGGGTTATTCGGTACCGGCTGCTAACCGCGCGGGCGGATCCGCCTTGCTGATTCAGGCAGTAAATGGCCATGCCTGGCCGGAAATTTATCTGGAAGATCTCGGCTGGGTAATTGTTGATCCGGCGCCCCGGCAAACCCTGGTGGACATGAGTGTTGATCCGCAAGATTCTTTACAGCAACTGCTGGGTGATATGTTGCGCGACGACGCAGCTTTTCAGGCATTTTTGCAGGATCAGGCCGGCGCCTCTGCCATCAATTGGGCACTGACGCTGCGTGTGTTGGCAGCACTGGCCTTTGCGCTGCTGTTACTGGCCTATGCCATTAGAATTTACCGTGGCAGCTGCATCGCCTGGGCTGATGAGCGTGAACTTTATCGACTGGCTTACCGCGCTGCACTGGACACGCTGGCCTCACACGGGAGGGTGCGCCGCACCGGTGAAAGCCGTGAAGCATTTGCACGACGCATCAGCCAGCCCTTGCCAGCGTTTCAGACCTTGAGTGATTGGCATCTGGCGTCGGCGCCGGGTTATGCGTTTGATCCCTCGTTGTTGATCGCAGGCGGCGCTGCAAGCGCCTCATCCGCTACGCTCGGTTTAAACCGACAACAATGGCTGGAACAGGTCGCGGCCTTGCGCAAACAATTGCACACACGTCAGCGCTGGTGGCAAAACGCGCTGGCAACAGCACATCCACTGCCCTGGTTGCAGAGTCGCTGATCCGTATGAATTTAACACCCTGCTTTTCTTAACATTGACCATAAAGAACCTGTTCGTGGAGTCATGAATGCAAGTCATGGAAGCTCAAACTGTATACAGCACTGATCTCGACAGCGCCCGCGAAGTCATGGCGCGACTGACCCAGGCGGTCAAAGCACAGGTGCTAGGACGCGACGATGTTATTGAACTCGCGCTCATCGCCTTGATGTCAGACGGTCACGTGTTGCTGGAAGACTTCCCAGGCTCAGGCAAAACCACGCTGGCCAAGGCCTTGGGCGAGGCCATTGTCGACGATCAACCTGCTCATGACGCAAATGACCCGTCAGGCAGCGCCTACGTACCCATCGTCCCGTTCCGTCGCATTCAATTTACCCCGGACCTGTTGCCCTCCGATGTCACCGGCAGTGCGGTGTTTGACGCCAGCACCAACCGTTTCCATTTCCGTCACGGACCAATATTCGCACATGTGGTGCTGGCGGACGAAATCAACCGCACCTCGCCCAAAGTACAGGCCGCGATGTTAGAAGCCATGGGTGAAAAGCAGGTTACTGTTGATAACCAGACCTATCTGCTCGACCCCTTATTTTTTGTGATTGCCACACAAAACCCGCTGGATCTGGTGGGCACCTACCCGTTGCCCACCCCACAACTCGACCGCTTTCTGTTTAAACTAACCATGGTACATGTGGCACGCGACGCCGAGCTGGAAGTGCTCAATACCTGGCAATCACGTCGTGACAAACACAATGCCCGCATCCATGTCGGGCGCACCGAGATTCTGCAGGCGCGCCATGCCATCGATGCCGGCGTGTATATTTCTGATGCCATCAAAACAGCACTTGTCGATATCTCTCGTGCATTGCGCGCCGATGAACGCATTCTGCAAGGCAATTCAACCCGCAGTCTGGTGTTGATCATGCCAGCCCTACAGGTACTGGCGGCCATGCGTGGACGCAGCTATGTCAATGCTGATGATCTGGAAACCTTGCTGCCACCGGTGCTGACACACCGCGTTGAACTTGCGCCAGGCTCATCGGATTTTGTAAAAATTCTACGTGACTGCATGCGAGGCCCGATGGAAACTCTGGCGCGCAGCACACTGCATCCTGCTCCCTGAGCCACACGATCTGACGGTGACATTTTGATCAAACGTGGTTTGCTTAA
>DITX01000175.1 GCA_002422225.1 Gammaproteobacteria bacterium UBA6173
GCGGTTAAGGGAATACACTCATCATCATGCAAACCAGAATCAATCACGCGCTGAACAGCATCAATAAAATTGTGTTGGGCAAGGAGCCGCAAGTCAAACTGGCAATGTGTTGTTTGCTGGCAGGCGGGCATCTGTTGTTGGAAGATCTGCCGGGCATGGGCAAAACCACCCTCGCGCAAGCGCTGGCAGGTGTGCTGGGTTTGTCATTTAAACGTATTCAGTTCACCAGTGATTTGTTACCCGCAGACATCTTGGGCGGCTCGGTTTTTGACCCCGCCAGCGGTAACTTCAGCTTTCGTGAAGGTCCGGTGTTTTGTCAGTTACTGATGGCCGATGAAATCAATCGTGCCACGCCGCGCACACAAAGCGCCTTGCTTGAAGCAATGGAAGAAGGGCAGGTCACGCTGGATGGTGAAACGCGCGCATTGCCAGCACCGTTTTTTGTGATTGCTACCCAAAACCCTTCTAATCTGGCCGGTACTTATCCTTTACCAGAGTCTCAGACTGATCGGTTTTTGATGTGTCTGTCGCTGGGTTACCCGGATGCCAGTGCCGAACGTGAACTGCTAAAAGCGTTTGCCGCCAGACATCACCAGCAGGTGTCTGAATCATGTTTGAGTGATCGGGACTTGCAGGAGATTCGCGAAGCACTGGCAAACATCCATGTCAGTGAGGTATTGCTCGATTATGTACAACGGCTTATTGCGTTTACCCGCAACCACAAGCATTTTCACGAAGGGCTCTCGCCGCGTGGAGGTATGGCGATGATGCGGGCAGCCAGTTGTTATGCATTGATGCACGGACGGGACTATGTGAGCGCCGATGATGTGCAGGCTGTGTTTGCGGCTGTAGCAGAACATCGTTTGCAGGCACACACAGAGGGTTTAACAGCGCTTTCAGACACAGAACAAGGTGGCTTGGGTTCATGGATACTGGCTTCGGTCAACGTGCTGCCCGGCTTTCATTGATCGGACGGCTGTTAAAACGCTGGCAAGGCCGGCAAACTCGCTGGCTGAACAAGCGGGTGCCTCCTATAGCTACGCTGACACTTGGCCGTCGCACCATTTTTATTCTCCCTACCCCGCAAGGCGCCCTGATAGCAATCGCGGCACTGGCCATTTCATTGATTGCGTTAGCACAGCGCAATGTTGTTGCCACATTGTTAGCCAGTCTGATGTTGAGTCTGTTTCTTGTTTGTCTGATTTTGACCTATCGCAATCTGAGTGGACTGTTGATACAAAGTGCCAATACCCGACGTGCAAGTGCCTCGCACCATTGTTTTGAAGGCGAGCAAGCCTTGTTTGTTTTGCAACTCAACCCATCAGCTACCCAGCGCAAACATTGCCAGTTGGAAATTGGTTTTGAGTCGCAGTCAATGACATCTATTCAGTTGATACAAGGGTTAGGCACAATTGTTGAACTGCATCAACCAGCACTAAAACGCGGAATGATGTCAGCGCCACGCCTGTTGATTGCCAGTGACTATCCTCTGGGACTGTGGCGAGCATGGTCGCGTCCTGACTTATCCATGCAATGCCTGGTTTACCCTCGACCTATTTTTTGTGAGAGCCCGGATAACGTTTATCATCGTCATGCGACGCAGGCGGGCGTGCTCAAAGCTGCCGTGCAGAGTGGCAACGACGATTTTTCTGGTCTCAGGGAATACCAACCCGGCGATACCTCACGTCAAATTCATTGGCAATCCCTGGCCCGCGGACATGGTTTGCAGACCAAACAGTTTGTCCGCGAGAAACAGCCGGAAATTATACTGAACTGGGAACAGTTCGCCGGACGTGATAACGAACAGATTCTGAGTTGTTTGTGTTACCAGATCGTGCAACTCAGTCGTCAGCAGCGGGTGTTTGGCTTACGACTACCGGGTGTGTTTGAAGCGCCCGACAAGGGTGATACGCACAAGCATCGTTTATTGCGTGCACTGGCGCTGTTTTCCGCCGAGCAGGCGTCTCCTCAGGATGCTGCGTCATGACCAAACCCGGTCGAATTGAGGTGCCTGGCGCTCTGCTGTTTGGTTTGGCTTTGTTGTTGCCACCGTTTCAGGGCATGGCCTGGTGGTTGATTCTGCCAAGTTTGATCACGCTGGTCCTCGGATGGCGACTGACTGCATTTGTCATGTTGTTGGGCAGTTATTTGTATGCTGAAACGCCGATCGCAGGGGGTTATCTACTGTTGCTGACCATGCTGTTGTTGGTGTCTATTGTGGCGGCACGCGCCCGCACCTTTGAGGGTGCTGGGCAATCTTCAGCAATGGACAGTTTTAAAACGGTGTTTGCAATAGTGCTGTTGTCCATCCCGGTTTTTATTTTGCTGATGGGGCTGCTGGCCAGCGCCGGTGCGCGCTGGGTAGAACAACAAAACAACGGCACCATGCAGACCGGCATCAGCGATAGACTATCGCCTGATTCGGTCACTCGCCTGGTTGCCTCAACCGAGCTAGCGCTGCGGGTGAAGTTTGAAGGCCAGTATGAGCAGCAACCTCCGCCTATGTCGATGTTGTATTGGCGAGGCGTTGTCCTGGAGAACTTTGATGGCAAAGCCTGGATCCGTGACCCGCAGCTGGAGTTCAATCTGGCAGATTCACCCACACAGACGCCAGAGAACACGGTGCAAGTGACATATGAGGTGTCACAAGAGCCTAATCGTGCGTACTGGTTGTATGGTCTGAATGAGGCTTGGGTTGACAAAGACGATGTATACCGTGATACCCGCGGCGCGCTGGTCAACAGAATACCGGTGCGACAACGCTTGCGCTACCCGGTGACGTCGTATGTCAACACAGACCCGCTGACCGCACCACCGTCTGCGGTTGACTTCACACTTGATGACACCACGCGGGCCCGCAATCTGCAGCTGCCTGAACGCTCCAACCCTTTGAGTGTGCAATGGGCAGCTTCGTTGCGGCAGCAGTTCCCGGACGATCTGGTGTTAACCCAGTTTGTGCTTGAACAGTTTTATCTTAATAATTTTTTCTACACAGTTAACCCGCCCGCCATGGCAGAGCAAGGTATTGATGACTTTCTGTTTAGCCAACGCCAGGGCTTTTGTGGACACTACGCGTCGGCTTTGAGTTTTGTATTGCGTGCAGCCGGTATCCCGGCGCGCGTGATCGGTGGTTATCAAGGAGGGGAATTCAACCCGCTCAGTAATCACCTCAGTGTGTATCAATATCACGCACATGTCTGGGTAGAAGCGTGGTATGCCGGCAGGGGCTGGGTTCAACTCGATCCTACTGCCTGGGTTGCACCGGAGCGTATCACGATCGGAATGGATACATGGTTGCAGGAGGCTGTAGCTGAACAGAATTTGCGTGATCGATGGTGGTTTTATGTGAAGCAACTGCCGGGCGCCGTAACTGCTGGTGATGCGCTGGACGCTCTTTTATATCAGTCGGATCGATGGTTTTTTGACGAAGCGGGCGAGCTACGTACCGATGCGTTCAGTCTCTGGTTAGAGCAGCGTGGTCTGGGTGAATTGCCAGTCTGGCTGATGGCTGCGGTCTTATTGTTTGTGGTCCTGAGAACCATGTCTATACGTGGCGGCATCCTTGCGCCAGTTCCCCCTGTTATAAAGATGTATCACACGTTTGAAAAAAGCTTGGCTAAACAAGCGCTAGGATCATTGCCCGGGGAAACCACAGCAGCGCATCTTCGACGTATTGCCACAATCAGACCCGATCTGGTAAACGAGGCAACAGAGTTGATTGACGAGCTGGATCACGTTATTTATGGTAAGACAGATCCGGACCTCAACAAATTAAAAAAATTGTTCAAAGAACTTCAACCGAAAAAGGGACTGGCCGATGGCGACAAACCCGTGGAGTGAAACATTGCGATCCAGCCTTTAAGTGTTAGTTGGCGTACAGATGTATTTGCTGCGTATCCGTTATGATGAGTTTCTCAGGGAAAAACCTGACTATTTGAGGAATTTGCAATGACCATTAAACAAGGTAAGACCATATTTCAATTGGCAGTAGGTTTGCTGTTATCAGGCATGCTGGTAAGCGCGCACGCAGAATCTGCTGCAGAATTGCATCGGGACGCTGAAGAAGCATTGGCTTTGTTGTACAGCACCAATCAGGTGGCAGAAGACTTTGGTGATCGAGCTAAAGCTGTGCTGGTGTTTCCAAATATTGTTAAGGCTGGCCTGGTGTTTGGTGGAGCCTATGGTGAAGGTGTATTGATGCAGGCGGGCATGGCGCCGCAGTATTACAATTCCTTTACGGGATCATGGGGCCTGCAGGCCGGTGCCCAATCCTACGGTTATGCGGTTTTCCTGATGACAGATGCAGCTGTGGCATATTTAAATGATTCAAAAGGCTGGGAAATTGGTGTTGGCCCGACGGTGGTGTTGATGGATGAAGGCCTTGCGGCAAATGTTTCATCTACCTCGATACAGGATGATGCCTACGCCTTTATTTTTAACCAACAAGGTTTAATGGCTGGAGTCAGCGTTGAAGGAACCAAGATTACACATATTGTGCCGTAAGTTATTTGTTGGATTATGTCTGTTGATATTGATGGCACTGGTGTCTTGCACAGACCCGGTGTCGTCGCCGTCTATCGATCTACAGCGCGTTCCGGATAATGGCATTCATCCCCGCATTATTATGGATGAATGGGGCGATACACATTTGTTGTATTTCCGCACACAGTCTCCTGACAGCCAGGCGTACTTGGGTCATCTGTATTACACCCGCTACGATAACAATACGGGTTCGTGGCAACCGGCTGTTCAGGTTTCCAGCGAGCCATTTAACTACAAAGACCCGATATACCGCGCCAATTTTGCGGTAGGCGGCGAAGGCAGGATTCATGTCGTCTGGTATATAGACAGGCCAGCACGGTTTTTGTATGCACGATCTGACATCAATAAAGGTTTGTTTGAGCCGCCCATTCTGATTGACGGATCGCATCTTGAAGGTGTGGATGCCAACGCGGATATTGCGACCTATAACAATCGCGTCGCCTTGGTATGGGGTGCTGGTGATTTGATGCAGGAAGATCAGCGCTCAATATTTATGCTGAAGTCAGAAGACTATGGCGACAGTTTTGAGGATACCGTCATGATTGCTGACGCCGCTTTAGGTGCCTGCGCATGTTGTGCTTTGTCTGCAGAGTTCAATCAATCCGGCGAGCTGTTTGTAGCATACCGTTCCGCGATCAATAACACGGGCCGCCACATGCAGACGCTGATTGTCACTCAGAATGCGCATGGCGACGTGCAATCTTCATATTTGCCAGTGCATGCGATGAGTGAATGGGATATTTCATCGTGCCCGGTCAGCACCAATGATCTTGTCAGAGATGTGTCCGGTGATTACTGGCTGGCCTACGAGACTGAGAATCGTCTGCTTAAAATGAATTTGTCTAGTAACACTCAGCCAGAAGTTATCTCAGCCCAGCCGTCTTCTGTACGCGAAAAACACCCAGCCATGGCATTCAACATCGAAGGTTATCAGCTGATCGCTTGGGGCGAGGGCGGTGGTTTTTTCAGTGGCGGCTTACTGCGACGAGCGCTGTTTGATCGCGAGGGGAATCAGATTTCCCTGCCTGAGCTCGAGGCCTTGGAAATTCCTGATCGCAGCTTTGTAGCGGTCATGGTCAAGCCTGATGGCAACTTTTTGATCGTCTATTGAGCTGCTTTGTTACACCGCTGCACATATCACACTGCGGCACGCATCACGGCAATATTTCGAAACTGAAGGCGCCGTGATGATGTTGACCAAACTCATCCTCGCTGTATACCTCAATCCGATGAACGCCGGGCACCAATGACGCTGGTAGCGCGATCTCCCAGATATGTGCTGAACGCGTGGGTCTGCTGATGGGGTGATCCGAGTGCTGCAGCTGCTCATACAGCCTTTCCATAAACGGATCGGTGCGCACTGTGTAGGTCATCGCTTGCCGCTCACCATTGTTCAAGGACATCCAGAGTCGGTCGCGGGCGCCGCCATCAAACAGATTCACAACCACTTTGCTTGCGGCAGGCAGATGACCACGATTGATAGCGCTCTGTATGGGTTCAATCAACGGCGGATCAAGCGTGATACGCATATGTTGGTNNAGCAAATAAATATTTATATTGGCATTTAGGCCATGTCGTCATTTAACACATTGCGATCGCTGTCACAAAAATGACAAAGTGCTCGACTAATGTCACAGTATTAACGTCTTCTAAACCAGTGGAGTCCACCCTTTGACATCCAGTACGATTTACTACGTCCTTGATACCAATGTCTTGATTCATGACCCCTCCGCGATCTGGAACTTTGACGAACATCATCTGATCATCACCATGACCGTGCTCGAAGAGTTGGATAAACTCAAAAGTGGGCGGGGCGCGCTGGCGGCGGATGCCCGCCAGGCCATACGTGAACTGGATCGCATTCTTGCTGATGCGCCGCCAGAAGCCGTGGAAAGCGGGGTGTTGATCAATCGCGGTAAAAATCAGCCCGGGCTGGGGTATCTCAGTGTGTTGATGACTGATTCGCCGCACATCAGAGAAATTCTGCCACTGCATTTGAATGACAATAAAATTCTGAATGCAGTTGCAGAACTCAAACACAGCAAGTCACCTGCAAATCGCGTGATACTGGTTTCCAAAGATATCAACATGCGCTTGAAGGCAAGGGCCTGTGGCATTGATGCTGAGGACTATCACACGGATCAGTTGGTGACCGACATCAATCAGCTGCACAAGGGTTATATCGAATTTGCCGGTAGTTTTTGGGATGGTATTCAATCGGTTGAAACAGAACAGACCCACCAGGGTGAAACGTTTCACACGCTGAGGCGCGACAGCATCAAAACAGATGTATTCCCCAATCAGTATTTTCTGGATGATGCAGGCTTTATTGGGCGCGTGACCGAGGTGGGTGAGGACATCATTGTGCTCAAACATCAGGATCGCGAGCGCATGTTGCAACGCGAAGCATGGGGACTTTATCCGAGAGATATCTATCAGGCCATGGCGCTGGATCTGTTGCTGGATCCCAGCGTACACCTGGTGAATCTGACCGGTGCAGCAGGCTCAGGAAAAACCATTCTGGCATTGGCCGCTGCCATTGATATGACATTAGCCAGCAAACAATTCCGTCGCATTATCGCGACCCGCAGTACTCAGGGGTTGGATGAGGATATCGGATTTTTGCCCGGCACCGAGGCTGAAAAAATGGAACCGTGGCTGGGCGCAATCACCGATAATCTGGAGGCCTTGCATCTGGATGACATCAATAGTTCATCAAGCATTGACTATGTGCTTGCCAAAGTACCTCTGCAGTTCAAGTCCTTGAATTTTATTCGCGGTCGCAGTTTTCAGCATAGTCTGATTCTGATTGATGAATGCCAAAACCTGACGCCACATCAAATGAAAACCATTGTGACGCGCGCCGGTACCGGATCAAAAGTGGTTTGCCTGGGCAATCTGGCTCAGATAGATACTCCCTATCTGAGCCCGACCAGCTCTGGGCTGACGTATTTGACTGAGCGATTTAAGCACTTTGCCCATGGTGGTAATCTGCAGCTCAAGGGTGTGCCTCGCTCGGCCTTGGCTGCATTTGCGGAGGAAAATTTATAGGCTCAGTCTGCTACCAAAGCACCACGCGCTGCTCAGGTGGCAGATACATGCCGTCACCTTCTTTGACATCAAACGCTTCGTAGAAGCCCGGGATGTTACGCGGCGCTGCCAGGGCGCGATACTTGCCGGGCAATGGTTCATGTTCTGCATTTTGCGCAACCAGAATGTCGGCTTTTGCTTCAAACTGCGCGCGATCCTGTTCTGTCCACCAGTATAGGTAACTGGACTCCGGTTCAGCCAATCCGATAAACTGCGCGCCTTGTCGTCTAGACACTCTCCCATACCTCAGAGTCCAGCGTGCTGGTCTCCACATTCAAGGAAAAGATTCATGCGCAATTCCATCACCGCGCTTGCCATTGCTATTGCATTGTTTGCCTGCGGGCAGGCTCCGGCACCCGACACCTCTTCAGCGCGTGAAAACGCTGGAGCGATAGCCACACAGTCCGTGCAAACCGAGTCCGAGCGACTCAACGCTTGGTTTGATGACAAGTTTGAGGAGCAGCTGCAGCTGAGTCCTATCGGGCTGACTTTTTTAGGTCGAAAAGATCGCAACAATGAAATCGACGATTTTTCTGTGGCAGGGGCAGACCGTCAGCTGGAATGGTTGCGTGCCAGTGTGGCTGAAATGCAGCGCGAGTTTGATTACAACCTGTTGGATGCCGAGACACAAACGTCTTGGGATATCTGGATGTATCAATATGAGCAGGCCGAACGAGGTGTCGAGTTCCGCAATAATGGCCTGACTTTTGAGCAGATGAATGGTGCGCAGAGCTTCTTGCCAACGTTTCTGATCAGTTTTCATACCGTAGAAGAGGCCGCTGATGTTGAAGCGCTGATCTCTCGTATCCGCGAAGCTGCACGCGCGCTGGATCAGCTGATTGCACAGGCAGAGGAGTCGGCACGTCTGGGCGTGATTACTCCCGGTTTTGCCTTGGATGGTGTCATTCAGCAAGCCCAAAACGTGATAACCGGTACGCCCTTTACAGAAGGTGGTGATTCGGCGCTTTGGTCGGATGCCAAAACAGATGTGCAAGCGCTGGTGACTGCCGGCACATTGGATCAATTGCGTGCTGACGAACTGCTGGAACAGGCTCGAACCGCCATGATGGAAACATTTGGCCCGGCTTATGAACGGGTGATTGCCTGGGCAGAGGCCGAAAAGGCAAAAATACCTGAGGTATCTACTGGTCTGGTATCACAACCCAACGGCTTGGCGTACTACAACTTTTTGCTGGCGAACCAGACAACAACCAATCTGACGGCGGAGGAAATTCATCAGATAGGGCTGACTGATGTTGCCAGACTGCGTAGCGAAATGGAGGCCGTAAAAGAACTGGCAGGATTCACAGGCCCCTTGCAGGACTTTTTTGTCATGCTGCGCGAAACCAAGGACGACGAGCGTTTTTACTACCCAAATAATGATGCCGGTCGACAGGCCTACATTGACGATGCCACCGCAGCGATTGAAAACATCAAAGCTGAGCTGCCAAATTACTTTGGCACATTGCCTAAAGCGGATCTGGTTGTCCGACGTGTTGAAGCCTTCCGTGAACAGGATGGTGCAGCTCAACATTACTATCCCAGCACGCCGGATGGTTCGCGCCCTGGCGTCTACTACGCACACCTGTCAGACATGAATGCCATGCCTAAGTCGGAAATGGAAGTGATTGCCTATCACGAAGGGCTGCCGGGCCATCACATGCAGATTGCTATTGCACAGGAGCTGCAAGGTATACCCATGTTCCGAACCCAGGCGGGTTTTACCGCTTACTCGGAAGGGTGGGGGCTTTATTCAGAATATCTCGCCAGTGAAATGCCAGGCACCTACGTGGATCCCTACTCACAGTTTGGACGCCTGACGTCTGAAATGTGGCGGGCTATCCGATTGGTTTTAGACACCGGTTTGCACGCTAAAGGCTGGACTGAGCAGCAAGCGGTTGATTATTTTGCGGACAATTCTTCGGTGCCGTTGGCTGCGATTCGCTCTGAAGTGCAGCGTTACATTGTGATGCCAGGTCAGGCTACATCCTACAAGATTGGGATGAATAAATTCCTTGAATTGCGCACACATGCCCGCGCTGAGCTGGGTGATGCGTTTGATATTCGTGAGTTTCATGACACCGTGTTGTTAGGTGGCGCCTTACCTCTCGCATTACTTGAACGTCGAGTGAATCAGTGGATAGCATCAGTCAAGTCCAATTGATTATTGGACTGCTTGATCCAAAGAGCCCAGCCAATGTGGGCTCTGTTCTGCGTGCTGCCGGTTGCTACCAGGTGAATGAGGTCTGGTATACCGGCAAACGTTTTGCGCGTGCTGTAATCTACCAGACGGATACCAAGGATCTGGCCAGCAAAATTCCCTTGATGCAGCATGATGATTTGCTGGCGAACTTGCCTGTTGATATCAAAGTAGTTTGTGTTGAATTTGTAGAAGGCGCGCAATCGCTGGTTGAGTTTACGCACCCCCACCATGCCTTGTATGTGTTTGGTCCTGAGGATGGTTCAATACCGCAATCAATTGTCGATCAGGCGCACGCGGTGGTGTTTGTGCCAACCATCGGTTGTATGAATCTGGCGGCCACGGTGAATGTTGTGCTCTACGACCGACTGGCTAAATCAAGCAGCACCATAGATAACAACGCCTTGATTAGAACCAGTCGCGACACCAATAATCGGCTCAAACGAGCTGCTGTGTCATCAGACACACAACAGCCTGCTTAAAACCCATCGGTCATTCCTCGGTTTCTTCTTCGTCTTTTTCATCAAGTTGCTTTTCATCAAGTTGCTTTTCATCAAGTTCCTGGGTGCGTCTCAGAAACTTATCCTGATCTCCATATCACCGGATGCCACAACGGACAACACTTTTATGGGATCTGCCAGCGTCTGGATGTCAGGTGTGGCAATGGTGTCCAATGCGCGCATCGCGCGCGGCCCGAACTTGGTATTTCGGCGTCCGCTGCTCAAATCATTGGGAATACCAATAATCGCAATGTCTACGTCGCCAGCCACCAGATCTTCGGGATACATGGCGACGGGGGCTCCGGCAAACGTTGGCACCCCCGATTCAGGGAACAGGTAACGGTGTACGCTAAAAGGGCCGGGACTGGGCACGTCTTTGCGCAAATTCGGTTTTGAAATTCCTGTTCAAAGCAGGCGACGTTAAAAAGAGGCAAAGCGCCGTAGCATCAGCATATGCGGAATGCCATCTTCCAGATATTCATCACTGATTTGCTCAAAACCCAAAGCATTATAGAACGTGTACAAATGCGCTTGGGCTCCAATCTGGATAGGCTGGCCGGGATACAGTTGATGGGTGTGTCGGATAGCTTCTTGCATCATCGCCCGGCCCAGTCCGGAGCCGCGGAATTCTGTGGTGGTCAATACCCGGCCAATGGAGGGATGCGGGTATTTTTTGCCAGGGTCTACCACGCGCACATAACACGCAAGTTTGCCGTTGATGCGACCCGTCATGTGCCAGGCATGGGGGTCGCAATCGTCGGCATCCTGATAAGGGCAGTTTTGCTCAACAATAAACACCGACTCACGTGCCTGCAGTATTTCATGCACATGAGCGCCAGTCAGGTCGTGCAGTCTGGCCCAGTGGTAAGTCGGTGTTGTCATCGTTGTTTTGTAACCCGCGCATTGCCTTTCACAGCGCCTTGATGGCGGTCAGTTTTTCGTTGAGTGCATCCATCGCAGCTTGTGCAGCGCGTTGCCGCTCGCGTTCCTGATCAACCAGTTCAACAGGCGCATTCTGCACAAACTTGTCATTGCTGAGTTTGCCGTTAATGCCTTGCAGGTTTTTGTCCAGCTTGGTGATTTCTTTTTCCAGACGGGCTATTTCCGCATCTTTGTCGATCAGATCAGACAGCGGTACCAGAATTTCCATGTCCTGATACAACTGTGTTGCACTGACCGGTGGCGTTTCATCGTCTGCGAGGCAACGCAGTTCCGACAGCTTGGCGAGTTTCAACAGGTTTTGCAGATTGTCCTGCAGCCGGCGCTGATCCTCCGTGCCGGTTTTACGCAGCAAGGCAGGGAAGGTTTTGCCCGGCGGAATGTTCATCTCACCGCGAATGTTTCGCACGCCGAGAATCACACCCTTGACCCACTCAATATCAGCGTCGACCGTGGTGTTGATCAGCGATGCGTCCACCTGTGGATAGGCCTGCAGCATGATGCTGGTGTTTGCTGTTTCTGTGCCAATCAAAGTGGCGATCTTCTGCCAGATTTCCTCGGTAATAAATGGCATGAGAGGATGCAGCATGCGCAGACTGTTTTCCAATACAGTCAGTAGGGTCAGGCGGGCGGCTCGGGCTTTTTCGGGCTGATTATCCGCATCCCACAACACGGGTTTTGAGATTTCTACATACCAGTCGCAATACTCGTTCCAGAAAAAGTCATAAATAACTTGCGACATCAGATCAAAGCGGAAGCTAGCCATGTGCTCATGCACCTGTGCCACGGTTTGTTGCAGACGTGACAAAATCCAGCGATCAGCCAGGCTCAGGTTTTTGTCGTCTTTTAAAGATGCAACATCGCCTGCCGTGAAATAAATGCCTTTTTCTTCGGTATTCATGATCACGTACCGCGAGGCATTCCAGATCTTGTTGCAGAAGTTACGGAAACCTTCCATGCGCCCAAGATCAAATTTAATGTCCCGGCCAGTCGATGCCAACGAGTAATAGGTGTAACGCAGCGCGTCAGTGCCGTAACCCGTGATGCCGTCAGGAAACTCGGAGCGGGTGTTTTTCTCGATCTTTTGCTCAAGCTGCGGTTGCATCAGACCTTCTGTGCGCTTGGTGACCAGATCCTCCAGACCAATCCCGTCAATCAGGTCAATCGGGTCCAACACGTTACCCTTGGACTTGGACATTTTCTGGCCTTGACCGTCACGGATCAGTCCATGGATATACACCTTTTTGAACGGCACCTGACCGGTAAATTTCAGGGTCATCATTACCATGCGGGCAACCCAGAAGAAAATGATGTCAAAACCCGTTACCAACACATTGGTCGGGTGGAAGGTTTTTAAGGTTTCCAGATCATCCGGCCAGCCCAAGGTGGAGAAGGTCCACAATGCAGAAGAGAACCAGGTATCGAGAACGTCTTCGTCCTGATGCAAGGGCAGTTCAGCAGCAAGATGGTATTTGCTGCGCACCTGAGATTCACTGCGACCAACGTAAATGTTGCCATCTGCGTCATACCAGGCCGGAATGCGATGACCCCACCACAGCTGACGGGAAATACACCAGTCCTGAATATCACGCATCCAGGCAAAATAGGTGTTCTCCCACTGCTTGGGGACAAACTCGATATCGCCGTTTTCCACGGCTTTGATGGCAGGCTCTGCTAGTGCTTTCACCGCAACATACCACTGATTGGTCAGATAAGGTTCAATTACCGCGCCGGTGCGGTCGCCACGTGGCACTTTTAACTTGTGTGGTTCCACTTTTAATAATAAGCCGGCAGCGTCCATGTCTGCGACCAGTTTTTTACGTGCATCAAAACGATCCATGCCGCGGAATGCTTCCGGCGCATTGTCGTTGATGGCGGCATCAATAGTGAAGATGTTGATCATCTCAAGTTGGTGACGCTTGCCCACTTCGTAGTCGTTGAAATCATGCGCTGGCGTAATTTTTACGCAACCGGTTCCGAACTCCGGATCAACGTAGTCGTCTGCAATAATCTGGATGCGCCGGTTGCACAGGGGCAGGTCAATCCATTTGCCGACCAGTGATGTAAAGCGCTCGTCTTGCGGGCTGACCGCAACAGCCGTATCACCCAGCAAGGTTTCAGGTCGTGTGGTCGCAATAGTGATAAAGTTGTCACCGCTATCGGTTTTTGCGCCATCGGCCAGCGGGTACTTGAAGTACCAGAAAAAGCCATCTTCTTCTTCTGACAGCACTTCCAGATCGGACACCGCAGTGTGCAACTTCGGATCCCAGTTCACCAAGCGGTTGCCACGGTAGATGAGACCCTCGTCATACAGGCGCACAAACACTTCTTCCACGGCCGCCGACAAGCCTTCGTCCATGGTAAAACGTTCGCGTGACCAGTCGATGGAGCCACCCAGACGCCGGATCTGCTGGGTGATCATGCCGCCGGATTCTTCTTTCCACTCCCAGACTTTTTCCAGGAATTTTTCGCGGCCCAGCACCTTACGTTTGATGCCTTCGCGCTCAAGACGACGCTCTACTACCATCTGCGTGGCAATGCCCGCATGGTCGGTGCCTACCTGCCAGAGTGTGTTGTTGCCCATCATGCGGTGGTAACGAATCAGTGCATCCATGATGGCATTCTGGAAACCATGGCCCATGTGCAGACGGCCAGTGACATTGGGTGGTGGTATCACAATGCTGTAAGAATCGCCTTTTCCGGAAGGTGCAAAATAATTGCGCTCTTCCCAGGTGCTATACCACTGGCGTTCGATCTGCTGGGGTTGGTAGGTTTTGTCCATGATGTGGCTCGGTTAACTCGTGTTTCGGAAAGCCCGGGAGTATAACCGATGCATGCGATTGCCTAAAGCGTCACCTGCCGCCAGGCATTGCGGATGGTGTTTATGTCACCTAACAAAACGGGATGACCGATGTGATAACCCTGTAACAAGTCGCAGCCCATATCAATCAACATGGCAGCGGTCTGTTCATTCTCCACGCCTTCCGCTACCACCGTCGAACCTAGCTGGTGCCCGAGTTCAATACTGGCTTGAGTCAGTTTGCGATCGCGCGCGACAGTCGCGATATTGTTGATGAAACGCCTGTCTATTTTGATTTCATCGAAGTTGAATGACTGTAGGTATTCAAGTGACGCGTAGCCAGTGCCGTAATCATCCAAAGCTACCCGGAAGTTCGCAGATTTAAGCCGGTCGATATTTCTCAGCGCCGCCTTTTTGTTAAGCATCAGGGCGGTCTCAGTCACCTCCACGGTCAGGTGTTCAGCGTATTTGCCCGATAGTTTGCGTATCAAGGCTTCTATGAGTGTATCGTTGCCAAGATCGAAAGCCGACAAATTAATCGAAAAATAGAAGTCATCATGAGGAGGTATGGTTTGGAATAAAGACGCCGTTTCGTTGATGACCAAGTCAGTCACCTGGCTGATCATGCCCGCTTCCTCGGCCCACACAATAAAGTCACCGGGTGGCAACCAACCATGTTTATGATGGTTCCAGCGCGCCAGCAATTCAGCCCCGACGATACGTCCTTCCGACACTTTGTACTGCGGCTGCAAGGCCCATTGAATCTGGTGCTGCGCAAGCGCCTGACGCAGGTCCGAAATTACCGGTATACGTCTTGGGTCAGGTTTGATATCTGCGCTATACACAAGCAGGTTGTTGCCGATGCGTTTGGCTTGATTCATGGCCATCTTGGCTTTGTGAATCAACTCCTGCGCGGTATTGGCATGTTCCGGATACAGCGCCAGCCCAGCGCTAAGCTGTGGGTGAATATTCATGTCTCTGATCAGAACTGACTGACTAAGTGTGTTCAACAGTGAACTGATTCGCTGCTCTGCATGTTCTGCATTATCAAGCGTAAAACCGAACAAGCCTGGACCAATGTAGGCTCCGTGAGTTCGCCAATCGTCAGGAATCAAAGCGGCAAGTGCTTTGACCATGTCGTCTCCTGCCTCCTCATCAAATGCATCCTGCAACGCATCCAGATTGATAAGGCCGATGACAGTAAAACCACAGGTGCTGCGTCGATGTTTTGCTACCGTTACTTCGTAGTCCAGTTGCTGTTGTATGTCTTTGCGTTCGGGTAGTCCTGTCAAGCAATTGACAACACGTTTGTTTTCTAAAGTCGTGCGGACGGGGGAGTGATTGTCCTTGCCATGTAAGTGTAGTTGCATTTCTTCCAGACGAACTCGATAAAATTTGATGACTAAAAACGTTGCTGCAGCAAGCGCAAGCAGCAAGGGCAGAGTCCATCTGAGAATTAACAAGGCTCTCTCTTGCGCATCGAAAGCAGGCGTGTGCAACCATTGGTTGAGCAGTTGCTCCAGTTCTCCCCGTCGTTGCATCTGTTCTATGCCCGCATTAATCTGACTTACAAGTTCCGGGCGAGCGGGGTTGATTGCAAAGGCATAAGCAACGGGCAACAGTGGAGGGCTCAGTGCTGCCAGATGATCGAGGCGCCGCGTTCTCAGGTTGTATCGCCCGATTTCTGAAGGCAGCAACGCCAGATCAGCCTGCCCAAGGTCAATCAAATCAAGTGCATCCGCTTCACTGTCAGCATCAACAATGGTGATATCGGGGTTGGTTTTGAGTAATTCTTTAGTCGCATAGGCACCGCCCTCTGCAGCGACGCGTTCTGTCGTCAGTGCTGAAATTGAATCATAAGCAGGCGAGTTTGCGGGCCCAAACAATAAGTGATATTCAAGATGTACGGGATTTGAAAACAGATAGAGGGCCTGGCGTTCTTCTGAGACAAACATGGGAACGATATCGATTTTGCCTGCGCGAAGATCTTGTTGCACGTTCTGCCAGTTATCCAGCCTGAAACTCGTGTTCCATCCGCTGATCTGAGCAAGCCGACTAAATATACTTACATCAAATCCATCAGCCTGGCCTGCGTCATTGTAGAAGTGAAAAGGAGGATAGTATCCAGAACCACCAAATATTACTGTTGATTCTGTTGGCAGGGTATTTTGCGTGGTTTGGGCGAGTGCTGAGTTGGGTATGGCAATATAGGCAAACAATAGAAAGGTACATAACATAAGTCCAGCTGTCAGTGAGCCTTTCATATTGGGTGCCCAAGCTAACCGGACTTTGATGCCACTTAAGACGAGATAACGCATACCCGACCGTGCTGAGACTGTTTCAAATATTATAACTACGGTTAGTTTACGCCTGCCAAACCGGCTTTGTATCTAGTACAAACGGCTAGTGTGATAGTGTTCTCACAAATTTTTCGGAACTGTACGGATGGTAAACTCACGGCGACAATTTCTGCACCAAAGTGTGGCAATTTTTGGGTCACTCCTTAGTCAGGGTATTCCCAGGATTGGGTTGGCACAGACACCAGGTAGTCGCCAGCGTATTTCTGACATCATTCGTGAATACTCGCAGCAGGGCAATCATCGCACAGGCTCCGACATCGACCTATTGAATGCATACTGGATGCGGGATCGCTTGGCCGCGATGGGTGTCGCAGCGAGTCTTGAACCGTTTAGTGTGGACAAGATTGAAGTAGAGACAGCCAGATTCATTGCCCCTGGGTTTGAATTGGAAGGTGTGCCATTTTTCGATTGCCATTCCAGCGGCGCTGCAGGGATAACCGGCGTCATGGCTGAATTAGCCAATGGCCTTGCAGCGGATATTGGTGTCGTGGTGCTGCCTGCCACTGACAGCAGTCCACAACACAGTCTCCTTGATTCAGCGCGACGCACTGGCAACTACAAAGCCATTCTGGTAGTGAGCGCACAAAGTTATCCACCAGAAGGTGTGGCAGTGCGCAATGCTGAAGACTTTCTCGAGCCGTTTGGCCCACCGGTGTTGCATATAGCTCATAGACGCTGGGCGGACATTCAAACACTGATTGCCATGCAACAACCCGTCACCTTGATTGCCAGTGCGCGACGTGTGCAAACGACAGCTTTCAACGTCAATGCAAGCGTTGCGGGCCATGATCCAGGCTTGCCGCCGGTGGTCGTGATGACACCCCGCAGTGGTTGGTGGCAATGCG
>DITX01000151.1 GCA_002422225.1 Gammaproteobacteria bacterium UBA6173
AACTTTATTGTAGTTGTCACTCGACTAGTTCACAGATTAAATTGCAGAACGCCGTTTTGTCTTGGCAAGAGAGTAGGATTCTCCTGATGTGACCAGCATCTCTATCACATTGGCAATCAATCGATCCCCAGCCTGCGAATCCATGCTCATCAAAGACTCTGGATGAAACTGGACTGCTGTCCATGGCAGCACCCTGTGGGATACCGCCATCACACAAGGTTCTGGTGCACCTGTGGTGGCCGTTATTGCAAGGCAGTCCGGCACAGAAGCAGCGTGTAACGAGTGATAGCGCCCCGCTTTGAAATTTGGTGGCAAACCTTCAAACAAGGCATGTCCATTGTGCTGAATCACACCAGGTTTTCCATGTACTGGACGATCAAGTACTGCCAGCTTACCACCGCAATATTCCACCATCGCCTGCAAACCCAGACACACACCAAAGACCGGAATAGTGTGCTGTTCACAGAGAGCCAGCGTTGCCGCGCACTCAAAGTCTTGCGGGCGTCCGGGACCGGGCGACAATATCACCAGATCTGGCAGCGGACCGTGCATCAACACCTGCCGCGCGGCCTGCGGGCGCAAGGTTTGCAGTTGCATGCCCTGTGCGCGAAATGCCGATGCCAGCGTCAGCACAAAGGAATCCTGATGATCCACCATCAAGGCGCGCAAGGTTCTTTGTTGTTGCCTTTTTTCGCAATCATGCTTAGAAAAATTGTGCGCGTGTGCCTGCTCCCTGAGAATCTCATGTAAAGCCGTTTGCCGGCTATTGGCGGCTTTTAGTACGTCCAAAAGCGCTGACGCCTTGAGCCGTGTCTCCGCTTCTTCAGCCTGTGGATCAGAGTCCATCAGCAAAGTTGCACCCACGCGTACGCGCGCCGTGTTGTGCTGCAAGTGAATCGTGCGCAGTGTCAGTCCCGTATCCACGCTGCCATCAAAACCCAGACATCCAAACGCACCGCCGTACCAGCCACGCGCGGTTTTTTCGTGATCCTCAATAAACTGCATGGCACGTAATTTCGGCGCGCCGGTCACCGTCACTGCCCAGGTGTGTGTTAAGAACGCATCCAGTGCATCAAACGGTTGTTGCAGCTGCCCTTCCACATGATCGACGGTGTGAATCAAGCGCGAATAAAGTTCTACCTGACGCCGGCCAATGATTTTGACAGAGCCCGGTACACACACTCGGCTTTTGTCGTTGCGATCCACGTCAGTACACATAGACAACTCTGCTTCGTCTTTTTCAGAATTCAGCAGTTCACGAATATTGTCAGCATCTGCCAGCGCATCTACACCGCGCGCGATGGTGCCGGATATAGGACAGGATTCCACACGCCCCTGTTTGACGCGCACGAACATTTCGGGCGACGCAGAGATAAGAAACTCCTGTTGCCCGAGGTTCATCAACGCACCATAGGGAGCTGGATTACTGTCGCGCAAAGTTTGATAAAGCACGCTGGGCAAGGCACTGGACTGCGTACTGAAGGTCTGGCCCGGCACGGCTTCAAACAAGTCACCGCGTTTAAAATAGTCACGGGCTTTGTCCACCACTGTTGCGTACTCGCCTGGCGCATGATCGGCGATCACGTCGTGATGCACCTGTGGCACTGAAGAGACTTCTGCGCAGAACTTGAAGTCAGGATGTTGCGTTGTGTTAACCAAGCGTTTTAACCCGCCTGTCGTTTGCAGGCGACCACTGATATCGGCACACACAAATTCATAAGAATGCAATGTGCCCAAACCTGTTCGCGGATCATGCAGCAGAATTTCATCGGGCAAATACAGCACCAGATCACGCTGCTGTTCCGGGCGCGATAGACGTAAACGGATCGCTTCCAGTTGGAACGCCAGGTCATACGCAAAAGCCCCGTATAGCCCCAGATAATTGTCTTGGTCAGACGAGAAGTGTTTGATGATCGCGCGCAACATGTCAAACAAACCTGGGCGGCGGGTGCGCATTTCTTCAGGGACAGGTGTTTGTGTCGACGGTATCTGCAGTGTTGCGATGATCGAGTCGTCGGATAGTTGCGCGTTCGCTTTTTGCGTGTTCGCTTTTTGCGTGTTCGCTTTTTGCGTGTTCGCTTTTTGTGCATTCGTTGGGGAAAAATCTTTCAAGGCAGTCTGAAAGCCTGGCAACAAGATCAGACCACGCGCGTTCAGGGCACGGATGGTCAATTGATTGTGTCGTGCCGTTATCTGAACAGGCGGATTGACCAACAACAGATCGCGCTTCTGATAACGCCCGGGATATTCACTGGTACAGCTCAACAGGACACCGGGATGGCTGTCCAGCAACTGCAAACGTTTGTGAAATTCCTGTGCACCGTCACAGGTGCGTGACTGGCGCGTGATACCCACGCCACCGGCGCTGGTGTATCGACAATACGATGGAACTGACATGCGCATATCCTCTTGTTCAAAACTGTTTTCACATGTTTTTCGAGAGGTTGCCACCGACACAATCACTTAAGGGTGATTACTGGGAGAAGGCTGCGTTGACTTTTGCGGGTAGTTTGAATCAGGCGTTTCAGATTCGGACTTTTTTGCATGCATCAGGCTGCCTTCCCGTCGGGGGCAGCCTGAAAAACTTACGGATGACTTTCTGAGTTTTTCTGGCGGCCCGCGGAGCTTTGCCACCAGAAATAGACAGATTGAATGTGTGTGCTAGTATTCATGGCGCGCAGTGTGCTCCCGGCCAGCGAGGTTTGTCAACTCCCGGAAACAGCGGATTTACGTTTAATTACACACCAGCTGTTCTGCAATCACGTCAATTTCAAACGCGATGGCATTACCAAAATTCAAACCTGGCACCAAACTGCGTGCTGGTAGTGGTGCCTCATGGCGCTCAAAAAACGCGCGATACAGTCTGTTCATGGTCGCCAGATTTGCCGGATCGGTGACATAAACCGTTGCCCGTTGAATCAGCGCAACGCTGCTACCCGCCTGCGCCAGTACGCGCTCAAGTCGACTCAAGGCTTCCAGCATTTGTGCTTCAAAATCAGGCGCGGGTGCAGACGAGGCAGTATCCACACCAATCTGCCCTGAGACAAACACCAGGCCGTTACTGATGCTCGCTGAGGCGTACATCATCCCAGGGGCAGGTTCTAATGCCGCAAGATCCATAGCAGCACAAATGGCTGACGCATCGTCCGCATTAGCGGTTGCGTCAGCGGCTGCATTGGCCTGACTGCTGGCACCAGTCAATATCAAGGCTGTCAGCGCGAATGACTTTAATTGTTTGATGAGCATGAACAAAACCTCTTGGAAAACCCCATTTCAACTACAACGCAAGCGCCACACCTCACTACCAAGCAATAGTCTTGCCATCATAGTTGAGGAACTTGCCACTGTCGCCGGCCGTCGAGTTTTGAATGCGTTGTAACAATCCGGTCACGCTGGTTTTGGTATCAATCTGGGCGTTGGGTCCACCCATATCGGTTTGCACCCAACCCGGATGCAGTGGCAGCACAATAAAATCCTCTTTAGACAAATCTACAGCCAAGGATTTCACCGCCTGATTAAGACCCGCTTTTGCACTGCGATAGATATACGCACCGCCGCTGCTGTTGTCGGCAATAGAACCCATCATGGAACTTAAAAAGGCAATACGTTTGACTTTGCCCTGTCGCAGTGCAGGCAGCAACGCCTGGGTCAGTATTATCGGCGCAATCAAATCAATCAACATCACTTCGGCCCAGTCATCAGTGCGTAAAACCCCTAAACTGGCATTGCGCGGTCCGTACACGCCGGCGTTGTTGATCAACACGTCGATAGGCTGTGCAGATGCTTCACGTGCAAAGCTCGCAATGCTGCTTTCATCAGACAAATCAAGTGGCAACAAGGTGAGTTGTTTGTGTGTGTGCTGAAGCTCTCTAAGCGCGGGGACGGCTTCAGGATCTCTGGCTGTCGCCAGAACGTCGTGGCCCTGCGCCAACAACTGTTTCACAAACTCCAGGCCAATACCGCGGTTAGTACCGGTAACAATGTAGCGCGACATAAATACACTCCCATATGATGCAGAAAATTCTCAGGGCATGATGTTACTTCAGATCCAAGGGAATCACGATGCTGATGTAGGGGGGTTAAACAGTTACCACATCCGAGAGAGCATGGGGCGGGAATAGCCGCTCCTGACCGGCCGCATCCTCTGCATGAACGCCCGGCACTGCGGAACTCGACCTTCGCGGCTGTGCCGCTCGGGACTCGAACAATCCTCGCGCTTGGTCGGGCGTTCATGCAGAGGATAAACGCGGCCTGATTGGTCAGGTACGGCTATTCCCGCCCCATGCTCCGTGCCAGGTCAGATGATCGGCTTTTGCGTAGACACCACACACCTTGATTCTGCAACAGACTGACTTCTTACATGTAGTCGCCACACACACTCTGCGCTACACTCCTGAGCGCTTGTTCGCTGCCAGGCTGACGCAGTTCCCACAGCGAACCTCAGAATCACTGACATCACACGACCTGACGTATAATTTTATTTTTAAATCGAGGCCTGACATGAAAAAGAACACTCTGGCTACCAGCTTGCGCCACCTGCTTTGGGGTTCCGCATTAGCGCTGACATTACCTTTGACGTTGAATGCACAAAATATTGAACGCGCCAGCCCGGAAGCTGCTGGCTTCAGCAGCGCTGGCGTACAGGCACTGGCCAACGGCATGCGTGCTGCGGTGGATGAGGGCAACCTGTCCAGCATCGTCAGCGCACTGCTGCGTGATGGCAAACTGGTCCATCTGGACGCCTACGGTTATCAAGATATAGAGAACCAGATTCCAGTGTCTGAAGATACCTTGTTCCGTATTTACTCCATGACCAAACCCGTCACTGGCGTCGCCCTGATGATGCTGATCGAAGAGGGTAAATTGACACTAGACGACGCAGTATCACGCCATATTCCTGAGCTTGCCAACTTACAGGTAGCGATTGAAGACGGTCCCGGTGGATTCCCGGTGACTGAACCCGCCCGCCACGAAATGACTGTCCGTGAGTTGATGTCCCACACCGGCGGCCTCACCTATGGCTTGTTCTCGCGCTCGCAAGTTGATTCCATGTATGTGGCTGCCAACATTCTGGATGGCAATGGCACGCTGAAGGACATGATCGACAAGCTGGCACGTATTCCGCTGCGCCAGCAGCCCGGCACCTTGTGGCATTACAGCGTATCCGTGGATGTACAAGGTTATCTGGTCGAAGTCTTGTCCGGCCAGACCTTTGAAGAATTCCTGCAAGAGCGGCTGTTTACACCGCTGGGCATGGACAATACCGGCTTTAGTGTGGCCGATAAAGATCGTGCGCGTTTTGCCAAACTGTACCAATCCACGCCAAATGGGCTGCAGGAGTCTGTTGTTGACGCACTGGGTGGCGACTATCTTGATCCCGCCACCTTTTTTGGCGGCGGCGGCGGCCTAGTGTCGACCATTGGCGATTACATAAAATTCACCCAGATGCTGGCCAATGGCGGTGAGTTAAACGGTGTACGAATTTTGTCACCAGAATCTGTCAAAACCATGCGCACTAATCAATTGCCTGCGGGCATGGCTGAAATCCCTGGTTACCCGGGCAATCAGTTTGGTGTGGATTTTGCGATTGTGGCCGATCCTGCACGTAATAATGGCATGAGTGAAGGCAGTTACTGGTGGTGGGGCATCGGTGGTACGTGGTTCTGGATTGATCCGGTTGAGAATCTGACGTTTATCGGCATGATTCAGAATCGTAATCTGATGTATGCGCGTCAGTTGCAGGCGATCAGTAAGGAGCTTGTGTACGGGGCGATTACTGAACGTAAATAAATCCTATCAGAAACCGGCTGACGTCCTAGCTCGTTTGATGGTGCGTGATTGCTGACACTCAGTATCTTCTTGTGGAGCGCGGCGGGTAGACAAGACAGCGGTGGACTGGCCGCATCCGTTGCCCTGTTGACCTGCGCTGCGCAACTCACCCTCGCGGCGTTGCCGCTCGGAGTTCGAACAGTGCTCGCGCTTTTCCCAGGACACCATGTTGTGATCCTCCAGAACACGGTCATAGTTGATACCCACCGGCACAAAAGCCACTGAGCGATCGGTCGTCCAGGCGTAATTGCGTAGCATGTAGTCCAGAAATCCCAGTTTTGGCTGGCCCAGCCGACCATCGCGGCTCAAGCCGCCTTCCAGAAACAACGCCTGGCAAACGCCACTTTTAGTTGCCATGCACACGTAACGCTCAAGCACCTTTCGGTAGAGTGGGTTCTGCGATCCACGTCGCACAAAAAACGCACCCATGGCACGAATCAACATGTCCAACGGGAAAACACGCGCCCACTCGCCCACCGCAAATGACAAGGTCACACGCTCGGCAGCAAGATAACTGATCAGCACATAATCCATGTTGCTGCGATGGTTCATCACAAACACCACCGTGGCATCTGGATCGATATTACTGAGGCCGGCAGGGTCGGCAGCGGCGACTCGAACCCGGTAGATGAAGCGAGAGAGCTTCTTTGAAATCCAGTACACCGCGCGGTAATACACATAGGCATTAAACGAGGGCACGATCTCACGCGCATAACTGAGCACGCGCTGCTGGAGCACATCGCGAGGGATGTTTTCATCTCGCGCCATCTGTTCGATCATGGCAATGACATCCTGATCGAATATCAGCTGATCGATGAGCACCTGGCGGCGAGTGCGTTGCAAGGGGCGGATCCGAATCTGCAGATTGGTGTTGAGCCGGTCTACTGCGCGATTGAGCCGACGCCGGACATACCAGCGCACACTGGGAAACAACACACTCATCAGCACGGCATAGGCTGCAGCGATCAGCAGCAGCACAAACATCCACACTGGCAGAGTGATAGTCGATTCAAACACGGTAGTCCGGGCAGCAGTTGTGTTAATTTGTTATGCATCAGTGCATGGGTGACACCATACACTAATGTTGGTGCCCACCAAAACCACCTGTTGCCATCATCAGGTGATGTGGTTGATGGTGATTGCCCTGCACCATAAAACCTGCAAACCCAAGTCCACGGATTTTTGCGACCTCATGGTCCTGATCTGTGGTGACAAGCAAGGTCAGACCATTTGGCAATTCTGTGGTGACCGCCGACCAGGCGCTGCCCTGACTGACCTGACTGGCATGTGCACTCACCATTCGCTTGATGGACGCCGATGTTTCGGCATCACCGGTAATCATGTAGCGCATGCCGCCATCGATTTGTTCACTGACTACATTGGCGTAGAGGGTAACCCGATGCATATCTACCAGATGATCACGCAATGCATCAACATTTACCTTTGACCAGTCGGTATCCGGATCAGCGCTGAGGATAGCAACAATCTCTTGTATTGCCGCGAACGCATCTTGACCTGCCTCGGTGGGCGCTTTGCCGGAAACACCCTGAGTCATTGGCTGAGTGACATGCGCCGCATGTTGGCTGTGGTCCATCGGTTGGCTTGTCTGGCCTGTGTGTTGACTGTGTTGACTGTGTTG
>DITX01000169.1 GCA_002422225.1 Gammaproteobacteria bacterium UBA6173
GTTCGTGCTGCCATGTAACACCGTAACTGTGACATTGGTGGCCGTGTTACATGGCATGTTACATCAGATTAACGATGGTGCAATACATTACTGGACACCAGAAAACGAAAAAGCCCCGTATTATGGGGCTTTCCGTGTGTTGACCGGCTGTTGCTGGTCGTCATTTTTCTAAGATTGGTGGAGCCGGGGGGATTTGAACCCCCGTCCGTCAGTCCGCTGCCTTTGGATCTACATGTTTAGCGTCGTCTATTAAGTTAACCCTTACCGGCCCGACGGGCAGGGTGGTTTGGGCGAGCCCGATACTTTTAGCCGCTTCGTGTCAGGCGCACTAGGCTAGCGATCCTGTTCTATATGACAGTCGCAATACACCGGTTTACAGGCATCCCGGGGCGACCGCTCGCTGCGCCTAATTAGGCAGCGAGTGCGTAGCTTTCGTCGTTGGCAACTATAAAGTTGCATAGATTGATTTACGAGAGTCTATACCCTCTCGACATGCACCTCAGGGTTTGATACCGGCGTCGAATCCAAATCGGCCCCAATGTGGAACTCAGTCTACCACAGGACTCTTAATGGAGCCTGAATAGATTTTTTCAAGTCTGTGACCACAATCACCGGATCAGCAGGTCGCGCAGCTCATCACTGGTGCTGACAATCGCTATTGGTTTGAACAGCGACAGCACCTCATCACCGTGCACTCCCCAGCGCACGCCAACGGATGGCATTCCGATGGCCTGCGCCATTTGCAGGTCGTAGCTGGTATCACCAATCATCACAGCATCTGTTGGCTCCAGCTCCAGATGCTCCAGAATCTCGATCAACATTCTGGGGTCGGGTTTGGAGCGGGTTTCGTCAGCGCAGCGGGTGATGTGGAACCAGGGTGCCAGCTGGCTGGACGTCAGAGCCTGATCAAGGCCGCGGCGGCTTTTGCCAGTGGCAACCGCGCAGCGGCGATCAGTGGCGTGTAATTCCCTGAGGATGTCCGTCATGCCAGGAAAAATACGCTGGTTGCTGGCAGAGGTGGCCATAAAGTGTGCGCTATACGCTTCGCGCATGCGTACGGTGTCGTGATCGGTCAGCCCGGGATACAGGCGCCGCAAGGCTTCCACAATGCCCAGACCAATAATGTTGCGATAGGCGGCACGCTCGAGGGTGGGGAATCCGGTGCTCGCCGCAGCGTGGTGCAGGCAGTCGGTGATGTGTTCAACGGAATCTACAACGGTGCCATCCCAGTCGAAAATGGCGGCTTTGATGCTCATAAAGAAGTCCGGTCCGGGCTGTTACAGGCACCTGCTCAGGCTGTGAGTCGGGTTCCTAGCGGTTTTTGTGGCGCACGATGCGCTGTTTCTCAATCTGCCACTCGCGGTCTTTTTCTGCGCCGCGCTTGTCGTGGTCTTTTTTACCTTTGGCCAGCGAGATCTTGCATTTGATCAGGTGGCCTTTCCAGTAAATGGCGCTGGCAATGCAGGTGTAGCCTTTTTGCTGGACGTTGGAGAACAGGCGAGCGAGCTCCTTGCGATGTAACAGCAATTTTTTGGTGCGATCCGGATCTGCGATCACGTGGGTGCTGGCGCTGTTCAATGGGGTGATATGGCAGCCGAGAAGCCATGCTTCACCGTCTTTGATAATCACGTAACTGTCGGTCAGCTGCCCTTTGCCTTCGCGCAGGCTTTTGACTTCCCAGCCTTCCAGCACCAGTCCGGCTTCAAAAGTGTCCTCGATAAAATAATCGTGGAGCGCCTTTTTATTTCGGACAATGGTAGTATCCGTTGTCTTTGCTTTCTTTGGTTTTGCCATGGCGGCGGATTATACCCATTATCCGTGCATGCCGTTAGTACAAGGCGGATAAGAGTGAACACAAACGAATAACACATTAATAAAAACTACGCATCAAACCTACAAGAGAGGATGTTATGGCGGTAGAGCGAGGTCAGTTCAGTTCCCGTCTGGGCTTTATTCTGGCAGCTGCAGGTTCAGCAGTGGGCCTGGGTAATCTGGTGGCGTTTCCAGTCATGGCATCAAAAAACGGCGGCGCCGTGTTTCTGATCGTTTATGTACTGTTTGTTGCGCTCATCTGTTTTCCGGTTTTGGTTGCTGAAATTGCCATGGGCAGAAATACCCGCCGCAATCCAGTAGGTGCCTTTGTTGCCTTGGCCGGTGAGCACAGTCGCTGGCGCTGGGCCGGGCAGTTAGCAATACTGACTCCGTTTATGATTGCGGTGTTTTACACGGTAGTCACCGTTTGGATTTTGATTTTCATGTTCAGGGCGTTTACAGGTGAGCTAGAGACACTGGCAACAACCAATGCCTTTGGTGAAATGATTGCGGCACCGGGTATTTTTCCGTGGTTTATCGTGCTGCAATTTATTGTGTTTGGCATTCTGCTGGGCGGCGTTAAAGGTGGTATCGAGCGATTGGCCAGAGTGGCAATGCCGGTGTTGGCGGTGATGCTGGTGCTGCTGATTGTGTTTGTGCTAACACTGGAAGATGCGATGTTGGGCGTGCGTTATTACCTGATTCCTGACTTCAGCCGGTTTAATGGCGGCGTGTTAAATGCCGCGCTCAATCAGGCATTCTTCTCGCTTTCGCTGGGTATGGGTATCATGATTACCTACGGCTCCTACTTTAGCCGCCAGGATCGTATCATAAGCTCGTCCAAGCTGGTGGCAACGGCAGACACAGGTGTTGCATTTCTGGCGGGACTGCTGATCCTGCCAGCCATTTTTGCTTTCAACCCTTCAACCGATCCGGATGATTTATCGTCCAGCAGCATCGGTCTGATTTTTACCTACCTGCCGCAGATATTCCTGTCCATGCAGGATGCTGTGGGTTATGTCGGCGCCAGTATGGTTGCCGGCAGCTTTTTTGTATTGGTGTTTTTTGCTGCGCTGACCTCGCTGGTCTCAATTCTGGAAATCCCGATTGCATACATGATTGACGAGCACAATTTTTCACGTCGCAAGGCGGTGCTCATCCAAGCAGTATTGGTCACCACCTTTGCTGCGCTGGCCGCCCTGTCATTCGGGATGTCACCGTTCTTGACAGACTTCATTCCCTACGGTGGCGGCAGTCGGTCGTTCTTCGACCTGATCGCCGATACCTTCTCGGAAGTGATTCTGCCGCTGGTTGGTTTTATGGTGTGTTTGTACTGCGCGTACCGTTGGCGCGATGGTTTTGTGGAAGAACTCAGTCAGGGCGATGAGTCCCTGAAAGGGAGCTTCCTGCAACGTTACCTCAGTTTTTCGCTGCGCACATTTGTGCCCGTGGTATTGATGTTTGTATTTATCAACTCGGTTGCCCAGAAGTACTTTGCGGTGGATCTGCTGATGGTGTTTGCTGGATGACCGCTTGAATGATTACGATTGAACGCAGTGCCCTAGTGCCTTTTTCAGCACAACAAATGTATGCGCTGGTGGATGATGTCAGTCAGTATCCCCAGTTCATGCACGGTTGTATTGCGGCAGAAGAAATCAGCAGGACACCCGAGGAGCTGATTGGCAAGTTGACGCTGGGAAAAGCCGGGCTGCGTTATTCGTTTACGACCCGCAATAGATTGATACCTGGCCAAGGCATGGATCTGACCTTGGTTGAGGGGCCGTTTAGAAGCTTCAGTGCAACCTGGCACTTCAAAGCACTGACCGACAATGCTTGTAAGGTCAGCCTGGATATGAAGTTTGATTGGGCCGGTGGTCTGCTGGGTCTGGCCATGGAAAAGTTATTTCAGCATTCGGCCAACTCGCTGGTCGACGAGGTTGTTAATCGCGCGCACAAGGTCTACGGTCCCCAATGATCCAAGTGGAAGTGGTGTATGCGTTGCCGCACAAACAGTACAAAGTGAAAGTGGCAATGTCGGCAGGTGGTACAGCCCTGGATGCATTGCGCTTGAGTGAGCTGCAGTTATTGCTGCCGGATACGGACTTGCAGCACTTGGAGATGGGTATATATTCTCGCCTGTTGGATGGTCGCAGCAGTCCGTTGCCGGCGGACTATGTCATGAGAGATGGTGACAGGCTGGAATTGTATCGCCCCTTGCAACTCGACCCTAACAAGGCGCGCCTGCTACGTGCCGCGCGTAAAAAGAAACGCAAATAAACCTCAGATTGAACAACAGGATAGCTTGATGAGTGACTACAACACCCTAGGCGATAACAAAAAGCCGCAGGACAGTCTGTTTCAACGCATAGAACACGGCCTGCGTGAATTTTATGTGGCGCCATACCGGCAGACCTTTGCACGTGCCCAGCGTGACGAGGATGACTTGTTTATGCTGATGGTGTTTGCGGAAACCCTGGGTGTGCCTAATCCCGCCGCCTACTACACACTTGAATTGTTGCCAGTTGTATACGATCGTTTTCATGATTGGCACCGTCGTATGGGCATGGAGCACTCACCCTTGGATCACGTCAAATGTTGTTAGAGTTGGCTGCGCAGCGGCGCGTATTATTTTTTGGTGGCAAGGGCGGTGTCGGTAAAACCACGGTATCTGCGGCGACTGCGTTGGCGATGGCCGATACTGGCAAGCGAGTGTTGCTGGTTTCTACCGATCCGGCACACAACCTAGGGCATTTGTTTGATCGCAAAATTGGCCCGTCTCCGGTGCGTCTTGCGCCAGGATTGGATGGTCTTGAACTGGATCCTGAATTGACTGTTGAGAAGCATTTGGAAGAGGTGACCGCCGCGCTGCGCAGAATCATGCCTATCCATCTGGCCTCTGAAATCGATAAACATATGGCACTGTCGCGTGATGCGCCCGGTATGCAGGAAGCCGCCATTCTGGAGCGTATTGCTGAGGTGGTTGAGCAAGGTTCTGCTTATGATCTGATCATTTTTGATACTGCGCCTTCCGGGCATACCGCGCGCTTGATGGCCCTGCCCGAAATGATGTCAGTTTGGACAGATGGTCTGATCAAACGCCGTGAAAAAGCCGACCGATTCACTGCAGTGCTCAAGAGCCTTGCCAGTGACAAGGACATGGGCAACAAAACCTTTGGCGGCGCACCGCATGAGATTGAGGAAGATCGTGAAAGTCGCATCCGCCGCATGCTGAACCGGCGCAAACAACGTTTTGCCGGCTTGCGAGATGTGATTGCGGACCATCAGAAAACCGGGTTTGTGATTGTGCTGGCTGCTGAGCGATTGCCCGTGCTGGAGACCATTGAATTGTCCGAGCAATTGGCGCGGGCAGGTGTCAACGTCGCTGCATTGATTGTAAACAAACGTTTGCCTGACGGTTTGCAGGGATTTCTGGCTGAGCGAAAGACTCAGGAAGAGATCCATCTTGCGACACTCACCCGGCATTTGGGCAAACTACCGCGGCACGACCTGATTCTCGCAGCGCATGATGTCCTTGGCGTCGATGGATTGCGGCAATTTGCCAAAGATTTTTGAGGTGAATCAGTAAAACGTCATCAAAGGTTCGGCGGCATTGTGATAACACCTGCATCAGGCCTACGATGGATTAAGTACATCAACTCGCTCTGTAGTAACGATTTATCAGTTGACCTTAATCAACAACAAAACAGGGGTATCAAAAGATGCAAAGATCCGTCGCTAGGTTTGCCCGAAAATTCAGCATGACTCAAAAAGTCCCGGCCGTGTGCGCGCTTGTTTTAAGTTCTATGTTGGTCGCCTGCAGTGGTGCAGACGAAAGTCCGGCGGCAGCAGCCACGGAGGTCGTGTTGCCGGTCAGCTTGAATGAAGTCATGGTGGCGCTGATCAATAAAGCAGCAGATCCAATCTGGGCAGCTGTCTGGGCCGGCCCGCAATCCGATTATGATTGGCGGGAGCTTGAACATCTTGCCTATCAAGTTGAGTTAGGAGGCGCGCTGCTCAAGTACCCGGGAACCGGGCCCCTGGACCAAGCCTGGACATCAAACCCGGACTGGCAACAATTGGCGGAACAATTGAGTCAGGATGGCAAGCGCGCGGTCAATGCAGTACGCAGTCGAAACATGGATTTGATGGAGCGGGCGGGCGGTCAGTTAGTGGATACCTGTGAAGCCTGTCACCGGGCCTTCAAACCTGATTTGCCAACCATGGACATGTTTGGTGAATTGCCAGCCCGACCATCTGTGTCTATTCCATAAGTGTCGAGCTAAACCCCAACGGTCACTCTGGCGCCGCGTCTGCTGTCTGGCAGGCGCGGCACAGGCCGTGAAATTCCAATTGCTGGCGCGCCAGTACAAACCCAGTGTCTTCAATATTGGCACTGAGCTCCTGCAGAATGGCTTTGCGAATGCCAACTTCATCGACAGACTTGCAGCTGTCACAAATCAGAAACTGCGGCACCTCATGTGCGTGGTTGCAACTGATATGTGAGCACGGCAGGTATTGGTTGGTGGTTTCCAAGCGATGCACTAACTCATTGTCTTTCAAAAAGTTAAGCATACGATAAACCGACATTACGGACAGGGTTTTGCCGTAAAGGTCGCGATACTGATCAGCAATCTGATAAGCAGACAGTGGTTCTGCCGATTCCAATACAACTTGCAGGATGCGACGGCGTTTGTCGGTGAGTTTGACACCTTGCTCGGCGCAAATGGCCTGGGCATGATCGAGCACCTGCTGGACATCAGCTTTGTCAGCCCCTTCGGGACGCAGCCCGGTATTTTGTTTGGTGCTGACCGCTGGGCGGAAGCTATGGAAATCGGTGCTGCTCATGGCCAAGGATCTACTCGTGTTATCAGATTCAGGAGTTGCTATCCGCATCAGTGCTGGCCGAATTGGCTGAATCGAACCAAGCCGATTCGGGGCCGGGTGTAAAATCACCGCTCAAACTGCTCAGCAATTCGTTTTCAAACATCAGTGTCACGCGCTCTTGTCCGCGTACGCCGCCGCCGGGTTGATAGTTAAACACATAATCCCAGCGATCTTGCTTGTAAGGATCACGTACCAGTGGAGTGCCCATCACAAAAATGACTTGTCGACGTGTCATGCCCGGCTCAAGTTGGTCTATCATTTCCTGAGTAATGATATTGCCCTGAGCAATCGCGATTTTATAAACGCCTGGAAACTGTGGTACCCGCAGGCCGGAACATGCACTGGTGGCGAGCGCGAGTATCATGACGGCTGCCAGTGGAGCGTATGATTTTAAAAGGCTTTTTTTGATGCTTATGCTTTGCATAGGTTTACCGGATACTCTTGTCGACAACGGGCTTAAACTTTCATCTGTCTAACTTAGTGTGCATAATACCCCAGCCTATCCAAAAACTCACTCCAACTGTACGAGAGTTGATATGTCCTCAGAAAATCAGGAATTACGCAAAGCTGGTCTCAAAGTCACCTTGCCACGAGTAAAAATCCTGCAATTGTTGGAAAGTTCGGAAACTCGCCATCTGAGTGCCGAAGATGTCTACAAGGCGTTAATTGAGGCCGGTGAGGAAGTTGGGCTGGCAACGGTTTATCGAGTGCTGACGCAATTTGAATCAGCCGGTCTGGTCATGCGCCACCGCTTTGAAGGTGGCCACTCAGTGTTTGAATTACACACCGTTGAACACCATGACCATCTGGTCTGCAATAAATGTGGTCGCGTTGAAGAGTTTCTTGATGAAACTATTGAGGCCCGACAGGACAAAATCGCCGCCGACTTTGGTTTTGAAATTACCGATCACAGCTTGTATCTCTACGGGATTTGCGCAGACTGCAGAATTGTCTGAGCGGCGTCGTCAAGCAGACAATAACTCCTTGGCGTGTGCCATGGATTCATCGCTAATACTGCCGTGTTCACTCTCACCGCCCAGCATGCGCGCGATTTCTTGTGTGCGCTGCTCGCTGCTCAACTCAATCAGCTGCGAGTGAGCGCTGTCACCGTCAGCGGCTTTGCTGACGCGATAGTGCTGATGTGCCTGTCCGGCAACCAGCGCTTGATGCGTGACACACAACACCTGGCCACGCTCCCCCAGTTGCCTTAGCAGTTTACCCACGGTGCGGGCAACCGCGCCGCCGATGCCCACATCTACCTCGTCAAACACCAGACAGGGTATTTGTGAGGTCATTGCGGTAATAACCTGAATTGCCAAGCTGATACGCGACAGTTCACCGCCTGACGCAATTTTGCTCAAGGCGCGCGCAGCCTGACCACGGTTGGTGCTGATCAAAAACTCAGCCTGTTCTAGGCCATGGGCTTGCGGGTTGTTCGACTCATTTGCTTGCAGATGCACTGTGAGGCTGGCTTCGCCCATAGCCAGCGCCTGCAGCTGTTGATTGACCGCAGTGCCAAGTTTGTCCGCTGCGCGTTGGCGTTGCTGGCTGAGGGTGCTGGCCAGACCGCTCCATGCCGTATGCAAGCGCTTGAGCTCAAGCTCCAGATGCTGCATGTGATCTGCATTGTGCAACACGCTAGCCAACTGATCTTGCAAACGATGCTGCAGCCCGGCAAGGTCATCTGGCCGCACCTTGTGCTTGCGCGCGAGCTGATGAATATCATTAAGCCGTCGGTTGAGCAGCTCAAGGCGGGCCGGATTGATATCGATGCGATCGGCCAGCCGGCTCATTTCATCGGCGGCTTCCTCGACTTGGATCAAGGCGGTGTTGAGCAGGTCTTCAACGGACTCCAGTTGTGATGCGACTCCGGTTTTACTTTCACCCTTTTTGTGATGTGTCAGTTGGCCTAACAAGTGCAGCGCTTGCTGCAGTTGTTGTCGGATATTGCCATCGTCCTGTTCCCGACAGATCAGCAGCAATGATTGGATGCCTGCCAATCTGGAGTCTGCCTGAGCCAGTTCATCCAGTTCCTTCTCAAGGGACTCAAGTTCGTCTGACCCAAGCTGTAGCTCTTCGAGTTCGTTGAGTTGATAGCGCGCCAGCTCATTTAACGCTGCTTGCTCAGCGACCTGGTCACGCAGATGCTG
>DITX01000026.1:0-325 GCA_002422225.1 Gammaproteobacteria bacterium UBA6173
GTATGTTTTACGGTCTTATCATCCGCATGTACTACGCACCAGGCGAACACCCGCCACCACATTTTCATGTATATTACGGCGGAACCGCAGCATGCATGACCATTGAAAACGCTCGAATCATGCATAGCAATTTACCAGCCAAGCAGTTAAAACTGGTTTCCGCCTGGGCGGAACTACACAAAGAAGAGTTAATGGCAAACTGGAGCTTGGTCATGAACGGTGAGGAGCCATTCAGAATACCACCGCTTCAATAGGAGACTATCATGCACCCCCAGGTCATCAAGGTAAGCGTTAAGGACGACTATGTATTGACTGTCAATTTTGG
>DITX01000026.1:372-12391 GCA_002422225.1 Gammaproteobacteria bacterium UBA6173
TTGTATATCAGAAGACGGTGAAACTGTGAGGGTTGGGGTCGGAGGTATACCTCCGACCCCAAGTATTACCTGCTTTACAACGATTGCGCTATCTGCAAACATAATGACCATACTGATCAATATGGTGGCTGCCATGATAACTGAAGTGAGTGCAGTAAAGTTTCGTCAGAACCTGGGAGAAATGTTGACTCAGGTTCAATACCGGCACGACTCTGTTTTGATAAGTAAAGATGGTAAACCCGTAGCAGCGTTGATTGACGCCGGAATGTTTCAGCGCATACGGCGCATGCAAGAGCGATTCGATGCGCTCGCCAATCGACTGGAGTCGGCTTACGCCGCTGTACCCGACACCGTCGGTGAGGCTGAAATCATGGACGCTATCCGCGCTGAAAGAAACTCGTCAACAATTTGATAGACAGAGGTCACACGGATGTCGACCATTTGCGTAGTGCTGGACACGAATATAATTCTGTCAGGCCTGACCTATCCTACCAGCACACCGGGCAACGTGATGCGCGCTTGGCGCTCTGGCGCGCTGGATGTCATCTTGTCAGAATTCATTTTGGATGAGCTCCGACGGGTGCTACCAAGGCTTCAACACCGCCATCTGCTGACTCATACAGAAATGGATGACATCGTCGAGCTCATAAGGTTTCAAGCGGAACTCGTCATCCCTGACGAATTACTCGCTATCGCAGTAAGAGACCCCGATGATTTAAAAGTGCTGGGCACGTTTGTTGCCGCGCAGCGACTTTACCAAACCGACTACCTGATCTCAGGCGACAAGGATCTGCTGGTGTTGGCACAGCAATTCCCCATTCTGTCACCAGCAGAATTCTGGGCCCGCCACGGGTAGTTTGGGGTCGGAGGTATACCTCCGACCCCATTACCTCCGACCCTTTGAACACTGCTATCATTGCCATCACTTAATCAATCTATACTTCCGTGGAGACATCATCATGCCAAACCTGCTGGTGAGAAACGTAGACGAGGACATTGTTATGGCTCTGAAAGCACAAGCCGGGGAGCACGGCATCAGTGTTGAAGCAGAACACCGTCAAATTTTGCAACAGGCCTTGCATCGCCCGAAGGCGCGCTCGTTGCTGCAAGTGCTGATGGATATCCCCGATGCCGGGCTTGATGAGGATTTTTTGCGAACCGGGGACCATTCTGGACGGGGCAGTGATGTATCTGATTGACACAAATATCATCAGCGAGTTTCGCAAAAAAGCGCGTGCACATCCCGGTGTCATCTCACTGTTCAGAGACATTCAGGAAACGGGCCAAAACGTGTACCTGAGTAGCATTACCATCGGCGAGTTACAACGTGGTATTGCACTTTGCCGCCACCGCTCAGACATTCAACAGGCGCAACTGCTGGAGCAATGGCTCGATTCAGTTGTGTCCAACTTTGATGGCAACATCCTTTCTTTCTGCACAGATTGCGCACGCGTGTGGGGGCACCTGTGCGCTCCCGACAACACGAATGTTCTGGATAAACAACTGGCGGCCACCGCTCTGGTATACGACCTGACGCTGGTGACGCGCAATGTCCGACACGTCGAGAGCACAGGCGTGAAAGTGCTCAACCCTTTTTCCTAGCTTGGGGTCGGAGGTATACCTCCGACCCCGTCGGAAAGTTATTTATCATCCGACTTATACGCATAATGATAATAACCATACCCATATCCATAGCCATAATACGATGACGCGCTGCGCTCGATCGCATTGAGGATACAGCCTTTCACCACCACGCCGGCGCTTTCAAGCTGCTGCAAGGCGCGTTCAATTTCTTTGGGATTATTCTCGCGGAAGCGCGTAATCATCAGGGTTGCGCCCATGTGTTTGCCGACAATGGCAGCGTCAGTCACGGCCAGCGCCGGCGGGGTGTCGATGATCACCAGATCATATTGCTCACCCACCTGCTCCAGAAACTGGTTAAACCGTTGGGTCATCAGCAGCTCTGAGGGGTTGGGCGGTGCGGTGCCGCGCGCTACGTAGTCGAGGCCATCTTGTTCGGTCTGGCGGATCAGTTGACGAAGTGTGATGTCGCCTACCAAGTAGTCACTCAAGCCACCTTCACTTTGCCCTGCGAATGAGTGGTGGATGTGACCTTTGCGCAAGTCGGCGTCGATCAGCAGCACTTTTTGCCCGGCTTGTGCGCAGATNNGCGGTTGTTGGGCGCTTCCAGCATGGCGAAGTGCAAGCTGGTGCGCAGGCTGCGTAACGCTTCAATGGCCAGATCTGCGGGGTCGATCAGTGCCAGAACGCCATTATCGTCGCTGGTATTGCGTCGCTTTCCGGATTTGCCGAGGGCTTTGGTAACTTTGTCGCCCAGTGTTTTTCCGAATGCCGTCTGTAAACGCCGTTTGGTTTTTTTGTTGCTGAAGCGGTCAAAAATTTTGAGCTGTCGCTCAGACAGCGGGATGGTGGCGTATACCTGCAGCCCCAGCGCCTGTAACTCTTCCACCGAGCTGACGCCGCGGTGCAGCATATGGCGGATCAGCACCACCATTAATCCGAGCATGACACCCGCCATCAGCGAGATCACCAGAATCAGGTTGGTGCGCGGCGCAATCGGGTTCACACCCACCAATGCGCGGTCCAGAATACGTACGTTGCCCACGGTGCCGGCGCGCGCGATGCGCAGCTCCTGTGTGGCGTTGAGCATTTGCATGTAAATCTGTTGGCTGACTTCCACATCGCGGTTCAGGCGTAGTACCTGGCGCTGGGTTTCTGGCAGGTTGTTGACCTGCGCTTCGAGTCGCGCTTGTTCACCTTGCAACTGGTTGCGTTTTTCGAGCAGCGAGCGGTAGCTGGGGTGGCTGGGGGTAAAACGTTGTGCGAGGTCACTTTCTTGAATCTGCAGTGCGTTGAGTTCCGTTTCCAGCGACACCAGGCGTTCGAGCATGGTGCGGGTTTCAAAGGTCAAATCCACGCTGTCCTGGGTGGCGCGGTATTCGTTCAGGGTGTTCTCTGCGCTGTTCAGGTCNNTCGGCGGCCTGGCGGTTGATGTTTTGCACCAGATAGACTTCGGCGATGGCGTTGAGGGAGCGTTGCAGTTCATCGCGATCGGGGCCGGTGAGCGACAGTTCGAGAATGCCCGTGTCACGCCCGCGCGAAGCGACAGCAAAACGACCTTGCAGGTAGCCGGTCATCTGCGTGTCGCTGCGTTTGACCAGCGTAAACTCGGCATTGGCAGGCGCATTGATGCGGGCAACCATGACTTCCACAAATGGGTTGTCGTTGCGGAACAGTTCGTTGACCACGCCACTGCCAATCAGCTGGTCGTTGCGATCGGTGAGCTGGTACGAATCGGCTCCTGTGACTTTCAAGGTCAGCGGCTGGCCGAGCAGCAAGTCTTCGACACGCAGTTCGTCGACATCAATGCTATCACCCGCCCACACGTATTCACTGCCCTCTGACCACGCGGGGCGCGCTTGTCCGCGGCGCACCATAGACTCGCCAATCACCGGGAAATAATGCGGGCGCACCACAAGATCCAGACCAGCCTGTTGTGCAGCCTGCCCCATAATCATACGTGAACGCAGTATTTCAGTTTGTGTGCTGGAGGCCGTCTGTTCTTGGCCCAGCATGGCCAGATCCAGCGCGCCGAGGTTGCTTTGGCGTTGTTCGACCTGCAGCAGGGCATCGGCGCGGTATTCCGGGGTCGCCAGCCAGGCGTAGGCGTAACCGGCCAAGGCAACTATCAGCGTGATGATGATAATCAGCCATTTATTGTCCAGACAAACGGCCAGCAGGTAACCCAGATCGATCTCGTCGTCGGCGGGTTGTGGGCGTTTGTGTTCGTTAGTCTGTGCTACTTGAGTCATGGGCTGCTGTTAAATCTTCTTTGACCATTCCGTGACGGACTGGTATATCAGTTTATGTACGTGCTCAAACACTTCCCGGCTCTTTTTATAGGGGTCGGGGATGTCTTTTTGTTGAGCGAGTGTGTTGTTCGGGTTGCCGGGCGGGTGGCCGGCCTGATTACTGGTTTGGCTTGCGCCCGCTTTGGGGCCGGACGGCTTGAGCCAGTGGCCGAGCAGCATAGTTTTGCCGAGTGCGGCCGGATTTTTTTCACCAATGGCGCTGCGTTGGTTCTGGCTCATCACCAGAATCAGGTCGGCCCATTGGATTAATTCACTGCTGAGCTGTGTGGCATTGTGGCCGCTCAGATCGAGTCCGTCGTTTTTTGCTATTTCTGCCGCCGTTGCATCTGCGCCCTGGCCGACCATGGCGGTGAGGCCGGCGGATTTGATCTGGCGTTGTGGCAGGGCTTGTTTCAACATGGCTTCCGCAACTGGGCTGCGGCAGATGTTGCCGAGGCACACCACTAGGATGTGCTGGTAAGGGCTGCTGCCTGTCACAGTGTGCCGACCCTGTCGGCGGTTATCAGTGCGTTCAGGCTGGGGACGATCTGGCTGATCACCCGGTTCCAGCGCGTCACCGGTGCGGTGGTGACGTACACGATATCCGAGGGTTGCAACATAAACTGGGCGCCAACTGCAAAGGCGATGGCGTTTTTCACGTCAAGCTGATAAATGGTGGCCAGTTTGGGCGCGTCCGGCGCATTGGGGCGGATCACAAAAATGCCTTCAGCGTTGGAGGTCACCTGATTGAGGCCGCCTGATTTTGTTAATGCCTCGGTCAGCGACATGCGGATATTGCCCATGGGCAGCGTGTTGACGCGGTTGAGTTCCCCGAGCACAAACACTTGTTGCTGGCCTGCGACCGGGACGTGCAGCACATCACCGTGTTGCAGCAGCACGTTTTGGCCGAGGCGACCGTTGTTGAGCATTTCGTACACGGATAAAATGGTTTCGGAGCCATTACGCGAGAGCATGACTTCGTGCCAGTTGGCGTCGGGGGCGAGGCCACCGGCAGCGGCGATGGCGTCAAGCACAGTTAATGGAATATTAGTGATGGACTGTTGGCCGGGGCGAGTGACCTGGCCGGTGACGTAAATGCGTTTGGCGCTGAAGCGTTGCACACGTACCGAGACCTGGGGATCAGTGATGTACTGGGCCAGCGGGCGGGCGATAGCTTCGCGGATTTCGTCTACCGTCAGGCCGGCGACTTGCACCTTGCCGATGTAGGGGTAATAGATAGTACCGTCGTTTTCAACGGTGATGCCGGAGTTTTCCGGATTATTGTTGTTGCTGCCGCTGGGGTTAGTGAGTTCGGGGTGGTCGTACACGGTGATGGTGAGCATGTCACCCTTGTCGACGTGATACTCGTAACTAGCCAGTTCTTGCTGCAGGCTGGCGGGCATGGCAGCAGGCACTATCTGGTTGACCTGCGCCTGACGTTGCTGATCGGCAACCAGCTGGGACGTAATAGTCACCACATCGACGGTTTGCTGGACAATTTGCGCTGTTGCCTGCTGCTGTTCGGGCGTTTCCGCCGGCTCGCGCCGTAAGCCAGGGAACCACGTGCCCGCGCCGCCGGTGCGTTCAAACCAGCTGGTGTCATTGGTGGTTGCGCCCAAAGCGCCGGGATCGATGTTGCTGCCGGGGACAAGAATACACCCTGCCAGCAGGCTTGCCGCTGCCGCCAAGCCAAGCAAACGGATTGTTTTGATTGAAGTTTTTATCATTACTTACTCTAAACCAACTGCATTGGAACGGGGTGCCGCTGTGCTACTTTTTGTAAAGCGGATTTAAGCATAGAAACGGCCCTGCAATCTATCTGTAAGTGTATGGGCTTGCGGGAAATCTTTACAGGTGGCGCATATTATAAGCACTCGCCACGTGTGGCAATTAGTCAGACGGGTATGTTTGGGGCTTTTTATAGGGTAGGGGACGGAGGGATCATTTTTTGTACAGCTAGGGGACGGAGGGATCAAAATTTGATCCCTCCGTCCCCTACCCTTTACACTCTGGATTATGAAACCAATCTCACTCTTATTGTTGATGCTGGTATTGGGCGCCTGCGCTAGTAGCAGACCGTCCAATCCGTTGGATATTTGCCACATGTTTGAGGAGCGCCGCTCGTGGTACCGGGCGGCTGAGCGGACGCAGGAGCGTTGGGGTGTGCCGGTGCATGTGACGATGGCGTTTATATATCAGGAGTCTGGTTTCAGGGCGCGTGCCCGGCCGGATCGCACGCGCTTGCTGTGGGTGATTCCGTGGACGCGGCCGTCAACTGCACGCGGGTATGCGCAGGCCTTGAGCTCAACCTGGAATGATTATCAGCAGGAAACCGGCAATCGCGTGGCAAGCCGCGCCAATTTTGGCGATGCGGTGGATTTTGTGGGTTGGTACAACCACCACAGTGTGCGGCGCAGCAACATTCCATTGACCGACGCACGCAATCTGTATCTGGCATATCACGAGGGGCATNNCCGTGGAACGCAATGCCGCCCGGTATCAAACGCAGTATGAAAGCTGCCGCAACGACCTTGATCGCGGCTGGCTTTTTGGCTTTTAGGTAGGGGACGGAGGGATCATTTTTTGTACAGCTAGGGGACGGAGGGATCAAAATTTGATCCCTCCGTCCCCTACCCATGATCTATAACCATAAGACGATCAACAGCAAAAGGAGTTTGCTATGCCTCGTCGCCCTCGACATTACATCCCTGGAATGACTTACCACATTGTTCAGCGCGGCAATAACCGCTCGCTGTGCTTTTATGAGCCTGCCGATCAGCGTCAGTATCTTGAAATCTGGGCCAGCATATCCAAGCGATATGGCGTCCGAGTGCATGCGTATTGCCTGATGAGCAATCACGTTCATATTCTTGCCACGTGTGGTGACGTTGACAGCATTTCGCGGACAATGCGCGTTGTTGGCAGCACTTACGCGCTCTATATCAACCAGAAATATCAGCGTACCGGTACGCTCTGGGAGGGTCGGCACCGCGCATCGGTGATCCAGTCCTCGCGGCATCTGCTCAATTGTTATCTCTACATTGAGCAGAATCCCGTGCGCGCACTGATGGTGAAACACCCGGCTGACTACCCTTGGTCCAGCTATGCGTGCAATGCCCTGGGTGAACCGTCATGGTTGACGGAGCACGCGGAATACACGGCGCTGGGCATTTCTAAACCAGGGCGGTTGGCTGCGTACCGGCAGTTGTTCCACACTCCGCTGGAAGATCAGGAGCTTGAACTGATCCGATCGAGCCTGCGTAGTTGCGCGCCGGTTGGGGATAAAGCCTTCATTAATGATCTTGTGGCGCGGCATGGGGCGCGCATTGGCTATGGAGGCGGCCATAGAGGGGACGGAGGGATCAAAAAATAACCAGTCAGGGGACGGAGGGATCATTTTTTGTACAGGTAGGGGACGGAGGGATCAAAATTTGATCCCTCCGTCCCCTACCCTCTAAAACCTTGATGCAGTTAAAACTATTGGTCGATTTTTGCTGCAAGCTGCGTCGACACCCGGGGCAAATCAAAGTTTCTCTCTGATTAAGCACTAAGCTGGCTGCACATCAGCTCATTGATGTTTAAACACAGGAGTGAATATGAAGACTTTTTCCAGGTTTGTGACAAGCGGTTTAATTGGTGCGGGTTTGCTGGCAGCCGCTATGCCGGCGTTGGCGATTGAGAAAGGCGATCTGATTGTTCGGGTCGGCGCCACAACCGTGTCCCCCGAGGAAAGTAGTAGTCTGATCAGCACGACCGCGACGGGCGCGTTGGCAGGCACCGCTGCGCATGTCGGTAATGATACTCAGCTTGGTCTGAACCTTGTTTATATGTATTCGGACAATATCGGCGTTGAATTGCTGGCAGCTACGCCTTTTGAGCATGACCTTTCGGTGAGTGGTCTCGGTCAATACGGCTTTTCAACGACTGATCTTGGCAGCACCAAACATCTGCCGCCGACGGTCAGCGCGCTCTATTATTTTGGGCCTTCGAGCTCGCCAATTCGCCCTTATGTTGGCGCGGGCGTGAATTACACGACGTTCTTCAGTGAGTCGCTGTCTACCAGCGCGCGCACCGAGCTGGCAGGTTCGCGACTGAAGCTGGATGATTCATTTGGATTGTCCCTGCGTGCCGGCATCGACTGGGATCTGGACAACAACTGGATTCTGAACGCGTCATTCTGGCGCGTGGACATTGATACCGACGCGAGCTTCGACTCCGCGCTCGGCAAAGTGCGTGCGAAGGTCGAGATCGACCCGTATGTTTACATGTTGTCGGTTGGTTATAAGTTTTAACTCGGGCTGGCAGGGGACGGAGGGATCATTTTTTGATCCCTCCGTCCCCTAGCTGGTTNNCTACTCAAGAAGACAGCAGTTCAATCAAACCTTGTTCATCCAGCACGGTAACCCCCAGCTCCACCGCTTTGTCGAGCTTTGACCCGGCGCCCGGGCCGGCAATCACCACGTTGGTTTTTTTGGATACACTGCCCGCCACCTTTGCTCCCATGGCCTGCAGCCGTGCGCGCGCGCCATCGCGGGTCATGGTTTCCAGCGTGCCAGTGAGCACAAAAATTTGACCGGCCAGTTTGTCGGACACGGTGGCCGCCTGATGCTCCGGCCAACTTACGCCGCGCGCTTTCAACTGCTCAATCACAAGGTCGTTTTCCTTGTTGCTGAAAAAGTGTGCAATATGCGCCGCCATCACCGGGCCAACATCATCAACCTGCAACAACGTTGCCTCATCGGCCTGCATGAGTTTTTCCAGATTGCCAAAATGACTGGCGAGCGCGAGTGCGGTTGCTTCGCCGACTTCGCGAATACCAAGCCCGAACAAAAGGCGCGGCAAAGTTGTTTGTCGTGATTTTTCGATCGCCGCCAACAGGTTATCGGCCGACTTCTCGCCCATGCGCTCTAACGCCATGAGCTGATCCTTGGCCAGTGTGAATACGTCCGCGACGTTGCGCACCAGGTTCGCGTCCACCAACTGTTCAACCAGCTTTTCGCCGAGACCTTCAATATCCATGGCGGCGCGCGAGCAAAAATGTCGCAGCGACTCCTTGCGTTGTGCCGGGCAAATCAGGCCGCCAGTGCAGCGATACATGACATCGCCGTCTTTTTCGACGGGAGACTGGCAAGCAGGACATTTTTCCGGCATCTCTATCGATCGGCGCTCACTGGTAGCCGCGCTTGTAGACTGATCAAACTGCTGGCCAGTTAACATCTGATCATTTTTTGATCCCTCCGTCCCCTCCCCAATAACCCCCACAATTTTGGGGATCACGTCGCCGGCGCGGCGGATGATGACGCGGTCGCCGATGCGCAGGCCGAGTCGGGCGATTTCGTCCATGTTGTGCAGCGTGGCGTTGCTGACGGTGACGCCGCCAACAAATACCGGTTCGAGGCGCGCGACGGGCGTGATGGTGCCGGTGCGGCCCACCTGAAATTCAACATCACGCACCAGCGTGGATGCCTCTTCCGCAGGGAATTTGTAGGCCATGGCCCAGCGCGGGGTGCGTGCGTTGCTGCCAAGTTCGGCTTGCAGTTTCAGGCTGTCCACTTTGATGACCGCCCCATCGATTTCATAGTCGAGCGTTGGACGCTTGCGCAACAACTGGTCGGCGTAATCGAGAAATGCCTGGTAACCCTGCACAACCGCGCGGTCAGGATTAAGTGGTAAACCCCATTTGCCCAGCTGTTCAAGCATGCCGCTGTGGGTCTTGCTGCCAGCACTTGTCAACTCATTACCATTGACATCTGTTGCCATCTGGTCATTTTTTGATCCCTCCGTCCCCAAATAAGAAAAAAAACGCAGGGGGCGTTGAGCGGCGATGCGGGGGTCGAGCTGGCGGAGTGTGCCGGCGGCGGCGTTGCGGGGGTTGACGAAGATGCGGCCGTCTTCGACGCGGGCGGCAGCTTCGTTCATGGCGGCGAAGCCGGAGCGGCTCATGTAGATTTCGCCACGCACTTCGAGACGCGTGGGCAGGTTGTCGCCGGTCAGTTTAAGCGGGATGTTGCGGATGGTGCGTACGTTGTGGGTAATGTCTTCGCCGGTGATGCCGTCGCCTCGCGTGGCGGCGCGCACCAGTAAGCCGTCGACGTATAACAGGCTGACTGCGACGCCGTCGATTTTGGGTTCGCAGCTGTAGGTTGGCACGCTGCCTTCCTGCGCGTCGAGACGTTTGAGTATGCGAGCTTCAAAATCGGCAAGGTCGCTGTTGTTGAAGACTTTGGCCAGCGACATCATCGGTTCGCTGTGTGTGACCTGTTCAAACGAGCTGAGCGGCGCGGCACCTACACGTTGTGTTGGCGAATCTGGCGTGATGAATTCAGGATATTGTTGCTCCAGCGCGGCCAGCTCATCAAACAGTTTGTCGTAATCCGCATCGGGAATCTCCGGTGCATCCAGCTGGTGGTAGCGGGCATTGTGGTACTGCACAACGCTGCGCAATTGCGCAATTTTTTGCTCTGGCGTTGCGACGGCTGCCGGTGCTGTGGTTGTGGCTGCTGTGGCTGTGGCTGCTGCCGGTGCCGTGGTTGTGGCTACTGTGGCTACTGTGGCTGCCGTGGCTGCCGTGGCTGCCGTGGCCGTGGCTGTGGCTGGAGCTGCTGCTGTGGCCGCAGCAGCTCCAGCGGCAAGCAAGGAAGAAGGGGCATCTGCCCCCTCCCCGCCTGCATCATCAAATAAATCTCCACCGATGCGCTTGTTCATGACTTATTTCTGTCGTGGATTTTTGCTGTTCTTCAGTTGTTGCAGATCAAAATCGCGGATGCGTTGACGGTAGTGTTCAACCGTCTGTGCCGTCATGACGGAGCGGTTGTCATCCTTTAATTCCGCATCCAGCGCTGACTGCACGTGCCTGGCTGTGGCCAGCATCTGCTCAAACGCCAACATATTGTTAGCCACGTTGGGCAAGGTCATAAAGAAGCAGACACCTTGGGTGCTGAAGTCGCTGATGCGATTCAGATCAAAGGTACCAGGATTCAATGCGTTAGCCACGCTGAACAACACCGGACCACCCTTGCGATCTGCGTGTCGGTGGAAAATGGACATCTCGCCGAATCGCAGACCCGCGCCCAATAACAAAGGTAACAACTCGTCCCCTTGAATTGAACTTTTTGGTCGCGCCATCACGTTGATCACCAGCACCTGACTGTAGCCGGGATCCTTGTCATCTTCTTCCTGCGGCATATCAAGGCTGAGCTGATTCTCACGCAAACTGCGCGCAGACGCGGCACGCGATGCCGCTGCAGCACGGCTCGAGTCAGTCTGTGTCGGTGACGCGGCACTTGGACGGCTATCACTATACGGCGAACTGGCTGCTGATGTAGAGGGCGGTATTGCCGTCATTGGATCAGCCGGCACGGAATCCACTCCAAACCGGTGGCCTGCATACGGGCTTTCGCCATACTTGGCGACTTTCTTTTCCTGCTCGGTCAGCGGCGGCTCATAACGATGGTCATATTGCTCTGCATCGGCTGCCTGATACTCGTCGGGCGTTTCATCATTAAAGTCTTGATACTCGCCCGCATGCGCGTCGCGCTGCGTTTCTGGCTGATACTCTTCTTGCGGGTACTTTTCTTGCTGATACTCTTCTTGCGGGTACTTTCCTTGCCTGTACTCTTCTTGCCCGTACTCTTCTTGCCCGTACTCTTCTTGCCTGTACTCTTCTNNTCATCTTGGCTAGCGCGTCGCGCCTGTGCACGATCAACAGCGTAATCTGCTAACGGGTCAGCCAAGGGATCACTCAGCGGGTCGTCAGAATAAAAATCACCATCGTCGCGGTTATCAGCTTCTTGCCGTTGACGATCAAGTTGCTGCGCCTTTTGATTGGCAGCCCTGTATGCTGCGGCCTTTTGTTCTTTCGCGCGCGCCTTGTTGCTGGCAACGCCCGCAGTCAGTTTGCCAAGNNGCCGCTCCCGCCCAGCTCATGAAGCGTTTGGGCGCAGACTCCTGCTCCTGTTCCAGCGCTTCGCGGCGGCGTTGTTGGTCCTCATCCTCGAAGAGGTCATCTATTTGGTCTTTTTTATCCACGGCAGCAAAGGAATCCAGGGGTTGAGGTTGTGGTTCAGGTTCCACCTCCAGCTCTGAGTCAAAATCAGGCAGGGGCTCGTCTTCAAAATCTTTTTCCATTTCGTCGACGTCATCGGCGC
>DITX01000146.1:0-4035 GCA_002422225.1 Gammaproteobacteria bacterium UBA6173
GAAATGCAGGATCCGATGGGTCGTTCCATCTATGCACGTGTGGTGTACGATTTCTAAACACACCTGCGCTATAAAAAAGGACTCCTGACGGGGTCCTTTTTTTTGAGCATTTTATCGGAGTCATTGACATAAAACTGTCCTTAAACTGTCATCCTCCCGTCGAATCGCTGACACATATCGGTCTCACAATCGCGAGGCACTCCGCCCCATGAGCAATGATTCATGGGAGCCGACGAGCGCGCTGCAGCGCATATGCGCAAGCAGTCTACTCAATCTTTGGAGATCTACCCATGAAGAACAGAAACCCGGCAGCACGTTACCCACAAAAACATGCTGCAAACCGACTGCCATTGGCAGTTGCAGCCAGTGTTGTTGCGATGAATAGCCTGTGTGTCGGCATGGCACAGGCGCAAACTGCCCCTGAAATTCAAGAAATCAGCGTGTTCGGCCAAGGCGAAGTGCGTCAGGTTCAAAGCCTGACGGCTACGCAACTGGACCAATTTGCAGCCGGCACCAGCCCGTTAAAAGCCATTGAAAAATTGCCAGGTGTAAATTTTCAGTCGGCGGATCCTTATGGTGCTTACGAATGGTCAACGCGCATCGTGGTGCGTGGTTTTAACCAGAACCAGATGGGCTTTACGCTGGATGAAGTGCCATTGGGCGACATGTCTTATGCTAACCACAATGGCTTGCATATCAGCCGCGCAGTGATGTCTGAAAACATTGGCAGTGTGTCGTTGTCACAAGGTGCTGGCGCATTGGCAACAGCATCCACCAGTAACCTGGGTGGTACGCTTGAGTTTGCAACGGCGCGCCCGAATGAAGAATTTGGCATCAACACCAATGTCAGTGTTGGCAGTGATGCAGCGCAGCGAGTGTTCCTCAGACTGGACAGCGGTGAGCTGAGCTCAGGTACTCGCTTTTATATCAGTGCGGCATCGCAGGACACCGACAAGTGGAAGGGCGGCGGCTCTCAGGAGCAGGAATACGTCAATGTCAAGCTGGAGCAGTCACTCGGCAACGCAATGTTGACCGCCTATCTCAGCGACTCCGATCGCGCTGAAAACGACTATCAGGACATGTCAAAGGACATGATCCGTCGTCTTGGCAGCGACTGGGACAACTACTATCCAGATTGGGATCGTGCGGTGGCAGCGGCTCGTGGCAATTTCACGGGTGGCGTGACAAGCCTCGATGATGCCTACTGGAATGCAGCGGGCTTGCGTAAGGACACCTTGTCTTACGTCGCACTGGACCTGCCGATGACCGAAAACATTAGCTGGAAAACCACAGCCTATTTTCACGACAACGAAGGTCAGGGATTATGGGGTACACCCTATTTAGAGACCCCCGGTGGTGCACCACTCACAGTTCGCAGCACCGAATACCAGATCGATCGCAGCGGCATCATCTCCAATTTGAACGTCAGCGCTGGCGCGCACACCTTCAGCCTCGGGTTGTGGACCGAAGATAATGACTTCGAGCAAGCGCGTCGCTTCTATGGTGAGCCATCGGCAGCTGCACCCACACGTAACTTTCTCAAGTTTCAGCGCAACCCGTTGTTGACGCAGTGGGAATATGCCTTCAACACCGAGACCACCCAGATTCACCTTAAAGATACCTGGCAGGCCACCGATGCTCTGCGTCTGGAGTTTGGATTCAAGAGCGTGCAGGTGGATGTATCAGCAAGCACCATCGTGGGTGACAACAAGACCGGCAAAATCGACACCGACGAAGGCTTTTTGCCGCAAGTGGGTTTTGTGTACGACCTGAATGAGCAAGGCGAGATTTTTGGTGCGTACTCCAAGAATGTCCGCGCATTGATCGGTTCAGCAACGGGCACCTCCCCATTTTCAGCGTCGCAGGCTGGATTTGATGCAATCAAGAACAGCATCGAGCCAGAAACCTCAACGACATTTGAACTGGGTTGGCGTGTCCGTATGAACGCACTAGAGGGTGTTGTAAGCGCCTACCATGTCAGCTTTGATGACCGTCTGCTTGCGATTCAGCAAGGCTCTGCCATTATCGGTGCATTCAACGCCTTGGCTAACGTGGGTAGTGTGACGTCACGCGGCTTCGAGACCGGCGTTATCTGGAACCTTACTGACAGCATCACCTGGTACAACTCAGCAAGTTACAATCAATCAAAAATCGATGATGATTATTTCTCTGGCACAACGCGTGTGAATACGGCGGGCAAAACCGTGGTTGATTCACCCGAGTGGATGTACAACTCAGAACTGGGTTATGAAATGGAGCGTGTATTTGCCAAAGTACACCTCAAGTACACCGGTGACCGTGAGTACACTTTTCTGAACGAAGGCAGTGTGGATAGCTCAACCATCATCAACGTCAGCGCGGGTTACCGATTTGGTGATCTTGGCATGTTAAAAGAGCTGACGGCGCAGGTGGATTTGACCAACCTGGTGGACAGAGAATACATCTCAACAGTGGGTAGCGGCGGGTTTGGTAATTCCGACGTGAACGGCACGGCGCAAACATTGCTGCCGGGTGCTCCGCGTCAATTGTTCCTGTCTTTGAAAGCGGCGTTCTGACCGCCTGCTGACAAACAATAAAAAAGGCCGGCAACGCTAAGGAGTTGCCGGCCTTTTTTTAGAAGAAGCCGGCAACGTTGTATACCGGACCCCTCTGGGGGCGGGTGGTAGTTAAAGCTCTACAGCCTTGAGCACCTCACGGGTTAGATCCCACTGGTTTAAACCTTGTCTACCGTAGTCCAGTCCTCGTCGCACAATGACCGGATCGTGTGACGGCACTACCACGGTGAACTGTCCACGGTTACCGTTAGTTGAGTACGCATCCTTAGGCACATCTATGCGATCCTCAGGCACCAACCACTTGCGGGGAAATTCGGCATAGGTGTTCTCGCCACCCAAGGCTTGCTTCATTGCATACGCACCGAGGATGGTGCCATAATTCTCATAGTCCCAATGGATGCCGTCGGCTGAATCTGGTGGCAGCATCAAAAAACACCTGCTTCTGGATGGGCACTAGTTATGACAGAACTCGCAAAAGCGAACCAAGAGACATTTCTGACTGACGAGCAGGTAGACTTTTTTAATCAATTTGGCTATGTCATCGTCGACTTTGGTTTTTCTGAAGAAACCCTGGATGAGCTTGTCAGCACCTTGCATCCTTACTACAACCCGGCGCATCTGAGTGCCCCGGCATTTGGTGCACGCATTCAGGACGCATGGAAGTTTGTAAAACAGTCACATACGCTGGCGACCCACAAAAATGTATTGATCTCACTTCAACAACTTTTTGGGCGTCAGGCGCTGCCCTTTCAGACATTAAATTTTCCGGTTGGCACCCAGCAGTTGACTCACTCTGACACCATACACTTTAACAGCATGCCACCAAGCTTTATGGCGGGGGTCTGGGTTGCGCTGGAAGATGTTGATGAGAACAATGGTCCCCTTGAGTATTTTCCAGGTACACATTTGCTGTCGGAAATCACCATGAAAGATGCCCAGCTGGAGCCCGGGTATCAAAACTACCCGGACTATGAGCGTTATATTGCTGACTATGTTGCCAGGCTGGGTATCCCGCCATCCTATGGTCTGATGCCCAAAGGTCATGCACTGATCTGGCATGCCAATCTCTTGCATGGTGGATCCCGGCAAAAGGATCACAAGCGCACCAGGCATTCTCAGGTTACCCATTACTTTTTCGAGGGTTGCCAGTACTACACGCCTATGCACAGCACGGACGAGCACATTGCGTTCAGACACCCGGAGTGGATTGATCCAGACAACTGGGTGATGCGTCCGCCAGTGCCAGTACCGGAACCAGTAGCTGAGCCAGTGCCGGAGCCAGTAATGGGGTCTGTGCCAAAGCCCCCACCAGTACCAGAGTCAGTGGCCGAGGTGAACACCGCAGAAACTGATTTATTGACAAAAATAGCGCGGCTGAAAAACTGGCTCGGCAGAAAGCTCAAGTAGCGAGTTGTCAGCGCACCTGAATGACTACAGCCCCGACTCATCCCGCCGTGCCCCGGCCAGAATGCCCGGCATG
>DITX01000146.1:4077-6947 GCA_002422225.1 Gammaproteobacteria bacterium UBA6173
GGGAATTCCCGGCCCACTGCGTGATGGCCGGGTTCAGATCTGGCCGACCGTCCAGCGGAATGATGTGCGCGTCGTGGATCATTTCAGTCACCACCACCACGTGATCGCTGAATTGCAGCAACTGCATATTATTGTTGTACTTGCTGGGCAGCATGGGCGGCCCGGTATTAAAACCCACCAGACAGCGCTCTGACAGTCCACGATCTTCCGGGTTGTCTTTGCTGATACCGCCCAACAAAAAGCGCGCGGGTCACGTAGAGCGGAACCTTGCCACTTCAACAGCGCAAGTGTTTCCTGGGTCTGCTCAAAAGACGCAATGTCCTGCAGAACAGCCTTAGCTTAACCATTCTGCGTGACGACATAATAACCGGGTTCTTCGGCAAGCTTAGACAATACCTCAGCTGTACTGGCTTTCAGATAGCTGATTGGTTTGATTCGGCTGGCGTAGCGCATCTGCTTTGTCTTTGTTTGGTGTCGAACCGAATGTAGTCCTTTAATGGTCTTGTTGCGACAAGCTAAGTGCGATCTGACACCGGGTCCAGTGGCAGGTCAGGTTGCTGCAGAAACTGGTTCTGCCTGGCAAAAAATTCGTAGATGCTCTGCTGAGAACGAATGTTCCGCTTGTTGCCCCGGTTGACATAAGGATTAGTTTGCGTGGCATCAACAGTGCGCGCCTTTACGTTGTCCCGCCATTGAATATCCAGCGTCGACAGTACCGTTTGTTTGATTCTGGCATCCAGAATGGGCACGCCGACTTCCACGCGCTGGTCAATATTGCGGGTCATCCAATCAGCCGAAGAAATATACACATCTGTATTGCCGCCATTCAAAAACATGTAAACGCGGGCATGTTCCAGAAATCGGTCAAGAATACTGATCACCTTGATATTCTGGCTCTTGCCCGGAATCCCTGGCACCAGCGAACACATACCGCGAATAATCATCTTGATCTTCACGCCGGCCTGACTGGCTTTGTACAGCAACTGCACAATCTCTTCGTCCACCAGGTTGTTCACTTTCAGCATGATCTCAGCCTTGCGACCACTGACGGCAAAGTCGATTTCCCGTTGAATAAGCTTCTTCAATTTTGGCCGGCTCCAGGTCGGTGACACAATCAGATGCTTGAATATAAACGGGCGATAAGAGTACTGGATGAATTCAAATACCTGCTCAATTTCGGCGGTGATCTCCGGATGACAGGTAAACAGACTCATATCGGTATAAATACGGGCGGTCTTTTCGTTAAAGTTGCCACTGCCGATATGGCCATAGCGCACGGGTTCGCCTTTCTCCATGCGAGTGATCAGGCAAATCTTGGAATGTATTTTCAGCGTGGTCTGACCAAAAATCACCTCAATACCGGCATCAGTCATTTTTCTTGCCCAATTGATGTTGTTTTCCTCATCAAACCGGGCCTTCAGCTCGACCACCACCGTGACATTTTTTCCATTACGCACAGCATCCAGCAGCGCATGAATTACCCGCGACTGGCGTGCCACCCGGTACATGGTGATTCTGATATGGGTAACTTTGGGGTCGAACGACGCCTGCCGCACCCACTCCGTAAAATAACCAAAGCTGTGATAGGGGTAATACAGCAGGATGTCGCTGTTGCGGATGGCGTCAAAGGTTGTTGGATGCTGCTCAAAATCCGGGCTGGGTAACGGCGGCAAGGGGGGGAATTCCATGCTGTGGCGGCCCAGATTAGGAAATCCAATAAAGTCTTTAAAGTTGCGGTAGCGGGTGCCAGCGATCAGTGCATCGATTGAGCTGGTACCTAGCTGCTTGGTCAGCACCCTTAACATCTGCTCCGGCATGGCCGCGTCATATACCAAGCGAGTTGGCTCTGACTTCAACCGTTGCTGTATGCCCTTGGACATTTTGTCGATCAGGCTTTGATCCAGGGTGTCACTGATGTTGTATTCGGCATCGCGGGTCAATTTCAGTGAAAAAGCGCAAATGCTGTCAAACTCAAAAAAGCCTTTAAACAGGTCGGCAACACAGTGGGTGATGATGTCGTCCAGCAGCAGAATTTGCCGCCGATAGTGCCCGTTTTTCTTGCGAGTATTCAGGCTCAGCGGTAGTTCAACAAAGCGCGACACTTCGTTGGTCGGCACTTGCACAATGGCATACTCGGGTTTGTGAACGCCGGCCATTTCCACCATCAGGTAAGTGGTATTGTCGTCAAGAATTTTGGCCAGCGAGGCATCGGTGTGCGACAGGATAATCGGCGAAATGTGCTTTTTAACTTCGCCATTAAAAAAGTTACGTACCCAGCTCGATTGCAGCTCGGTCAATTTGCTGTCATCGATCAGCTCGATATTGTGTTTGCGCAGTTCCAGCTGAATATCCAGATAGATCTTTTGGAATTGCTTGCCCATCATCAGGACCTGTTGCTGAATTTGCGCAAGCAGTTGCTCGGCATCTTCATGCTCATCGGTCTGATACTTTTTCAGCAGGATGCGACGCTTCACATCCGCTACCCGTACCCTGAAAAACTCATCCAGGTTATTTGAGTAGATGCCCAGAAAGCGCAAACGCTCAATGGGTGGGTTGCGGGTGTCAGCAGCTTCCTGCAAGACCCGGCCATTAAAGGACAGCCAGCTCAGCTCCCGCGGAAACACCGGATACTCGTTTGATACTGCGTGTGTGATGAGCAATTCCATATTTTTACTCCTGCCTGCTACCTGCAACTAAATCTATGTCAGTTTTATTACAGGGCGAAGACAGGATATTCCTTGTCGTAACTTTTTGATCTCTCGCGCCAGCTGGGGCAGATTGCCCCGGGCGATGGCAGGAGGCTACTGCCCGGAATAAACATCCACTTCAATACGAATCTCATTGGGCAATGCCACCGTATCTGACCACCA
>DITX01000207.1 GCA_002422225.1 Gammaproteobacteria bacterium UBA6173
AGCAACACATGACCTTCGCGAATGGGCTTGAGGGTTAAAATTGCAAAACAGTGCTCATCATCCCAAACAATATGTCCTGGCAATTCGCCTGCGCGGATGCGGGTAAAAAGGCTGCTCATCGGGGTATGCTCCTGCGCGGGTAGTGGGTGAATTGTCTGGGGCGCTATTATGCGGTAATTCATGATACAGTCCAACCGACCTGCCAGCGCGCTGCTCTGCAAGCACAATTGGATAATGGCAGTACCGTAACCGGGTTTAGCACATGCTGTTTGGAAAACATTATCCAGAACTGGAAATCTTAGACGTGGAAGGATTGCAGGTGGTCTGCCAACTGCACCGAAGCAAGCGCAAGACCCTGGCGCTGCATGTCCGCCACGATCGCGTTGAGGTGCGCGCCCCGCTTCACACATCAACAAGTGATGTTTTACGTTTTTTGGATAAACATCAGCGCTGGCTGACGCGCAAGCTGGAAGAGAGATTAAAGCGTGCCGTTGAGCGCCTGTCTTTGCATGATGGTGGGCATATACATTACAAGGCGAGAACCTTAAGTATCTGCCTTGAGGATGCGCCACAGCCTGCCGTTATCATTGAGCCTGCCCGCATGATTATTCGCGGCCCGGCGATGACCCCCGTCAAAGCAGAGCAGGTGCTCAAAAACTGGTTGCTGGCTCAGGCCAAAAACTGGTTGCCGGCCCGAACACGAGCGCTGGCAGACTATCTGGGGGTTAAAAACAAACTGGCCGGCGTAGTGTTTCGAAAAACACGCAGCAAGTGGGGACATTGCACGGCAAAAGGCATCATTCAGTACAATTGGCTGATCATGTTAGCGCCAGATGGGGTAATTGATTACATGATCTGCCATGAAGTCTGTCATCTGCTGCACATGAACCACTCGCCACAGTATTGGCAGAGTGTGGCGCGTGTCTGTCCGGACTACCAGCGCTATGTTGGCTGGTTAAAGCAGCATGAGCACCAACTCTGGTTCTGAGTCAGGTGCTCATCTTGGTCAGGCAGCCTGCCGTGTTGTGGCTAATTGCTTGCGTTGCCAGAGCGTAAACAGGATGCCCGTAGCAAACAGACCGCCGCTGACGGATAACAGCAAAATCAGACTCAGCCCTAACAGCCCACCAGATGGTGCTGCCAATACTAAACCCGACAAGGTCAGGCAGGTGCGTGGGAACAGACCCGGTTTGCCTTCACCCAGCCTGCCGAATCCAATCAGGTAACCCTGCAGTCCTGCTGAAATAATAACAACTCCCAGCAATGCGGTGCTGATCATCAAAAACACTTCGCCGAATCCACCTTGCAGTAACAAGGCAGGATTCAAGACAAAAAAGAACGGAATAAAATAAATAATGGTGCCAAGGCGCATGGCTTCCCAGCCTGCCCGCATCGGGGAGACCTGCGCCACTGAGGCGGCAGCAAACGCCGCAAGTGCCACGGGAGGCGTAATAAAACTCAGCATGCCCCAGTACATGATAAACATGTGGGACGCCAGAGGATCGAGACCGGCACTGATCAATGCCGGTGCCAACACAATTGCCAGGAAAATGTAGGCTGCGGTCACCGTCATGCCAATGCCCAGCACAAAGCTGGTGGCAGCGCCCATAAACAGCAGTACCAACACATTGTCACCTGCCAGATACAGCAGGTCGTTGGCCAATGTGCCCGCCATGCCAGTCACCGCCAAGGCACCCACAATCAATCCGATCGCCGCCAGAATACCCGCCAGCTCAGCCATGAGGCGGCCTGTTCCGGCGACCATCAGCATGAATTTTTCCAGATTCATACGATGTTTGGTGAATTGATTGATGATCAACAAACAGCCGGTCGCGATAAAAGGCGCGGTGGCTTCGCGCTGCATGTACACCAGCATAAATGTCAGTAATGCAAACACTGCAATAAAATACCAACCTTCCTTAAAGACCTGTCCCAAACTCGGGAGTTCATCTTTGGGCAATCCTTTTAATCCGTTGCGGGCAGCGTAGGCGTCAATCTGCATATACAAACCAAAAAAATACAAAAAAGAGGGAACAATTGCAGCCACAGCAATGGTGACGTAACTGATGCCCAGAAAACTGGCCATCACAAATGCAGTGGCGCCCATGATGGGAGGCATCATCACGCCACCCGTGGAAGCGCAAGCTTCAACGCCGGCGGCGTAACCACGGGAGAACCCGGTCCGACGCATGGCGGGAATGGACAGTGGGCCGGTGGTCAGCACGTTGGTAATGGGCCCGCCGCTCATTGAACCCATCAATCCACTCGAAAACACGGCGACTTTGGCAGCACCGCCACGTTTGTGACCCAGCATTGCAAAGGCCAGGTTGATAAAAAACGGTCCGCCTCCGGTATGTTGCAGAGCCACGCCAAACAAAATAAAACCGAAAACCAGCATGGCAAACGAGTTGAGCGCGACACCAAACAGGCTCTCTTCTCCCAGCACGTGGAAGATGGCGACGTCATGGATTGGCATGCCGATGCCTGCCACTACGTCAGGCATTTTGTCGGCGTAAATAGGATATAACGATAGTACAAGGACAATGCAGAATATCGGCCACCCGCCAGCGCGGCGACCCGATTCCAGAATAATTGCCCATGTCACCAAGGCCAATGCAATACCAAGGGGAGGCGCAGCGTATTCCCAGGCATCCAGAATGATCAAGTCCGCATTGTAGGCAAAATAGCTGAATATGACGGCAATAAGCAGCATGACCACTTTGTCGTACCAAGGTACGTAGTTAATGTTGCTGTGATGCGATGGGAACGTGATGAACACCATGATCAACATCATGCCGGTGATCAGATATAGATACCTGCCGTCCAGCATGGTGATGTTCATAAAAAAGCCGAGCGCAAAAATCTGATTGATAGCAAGAAAGGTCGCCGCGGCCGTCAGAATGGCCATGGTCGCACGCCACTTTATGGCCAACTGCCGATAGCGGCCAATGGCGGGCAGTTCGGATTCGCCCTTGTTCTCGTCTGGCGGTGCGATAGGCGGAATGATGCTGTTGCTCATGAGTTGTCGTCTTTGTTGGAGTTATACGTTACTGGGTTTCAGACAGTGTAATCAGCCCTTGCGCTTCAAGGGCCTGTTCTCTGAATACCTGCCAGCCTTGCTCAAATGTCGCCCGGTCCTCTGACGCTCCCGGCCAGTAGGCTTGCCAAGCCTCCATCAGTACGCGCTGGCGATTGAGGTTTTCCTGTTGCTTGGCTTCCGCCTCTGGCGTCCAGATGCCAATTTCTTTGAAGTAGCGAATGGCACCCTCGTGATAAGGAATAAAGGCAATTTCCAGTTGTTGCCCCATGATCAACCAGCCGTTGGCGCCTGGCGCGGAGCTTTTGTACTCATCGTAGTGCATGGCAATCACTTTGGTCAGCCCATAGACGGTATCTTCCTCAGCCGTGTCCATGGCCACCAGCAATGGGTAGGCGGAAGTGAATACCCGCACACCTGTGTTGACATCAATGCCAGGACCTTCGGTCGCAACGTGGGGGACATACCACGGTAAACGGTCGCGAACACGTTTGATGGCTTCCGGGTCGTCATGCGGGAATTCAACCCAATGCAGGCCGCGCGGAGAGGAGTCCAAGCGCATGAACGGAGGTGAGTTACAGGCACCTCCGACCACATCGGCACGATTGTTGATGACCGCATCGATGGAGGCGTTGTAACCGCCAACCTCAACAATCTCGACATCATCCCAGGTCAGGTTGGCATAGGCCAACAAAGCGGCAGAGGCGTTATTGAGTGAAGGAGCACCCTGCACAAAGGTCAGACGTTTACCTCGCATATCGTCAACTGTGCGGATATCGGCATCTGCTGCCGTTGCAAAACTGAATGAGCAGCTGGTAGAGAAATTGGACATCAGGGCACGGATTGGTTGCGGGCCCCAGATGCGTGCTGCGAAATTAAGGATACCTTCCTGAGCGTATACTGCTTCAGAGCCGCCGGCTGACATGTGTACGCGGTTTGCGCGCAAGGTGGCGAGCCGGGACAC
>DITX01000098.1 GCA_002422225.1 Gammaproteobacteria bacterium UBA6173
CCATTGGCATGCCCAAACTGATTGTCCAGTTGATGGGCAAATTCATGCAACACAACGTTGTGACCATCTGTGAAGTTGGCCGCGCCACGCGCAACACTGTCCCAGGACAGAATAATTTTGCCATCACTCCACGCTTCGCCCGCCAGTACATTCGCCCGGTTTGACACCAGGCCAGACTCATCAGCCCGCTCATGTGCGGCCATAAACTCGCTTGGATACACCAGAATGCTGCTCAAGCTGGAGTAATAATCTCCGGGTCGCTGCAGAATCAACAGGCAGGCTTGCGCGGCGATGCTTACTTTGACGGCCTCATTCATCACAAACCCGGCGCAGCCCACAAACCGCTTGTTGGCCAGAAAGTGTTTGATCTGATTCTGCAGGGCAATTTGCAAGGCCGGTGGCATACGCCGGTAAAACGGCAGGCTTTGCTCCACCACGCGCAACCAGTTGGCAGGGAAGGGTTGACGCTCAATTTGTCGATGGCGCCAGCGCGGATACACAAACAACCATAACGCTGTTGCCAGCACGATCAACAATAAACTTGTTACTAACAGGATGCTGGACCACGACATTTAATGTTGACCTGCAACGGCTGCTTGCACCGCGTGCGCGTCCAGGGTTTCATTAGCCAGCAGCGCATCTACCAGCCGCTGCAATGCATCTCGATTGCTGGTCAGCACATCAATGGTACGTTGCTCCGCCTCGGTGATCAGGCGTTTGACTTCCTCATCAATGCGTTGTGCGGTTACTTCGCTGAAATCTTTTTCCTGCGTCATCTCATAACCCAGAAATGGGTGTTCACTGCCCAGATGAAAATGCACCGGTCCCAGCAGCTCACTCATACCCCATTGCGCTACCATCATGCGCGCCAGCCGGGTTGCCTGTTCAAGGTCATTGGCCGCGCCACTGCTGACATTGCCCAACACCAATCTCTCGGCGCAGCGACCACCAAGCAACACCGACAGCCGTGTTGCCAGATAAGGCTCTGAATAGTTATGCCGGTCTTCAACCGGCAGTTGCTCAGTCAGCCCCAACGCGCGTCCGCGCGGGATAATACTGACTTGTCTGACCGGGTCTGAGTCCGGCAACAATAATGCGGCAAGTGCGTGACCACTCTCGTGGATAGCCGTGCGCTGGCGCTCTGATGGATTCATCAGGTCTTTGCGCTCACTGCCCATCACTACGCGATCATGCGCTTTGTTGATGTCCTCACGGGTGACCTCGGCCGATTGCCGTCGCGCCGCCAACAGCGCTGCCTCATTGACCAGATTGGCCAGATCAGCACCCGAAAAACCAACTGTCATTCGCGAAACCTCGTCCATATCAACGTCGCTGGCTAAAGGTACTTTTTTTGAATGCACCATCAGAATCGCCAACCGGGCTGCCTGTTGAGGCAACTCCAGAGTGACCTTGCGATCAAAGCGTCCGGGGCGCAACAGTGCCGAGTCCAACACATCCGGTCGATTGGTCGCAGCAAGCACCACCACCGCCTCCTGTGCCGTAAAACCATCCATTTCAGCCAACACCTGGTTTAGCGTTTGTTCGCGCTCATCGTTGCCACCACCCAGTCCGGCGCCACGCATCCTGCCCACAGAATCAATTTCATCAATAAAGATTAACGCCGGCGCGCGCTTGCGTGCTTCCTGGAACATGTCGCGCACACGCGACGCCCCCACGCCCACAAACATTTCGATAAACTCAGAACCGCTGATACTGAAAAACGGCACACCGGCTTCATGCGCGGTGGCGCGGGCCAACAGGGTTTTGCCGGTGCCGGGTGGCCCCATTAACAAGATACCGCGCGGCATATGGGCGCCCAGGCGCCTGAAACGTTCGGGATCCTTGAGAAAATCGATGATTTCCTGCAATTCCTGCTTGGCACCCTCAACCCCTGCGACCTGGTCGTAGCCCGGTGCATTATCTGTTTCCTCAAACAATCGGGCCCGTGAACGCGAGAATCCAAACATGCCATCTTTGCCACTGGGGCCGCCGCCCAATCCACCCAAGCGGCTTTGCATCATGCGGCTGGCATACACAAACAAACCGATCAGCATCAACCATGGCAACACGCCCAGCAGCACTTGCAGCCAAACAGGCTGTTGATCACTTTGTGCAGAAATCACCACACTGCGCGCCTCAAGCAAGGGCAACAAGTCCGCATCCGGCACTGAGGGCTGAACGGTAACAAACGAAGTGCCTGCTCCATACTCGCCCAGAATCTGGTCGCCTTTGAAACTGACATGACTGACCTGGCCGGTGTCCACGGCCTGTTTAAATGCGGTATAGCTGATGGATTCACGTGTTGGTTGCGAAATTGAGAACACCACATAATAAATAATGTAGATCAGCACCATCCAGAACAAGGCATGTCGATCAAACGGCGAAGGCCTGGGGCTGCCGGATTCTTTGGGTTTTTCAGCTGGTTCGTTCATGACATTACCTGTGGTAAAAATGTGAGGACAACTTTAGTTCGATACTCTTTGCTCTGCCTCAGGTGCTTGGTTAATATCAGGGCAGTTTCCGATAAATCAATAACAAAAACCTGACAGAGAATTTGACTATGCCAACAAACCGCCGTGAGGGAGATATTCAACCGGGTATCAAGTGGGGCCCATTTGTTATCCGCATCCCATTTGTACATACCCGATTTGCCTTGCCTGAGATGCTACAGGGAATCTGTGTCGCAGGCGCTACTGGTCTTGCACTTGTGCCGATCATGGTTGCCTCATTCGGGCTGACGTTTGAAGAAGCCGTCACCATGGCCATGTTCCATTCGCTACTGATTTCATCGGCGTGGATGTTATTTGGTGATCCGATAGGCTCGGGCTGGATTACGCCAGCACTGCCTTTTATTTTTGCCTTTGTGCTAGGCACCGCAACCACGCCGGTTGAACAGTTTCAACTGATGACGGCGCTTTCGCTCAATTTTGCGGCATTGTTATTTATCCTGGGGGTAACAGGATTTGGCGCAAAACTGGTGGCCTGGGTCCCCAATGTGCTTAAGGGCGGCATCATTCTCGGAGCAGCTGTGGCGGCGTTCCTGCGCATTTTTGATCAAAACGATGCCGCCAGTGCCATCAACTCAACGCCCATCGCCGCGATTGCGGCGCTGGCCTTGTGTATGTTCATGACCTTCTCCAAACCGTTCCAGCGCCTGGCAGCGCAAACACCAATTCTTGCAAAAATTGCCAGCCTGGGGCTGTTACCGGCGTTTCTGCTTGCGGGCGTGATTGGCGTGACCACCGGCGAAATGACCTTCAACATACAGTACGGTTTTCTGGATGTGCCGACTCACGCTGCATCCATGTGGCAAAAAGCCTCACCGATGGTGATTGGCTGGCCCTCAGCGTCACAGTTTATTGCTGCACTACCTTTAGCGTTTATCACCTACATCCTGTTTTTTGGTGATCTGGTGACTGCCGAAGAAATGATTAAAAATTCTCAACCCATACGCAAAGACGAAAAGCTGGACATCAACAGCAACCGCGCACACATGGCCACAGGTATCCGCAATGCCACCATGGGCATCATCGCACCATTTTTTGGCACACAAGGTGTTCTGTGGACAGGCATTCAAGTCATTATCCTCAAACGCTGGGCATCCGGCCGCGACAAGATGGACTCGGTGTTTGACGGCATTGCCGGCTACTACGTGTACGGTCTGCCGATTCTGTTTGTGGTGCTGCCGATTGTTACTCTGCTGCAGCCCTTGCTGCCGATTGCGCTGGCGGTGACCTTACTGCTGACCGGCTTTGCCTGTGCAACGCTGGCGCTGACAGCTGTAACAGATTCAACCGAACGCGGCGCCATGGTACTGACCGCCATCGCGTTCTCACTGTTTGATCCGTGGACAGGTTTATTGGCCGGTCTTGCCACCATTCTGGTGGTGGTGGGTCCGCAGGTGTTTATGAAAGCGAGAGCTGACGACCACACCACGTAAAGTCTATCGGCCACAGCTGTTGCTTTGAGCGGTCATAGGCCGCCCAAAGCGCACGGTAGGTTTGTCCCGACTGCGGATCAACGCGCTCGGGACAGACCTGCGACATCGGCCACAGCACGTAGGCATTCACGGTAATCTCTGGCCGTGGCAGTAAAATGCCGTGATGCTCACCTTGCAGATCCCCATAGGTAAGAATATCCACGTCTAAGGTTCTTGAGCTGAAACGCTCCTGATCGCGCTGGCGTCCGCATCGGGTTTCCAGATCTTTGATCAGTTGACTGATTTCGTCCAGCGCTAGGCCGGTGTTAGCAGCCACTACCATGTTCAAAAAGTTGCCGCCTTGAAAGCCAACAGCCTCACTTTCAAACACAGCGGACAGTTCAAGTTCACCAAAACACGCCTGCAGCGCATCCAGTGCCATGGTAATGTGGCGCTGGGGATCAAGATTACTGCCCAGGCCCAGCGTGAGTAATGCCATGATGTGTCTAGCTCTGCTGAAGGGTTGGCTGGCCGGGTTGCAGCCCACGTTCAATGATCACCCCGACATCGCGGGCGCCCGTGACCGCGCCGGGTTTGCCGACCCGCAATCTCAGCCAAGGCACGGGAAACTCAGCCAATACAATAGCAGCTACCTTTTCGGCCATGGTTTCGATCAGTAAAAACTCGGATTCTTCAATAAAACTGATCAAGCGCTTGGACACTGCTTTGTAGTCCAGTGTTTTGTTGATGTCTTCAGAGGCCGCCGCCGCCCGAATGTCGGTGGCCATGTCCAGATCAAGGCTGACGGTCTGCCGGATTTCGCGCTCCCAGTCGTAAATACCAATCACCGTCTGAATTTGCAGCTCTCGAATATACACAATATCCATCACATCATATTCCTTGGGGCATAGGGTGTTAGGGGCATAAGGTCTTTAGGGGCATAAGGTCTTTAGGGGCATCGTGTGTTAGGGCTATTGGGTGCGCACTGAGGGCAGACTTTCCAGCGGCCAGCGCGCATGTGCCGTAATCGCCAGCCCTTCGTGTTGCCCGGCCATCAGGCGCTGACACCCCGCATAGGCAATCATGGCACCGTTGTCGGTGCAAAATCTGGGTTGAGCATAAAAAAGCTGGCTGCGCTGGGCTTCAACCATCTCCTGCAATCCGGCGCGCAGGCGCTGATTGGCGCTGACACCACCGGCAATGATCAGGGTCTTTAAACCCGTTTGTTGCAGCGCCCGCTTGCACT
>DITX01000145.1 GCA_002422225.1 Gammaproteobacteria bacterium UBA6173
TCACAAGGCATCATCCACGGCGGTTTAAAATACGCATTAAACGGCGTATTGGGCCCAGCCAGTAGTGCGATTGCCGGCATGCCAGAACGCTGGCGCGCTTGCCTTGATGGCCGTGGTGAAGTTGATTTACGCGGCACCCGCATTTTGTCTGAGCATTATTATATGTGGTCAACGGGCAGCATGCGCTCCAGATTAAAAACCTTTCTGGGCAGCAAAGCCTTGCGCGGCCGAATTGATGCACTACCGCCGGCTGAGTACCCTGCTTTTTTTTCTGAAGCCATGAGCCGTGATAGGGCAAAACCGGGAGGCACCGTTTATAAGCTCAGCGATTTTGTAGTGGATACTCCCTCACTGCTGCAGACCTTGGCAAACCGCTGGCATCAAAACATTCTGCAGTGTGATCACGTGCAACTTGAGCAGCCCAGCTTGGATGCCAAGCAGCAAAACACCTTCCTGCGCATACAGAGCGGTCCGCAACAGATTGTTGTGGACACAACTCATATCATTTTGTGTGCCGGCGAAGGTAATGAAGACTTGTTGGCACAATGGCAAGCACCCGCAGGCATCAAAAAGCCTGCCATGCAAAAACGCCCCTTGCATATGGTCAGTGTTCGCGTAAAACACGCGGCACCAGCCTATCTGCATTGTATTGGTGACAGCTTTGGCATGACACCGCGCTTGACCATTACATCGCACCCTTGCCTGGATAGCCGAGATGGAGAATGGATCTGGTATCTGGGCGGTGACATTGCCGAGTCAGGCGTGCACCGTGACGCGCAAAGCCAACAGACGATGGCTCATAAGGAATTATCGGCACTGTTCCCATGGGTCGATTTTTCTGATGCACGCTGGCACAGCTTCTTTATCAATCGTGCAGAGCCACATGTGGCAGATCTGCAAAGACCAGACAACGCATATGTGGAAGAATGTGGCAATGTGATTGTATGTTGGCCGACCAAACTTACATTGAGCCCGAATCTGGGTGACCGTGTCAGTGCAATCCTGGCGGCCCGCGAACGCACAAAAACACCGGGTAACACAGCAGGCAGTCACCTTGCCATGTTGTTGGCGCCTGCAAACCTGTCTACGCCCCCCTGGGAGGCTATTCGCTGATGTCAGATTCGGCGATACATCTGCCTACTCGCGCGCTTGGCAGCACAGGACTGCAAGTCTCATGTCTGGGACTGGGCACCGTAAAATTCGGTCGCAACCAAGGCGTGAAGTACCCGACCGGATTTGAACTGCCTGATGACAATCAGCTCCGCACACTGCTGGATACGGCCAGGTCAGTTGGTATCAATTTCATCGATACGGCACCCGCTTACGGAACAAGTGAGCAGCGCCTTGGCCAACTATTGAATCATCGTCATGACTGGGTCATCTGCAGCAAAACCGGCGAAGAGTTTGTGAATGGCCAGTCACACTTTGACTTTAGCGCTCAACACACACGACTGAGCGTACAGCGCAGCTTAAAACGATTACGCACCGACTTTCTGGATGTGGTTCTTGTGCATTCAGATGGCAAGGATGAGCTCATCATCCAACAAACAGATTGTTTTGAAACGCTGCAACGCCTCAAGGAGCAGGGCTTGATTCGCGCTTTTGGTTTGTCGGGTAAAACGTGTGCCGGGGGGATGCTCGCATTGCAATATTCCGACGTGGTGATGGTGACGTACAATCCGCTTGAAACCAAAGAGCGTGATGTGATTCACACAGCTCATGCACTCGATAAAGGCGTGCTGATCAAAAAAGCCTTTAACAGTGGCCATGGAATTAACATGTCACCTGTCGCTGGCGAATCGCCATCACAAAACCCGGCCGCCGATAGCTTGGCATTTGTTTTGTCCGAACCCGGCGTCAGCTCAGTGATTGTGGGCACCATCAATGTGCAACATCTCAAAAACAATGCTGCAGCTGTTATCTCGCGCATTTAAAAGTCTGTTAAAAAAGCGGACAGTTTAAAAACTGCCCGCTCCCCCACAGCTTATCAATTACATTGAGTAACCTTTTTCGTTGTGGTCGGTGATATCCAGACCCGTCATTTCGTCTTCATTGCTGACACGATTCCCGGATGTGATGGCACCTACCACTTTCATCAGGATCACAGTTACTACCAGCGTATAAATTCCGGTCGCCAGGATACCAATGATCTGGATAGTCAGTTGTGACCCCAAAGCCATACCTTCTGCATAACCGTTGCCACTGAACACGCCAAGATCATTGGAAATAAATACCGCAGCCAAGAGAGTGCCTAACATGCCGCCTACACCGTGCACCGGGAAAACGTCCAGCGAGTCATCAATCTTGAGCTTGTTTTTCAGATAGTGGGTTGCAAAGAAGCAGATAAAACCACCCATCATACCGATCACCATTCCACCGGCCGGTCCAACTGAGCCTGCCGCTGGGGTGATGGTTGCAAGACCGGCAATCAGCCCGGTAGCCGCACCCAGACCGCTGGGCTTGCCATGGCGAATCCATTCAATACACATCCAAGTAATGGCGCCCGCTGCAGCCGACATGTGCGTAGCCAACAGTGCCATCGCAGCATTACCGTTGGCACCCAACGCGCTGCCTGCATTAAAGCCATACCAGCCCACCCACAGCATACCGGCGCCGGTAATAGTCATGGTCAAATTGTGCGGAATCATGGGAGCAACTTGAAACTCCCGGCGTTTACCCAACATGACCGCCATCACTAATGCAGCCACACCCGCCGTCACGTGCACAACCGTACCACCGGCAAAATCAATCAGACCCATCTGGAACAACCAGCCATTGCTGTTCCACACCCAATGGCAAACCGGGAAATAAACCAATGTAGTCCACAGCATCACAAACAACATGATCGAAGAAAACTTCATGCGCTCTGCAAATGCACCAACAATCAGGGCCGGCGTAATGATCGCAAACGTCATCTGGAACGCCACAAACAACGGCTCAGGAATGTCACCCCAGACCGAGTCGATGGTAATTCCAGACAGGAATACCTTGCTTAGCCCACCCCACCAACCACCATCGGCTGGACCAAACGCGATACTGTAGCCGTAGACAAGCCAAAGAATAGATACCACCGCTGCAATCGAAAAACACTGCATCAGAATGGACAACACGTTCTTGCTACGCACCAGGCCCGCGTAAAACAGTGACAGCCCGGGCACTGTCATAAACAACACCAAGGCGGTCGCGGTGAGAATCCACGCAGTATTTGCACCGCTGATCTCATCCTGAGCCACGGCAAACGCCGGTATCAAAGACAGCACTGATGCACCCAGCATTAACACTTTTCTTTTTATAGTTAACATTTTGATTTTCCTTATATAGGGATCTGTCGATGCAAGAACTAGATGGCCGCCTCACCGGTTTCGCCTGTTCTGATGCGGACCACTTGCTCAACCGGGATAACAAATATTTTTCCATCACCGATTTTGCCAGTTGACGCCGCTTTACAAATGGCATCAACCGCTTGGTCCACTAATGCATCCGATACTGCTATTTCAATTTTGGTTTTAGGCAGGAAGTCGACTACATACTCAGCACCCCGATACAGCTCGGTATGCCCCTTTTGTCGTCCAAACCCCTTCACCTCTGTCAGGGTCATCCCGCTGACGCCCAACTCACTCAGCGCTTCGCGCACATCATCGGCCTGAAACGGTTTGATGATCGCCACTATCAGTTTCATGGTAGTTCTCCCGGTCAGCTGCACGTTTAGACGCGCACGCTTTTTTTCGTTTTAGGATGGTGATACACGCAACAAACGCACAAATATGGGGCGCAAGACAAAGCAGCGCGCCATTATGGGGCGCTTTATTGCGCAACTGCTGCGTTATTTAACGTATGTTGTTGCCTCGCTCAGCAGACAGCAAAATTCGAGCCTGCTCCCGGAAGCGGTGTTGTCAGATATCTTCGCGCAGCCATTCTCGCCAGATAGCCACCAGCAGCGCCATCAGCACTGGCCCAACAAACAGACCCACAACACCCATGGTTTTTACGCCGCCTATCAAACCAAAGAAGGTAGGCAGGAACGGTAATTTGACCGGCCCCCCGATCAAAGTAGGTCGAATGGTTTTGTCCACAATAAACAGCTCAACGCTTCCCCAGATGAACAAGCCTATGCCGGCAATGGTATCTCCCGTCCCCACCAGATAAATGGAGATCAAAGAAAATGCCAATGGTGCACCACCTGGAATCAGAGCCATAAAACCGGTCAGCACCCCAAACGCCACAGGCGATGGTACCCCGGCGATCCAGTAAGCAATACCGAGCACAATGCCTTCACCAATAGCGACCAGTGTCATCCCCACCACGGTCGCACTGACAGTGGCCGGCACCACACGCGAAAAGCGATTCCAACGCGCTGGCAAAATACGCTCGCCCACGGTATCGAGCTGAAGAGTCAGTTTTTCGCCGTCACGGTACAAAAAAAACAGGGTTATCAGCATAAACAGCAGAGTCAACAACATCCCTGCAGCCGTCCAGCCAAAGCTGAGCAACCAACGCGAAATGCCACTAATCTGTTGATCACTGACCAGATTAAACAATTGACCCAACTGATGAGGCTCACCCAGGTAGATCTGCCACTGCGCGGCCAAGGACTCACCGACCCAAGGCAAGGCACCCATCCACTCCGGCACTGCCGCACCGTATTCGTTGGCATTGATCAACCAGGCAATAAAAATTCGCGCTTCTTCCAGTGCGTAGGAGATTGCCATCACAAGCGGCGCAATCAATCCCAATACAATAGCCAGTAACGCAAGGCTGGAGGCAATTGTCGAGTTACCATGACAGCGTTTTTTGAGGCGCTCGAAAATCGGCCAGCTGGCAAAACAGATGATCAAGGCAGCAAGAACGGGGACAAGAAAATCGATAAAAAATAACACACCTGCAGCAACGATCAGCAGCAACAGAATGCGACTGAGCGCGGTATTGCTTATAAACTGCGACATGCTTGATTGTCCGGGAACACGGGAACGCTATTCTGAGCGCGTCACAGAAAAAATACTATCGTGCCGCAAAACTATCGTGCTCGAGAAAAGCACGGCTTGTTAAATGCCGTCTCTAATAATTTTGAAGCGCTGGTCGCCGTGAACCTGCAACGCTGCCAGCAACTCAGTGATGCCAGCATCGAATACATGCTGATATTGTGATCGCATCTGCTGTTTTTCCGCATCAAGAGCCGCCAATAAGTCTTCACGCATCTGCGGGCGATTGTTGGCCTCATCAAATTTGTTGATCAATAAATCTGTCCCTAACCACGTTGCCACAAACAACACCGGCACACAAACTGGCGCCAAAGCGCCACAGCTGATGCCTAAACTGCCAGCTCCCGATGACTCCGCAACTTTGGTGCTCACTTTGGCGGCACTGGCACTGACTATACGTTTGCTGGCGTTGCGTGTGAGTACGTTGCTACCTACCCGCACGCCGCCCTGTGTTGCAAATCGAGTCACTACTAAGCCAACTACAGGTCCGACCCCAACGGCAGACTTATTGATAAGCTCCGGCATCGTCAGCGGTGGCAAAGCCGGTAACAGACAGCTACTTGATGCCATCCATTGCTCCAGCTGCACTGCCTGCTGCACGTAGAATTGATGCGCACTGTGATCAAATTGTTGTTGAAGATCAACACGCGCCTGCTGCAAGGCTGGTGATAAAACTGGACTGATGTGCTCGTCGATTTTTGTGCTGATATATCCAGAAAATCGCTGCTCGAGCGATGCAGAGCTGGTCTGATCAAACCCAGTTTCTACCATGGCACTCAGCAAGTATCCGAGCTGCAGGTACTGACCACCAATACTGAAATTCCAGTCCAGGTAGCTGTCCACCGCAGGTTCCAATTGTGCAAATGCTTTATCCAGCGCAGCATCCAATTGAAGTTCAATATCTTGCTGCCACAACACACTCGAATCATGGATGGCATCGCGGGAACGCTGCTCTAACTGAGCCAATTCTATGGGCGCCTGTGTGATACACGGATCAGGCGCAGGAACAGGCAGGACCAACATAGACTGATCCGCAAGCCTGCTGACAAATGCAGACACGCCGGGTTGTGCCAGAATCAGACTGACTATCGCCAGCACACTCACACCACTCACAAAGTGCACGCCAGAATGCCAAGCGGATGATAAGCGATCGTCGCGCTGTCCTGCTTTTAAAAGCCAACTCAGCATTCCTGCCAGTACAAACCACATCAAGGCGGCGCGCAGAGTGATAAATAACAGAAAGAGCAACCACGCGGCCAACTTGAGTGCAGCCGATTGCTCACTGAGGGTCGACGCCTGTTGCATCAGATGCCAGACGCTGTTGGACATGACAACTTCAACGCCGGACAGCCAGCCAATCATGGGCAGACTAGCTGCATCTAAGGCACCTGCCCATGATTGTGTAATTACCTGCAACAAGCTCAGCTGCCGGGTGTCCGGCACACCTTCGCCCAACACTTGAGCGACAATCAGACCGAGCGTTGACAGCACGATAGTCAGATAAACCGCCACGCGCAGTGCCAGTGGCAGATGTACGACTGGATCGGATTCCGATCCGCTCCAGCGTAATGCTGGCGGGATTAACAACAACAACACGGGCACGTTGATCAACAACACCAGCCACTCTGCCTGTGAAAAGCTGGCACTGAGCAGCAACACACTCACGGCAAGTACGACGCACCAGACCAGAAGCAAAAAACGTGACACTACCCCTTGCCACAGCCAACGCCTCAATACACTGCCGTCACTGGTCATGTACGCCAGCAACGCGCGGCGACGAATGAGGTGCAGCGGCAAAAAGTACTGATACAGGCACCAACTCACGGCCAACACCATGACCGCCAGGCCAGCACCGTTCAAGTTGAGGAGTGGGAAATAAAACAGCACAGCGAGCAAAACCAGCAGGCACGGCAGAGCTTTGAGCCACAATGCGTGGCGGCTCAGCGCTCGTGGCGCCTGCTGAAAAGGGTCTTGCCTGTCAGCCGGGTTGATCACCTGCGCACTCCTTTAGGGGGAACACGGGTTTAGACGCAGCTCGGCCATGAATGGTTTGGGGCAATATCCGCTGCTAAGCCTTCACTGCACGCTCAGACACGAATCGCATACCATCAGCATGTTCAACTGCCTGAACGTGCTGCTGCCAGGCAGCAACAGATTCAGCACCGCCATCCAATGCTGCTGCAGTGCCTGTGGCAACACGGACAACGCCGCGCTGACGACGGAATCAATATGAAGCTGTTGGCGGCCATGTGCAACAGAGCCCAGACCAACAGTGTCCTGAATCGCGGTACTGACCTGGGTCGCACCCATGGTATCCATCATCTGGATCAGAATTTGTTCCCCAGGGCTTAATGGCCGCTGCAGGTAGACGCTTTGCCACACATTCAAACCCGCCAATTGTGCCGCCGCATTGATAGCCTGTTCCAGATCACCCAATGAATCCACCAGCCCCAGACCCAGCGCCTGCTCACCTGTCCAGACACGGCCCTGAGCAATCGCATCAACCTCGGGAACACTCATGTTGCGGCCATCGGCCACTAATTGCAGAAAGCGCCGGTAAGCATCTTCAACACTGCTCTGATAAATGATTTGCATGGTGTCGTCCAGACCATTGAGCGGATCACCGGCGCGCGACAATGCGGTTGTTCCTACTCCATCAACACCCACGCCCAGATACGCCAAGGCATTTTCAAAGCTTGGAATCATACCAATGACACCAATGGAACCAGTAATGGTCGCTGGCGATGCCCAGATTTCATCCGCAGTGGCTGCAATCCAGTATCCACCCGACGCAGCTGTGCCGCCCATCGAGACAACAACAGGTTTGCCAGACTGCTGCAACTGAACCAGAGCAGCCCGAATTTCTTCCGAGGCAATGGCTGAACCGCCGGGAGAGTCAATCCTGATCACAACCGAACGGATCGCGTCGTTTTGCTGAGCCTGACGGATCAATTCAACCGTGGAATCTGCGCCAATGATGCCTGGTGCCTGCTCGCCAGGCATAATGGTACCTTGCGCAACGATCACGCCCACCTGATCAGCCAGTGCCTGTTCAGTGACTGCTGTGGCGTACAAATAATCCTCAAAGTGAATTTGCCGAAAGCTGCCATTGTCGACACCAACGGTTGCAGCCACTTGCCGGCGGAAGCTATCGGCGCCAGCGATGTTGTCAATCAGACCCGCTTCAAAGGCCACACGGGCCATATCGCCATTCGCGGTGACCAGCCGTTGTGCAAACTGGTCAGCGTACATTTGAAACACCTCTGACGGCATGTCTCGATTGACGGCAACACGGTCGAGATACCGGCCCCACAACGCATCAACCAGCGACTGACTATCAGCCCGTGACTCGGGCGACATGTCCATGCGGGTATAAGGTTCGGAGGCCGACTTGAACTCGCCTACGCGGAAGATGTGCACGGTGACGTTCAAGCGGTCCAGCAAATCACGGAAAAACAACTGGCTGCCGCCGTAGCCATTGAGCAGGACGCTGCCCATGGGGTGCAACATGATGCTGTCGGCATAGGATGCCAACACGTATTGTTGCTGGTTAAAGGATTCGCCCCACGCGTAAACAGGTTTGCCTGTCTCTCTGAATCGTTCCAGTGCATTGCCAAGTGACTCGATCTGGGCGGGACTGATACTCTGCAAATCCTGGGTATCAATCACCAGCGCCTTGATACGGTCATCCGTGGCTGCACGGTCTAATGACACCAGCATGTCGTGCAGTAATGTCCCGCGCATGACACCGCTGTCAAAAATCAAATCCGTCGCGGTTGCGATCGGCACTTCCTCGCTGATCACACCTGCTGGTGCGAGCACCAAGGCAGACTCTGCAGGCACCCGGGGCGCATCGGGTTCGGCAAAAATCAGAAACAACACCACTATCAGAAGCAGCAAAAATAGCAGGCGCCCCACAAAAAGCCCCAATGTGTCGATGATTCGGCCTAACAGGGAAAATAACGCTCTCATTGCTGATCTGCTCTCATAGGGGGGACCTTCAACATCGATATATCCGATCGATTGCTTGGGATAATTGCATCATTCATCGAAGTTGTTTCATTTACTCTGTTCATATTCTTTTTAAACAGCAGGGACTCAGCCCTTGTCTGCACATACATCCATTAAATTCATAGGAGACCAATGACATGACAAAACTACTTGTGCTTTACCACTCCATGTACGGCCACATCGAAACCATGGCGGCGGCAGTAGCCGCCGGCGCTGCCAGTGTACCGGGCGTGCAGGTTACCATCAAACGCGTCCCGGAGACCATGCCAGCAGAGGTATTCAAAAATGCTGGCGGCAAGTCGGATCAGAGTGCTGAAGTCGCCACGCCGGAGGAACTCGGTGATTACGATGGCATCATTTTTGGCGTACCCACCCGTTTTGGCAACATGTCTGCTCAGATGCGAAGTTTTCTGGATCAAACCGGTGGTTTGTGGGCCAAGGGCACGCTGGCTGGCAAGGTAGCCAGTGTGTTTGCCTCTACTGGTGCGGGCGGCGGCCAGGAAATGACCATTACCTCCACGTGGACTACGCTAGCGCATCATGGCATGACCATTGTTCCGCTTGGGTACACAACGCCTGAGATGTTTGATATCTCGACTGTTAGTGGTGGCACACCCTACGGCGCCACCACAATCGCGGGTAGCGACGGGTCACGGCAGCCGGATCAGCGTGAGTTGGCCATTGCCCGGCATCAGGGTAAGCGGGTTGCCGAGATTGCGTTGAAATTGTCAGCGTGATCTTTGACTGAATGTGTTTATAGGCGTGATGAGGCACTAGCAGACCAAGCAGCAGCGCACCCGCGTGGAGCAAGACCAATCAGGCCGCGCCTATCCTATGACAGGGTGCCCGAATAAGCGTGAGGACTGTCTGAGTTCGCAAGGCGCGCAGCGCCTGAGGACGAGTTCCGCAACGCCGGGCGCCCTGCCAGAGGATGCGGCCGGTCTTGCTTCACGCGGGTGTGCTGCTAAGCTCAACGGCAGTTTTGCTCGGCCTTTAAAAAAACAAATTCAGATACGCTCGGCCAGCAATTTCCTGAGCGACAGATAATCAGCATGGAACTTACGTATCCCATCTGATAATTTGTCGCTGGCCATCGCGTCCTCATTCAGTTGCCAACGAAAATGCGCCTCTGGCAGGCTGATTCGTGCGTCGCCAGAAGGCTGTGCTGGATCAAGCTGACGGACCAGAGGCGACTGATCTTGCTCAAGCTGCGCCAACAGGGCCGGCGCAATCGTCAGCCGATCACATCCAGCCAATGCTTCAATTTCACCAAGATTGCGGAAACTGGCCCCCATCACCACGGTTTGATAACCATGCGTTTTGTAATAGCGATAAATTCGCTGCACCGATAACACACCCGGATCATCAGCGGCAGTGTAATCCTTGCCCGTGCTGGCTTTGTACCAGTCCAGAATCCGCCCCACAAAAGGCGAAATCAGAAACACGCCCGCTTCAGCACTCGCCACGGCCTGATTAAAACCAAACAACAACGTCAGGTTGCATTTGATACCCTCGCGCTCGAGCTTCCGTGCAGCCTGTATGCCCTCCCAGGTCGCAGCAATCTTGACCAGAATACGCGTGGTATCCACACCCGCCTGCGAGTAAAGCTCTAACAGACGATAGGCTTTGCGCACCGTCCCTTCAGTGTCAAACGACAGACAGGCATCTGCTTCAGTAGACACATAACCCGGCACAATCTGTGTAATGCGCTCTCCAAAATTGACCGCCAGTTTATCGAGTGCGGCATCCAGTTTTGCGTCGTTGCTGCCACCATTGCGTTGCCCGAAACTGATCGCGTCGTCTACCAACGCAGCATACTGCGGCTGGCGCGCGGCATTCAGGATCAGCGAAGGATTGGTGGTAGCATCCTGCGGTGTAAACCGGCTGATGGCATCCACGTCACCCGTATCAGCCACCACCGTTGTCATTTGTTTGAGCGCTTGCAGCTTGTTCATGTCAGTTCCTGGGGCAATCTCACTATTCACGTCGAATATGGTGCAAGCAGGTACTGCCCGTCAATGGGCCAGGCAAAGAGCCACGTTGCGCAGATTGTTATAAATCTGCAACAAACTTGTCATACGCTGACAAGGTAGATGTCATCGGGTTGGTTCTTATGCGCTTGGCAGTGCTTTCAGGGGCAGGCGTTGTGTGCCTGCTGATTCTGTTTATTGTTTCGCGACATTCAAGTTCTGAGTTAGAGCTTGGACACTATTATCAGCACTTTTGCGATACTCCCGGCAGCAACATGCCAGCTGCCCAGCCTTCAAATAGCAAGAGGCTTCGTTTATTGCTTGTCACGCCCGCAATGGCTTCTGACATCGCAACTCTGTTGTGTGACCGCGCATCGGTGCGCGAACAGTTCTCAGGTGTTGAAGTTTCATGGCGCCCCAGAATGGAGTTGAGCGCAAACGACCTGGTGAATGAAAATTATGATGTCATCTGGAATCGTGAGCACTTTCTCACAGGCTTACTGCCTGATTTGCATGATTATTACGACACCTTGTTGCACTACGACAACTATGCGGTGTTCTGGCTGAGTCTGCAAAGCACACCTGTCATGACCGCCGAGTATTTCCGTGGCAGACGCATTGGTCTTCTCAGCGATGTCAGCAGTCATACCCACCATTTATTGCCGCTTCGCTCTCTGAAGGCAGTCAACGCCCACCAGGGTGACTTTGACCCGGTCTTTTTTGATGACACCAGTGCATTGTATGACAGCTTTTATCGGGGCGAGATCGATCTGATGACGGGAGGACTGAGTTTTGCCAGTGAAGACCAGCCTGTCTACCGAACCCTGCTGGATAACTCAGCAACAGCTGCGACCTTTTTTATCCGCAAAGAATTGCATCGGCCTCAATTGCGCTGCGACATCATTGATGCCCTAGAACTGCTCGCTCCCCTTTGGCAAGGAATAGAAAGCCATCCGCATGGGAGCGAAGCTTGTTAATGTCCTCTCGAAAAATGCTGTGCATGGCAACCGGCGTCCTGGCGATCACTTTAATAGCGTCGGTGCTGAGTGTATTGATTGCGATGACAAGCGCTCGACTCGATATTCAAGCGCAATTGGCAGATCAACTCCCAGAACGTCTATCTGAAGCCATGAGATACAGCTTTGCTGATCGCGAGGTGTTTGCTCATGTCAATCAGCAGATAAGCGAAGACCTCGCACAGGTGCGAATAAAAGGTCTACTGCCTGTGCTCGAAAGTTGCCAGATCAGGCTCATCCGACTGACTCAACATGCCCCGGAAAACCATGCTCTGTCAGCTGACACTGGCAATATTGCCGTGAATTGGAGTAGAGGTCGTGGCATCGATCAGGCTGAGTTCGCACTGGATTGCCAGATCAATTTTCCAGCATTGATCGGCAGCCATGTTGCGATCGCTCTGATGCTAATGGGTATATGGTGCCTGTTGCCAGCACCGCTTGGGACAGACCAGAAAAGACTGAGCGATGTTTTGCTGGATCACGGTATACCAGCACCTGCCGTACAGCAGATTCTGCAGAAAACCACCCCGGAGCAGCTACAGCATTTGATCGAGGACCCGTGGTTTATATTGGCGATGCGCAAGTTTGCCAACGCCGAAATCAATCTGGATTCCGCATTTGTTATCACCGCGTCAGCGCCCACTGTGTCTTTTTTCCACTCGGCACATCAGGTTGTCATTCATGGCATTACCATCATCTTGCCCAAAACACCTTATTTCTACTTTGCCTGGTATGCACTGCAGCGGCGGCAGAACACTCACGAAGGCTGGATATTAAATCCGGCAGTCGACCGGCCTGACCGCCGCCTAGCCACCACACTGATCAACTTGATGGAGCGATTTGGCGGACATCAAAAGGCGATCAATGATCTTAAGGAACATGGCTTGCGCAGCAAAATCCTTGATCAGAATCGAAACAAGATAAAAGAAGAGCTGGTGGCTGCACTGGGGGATGAACTTGCGGCCGGGTTCTTGTTTGAAACAGAACGCGATTCACGCAGCAGTCGCTATCGTTACCGCTTGTGCTGCCCACCGTCCAATATTCTTTTAGACACGCCAACCATCTGAAAAATAGACATTTAATGTTTTAAAGATATCTCATTTCCGGCATAAGGCTTTTTTTCATCCAATCGTCATATTTCCGCGCCAGCATGCCAGCGAGTTCGATGATTCAACCATCGACACGATCTTTTGCAGACATCGGAGCATTCAATATGAACACCCCCATTTACTCGCCAGGCGCACCTAGCCAGTTCAACCGCCGTCACTTGCTGCTGGCAACAGCCATTGCAACCATGGTCAGTGCGCCGGTTTTTGCGCAGCAAACGACTGCTCCGGAAATCACCGAAGTGGTCACAATTAGCACACCCATTCGAGATAGCCAGAAAGCTGCCATTGAAGCCAAACGCAATGCCGATAACTACTTGGACATTGTTTCCGCCGACACCATCGGTCGCTTTCCTGATCAAAATCTGGCGGACTCCTTGGGCAGGATGCCTGGGCTGGCGATCGAGCGCGATCAGGGGCAAGCGCGGTATATCAACTTCCGCGGCGCCCCTTTCCGCTACACTGCACTGGCTATTGATGGCCTGAGTATCCCCGGCGCAGAAAATGGCCGTGTTCCCCGCTTTGATGCATTCCCCGCTGTCATCACGCGCCGCATTGAGGCAAACAAAGCGATTACGCCGGGCATGCCCGGCGAAGCGGTTTCCGGTTACATCAACATTGAATCGTTTAATCCCTTCGATACCAAAGGCTTCTCGATGTCCTCAGATCTTGGTTTCGGACAGCAGGATCTTGGCAACGGTGATGTGGAACGTTACTCCTTACGAACTTCATGGTCCGACGAGAACTTTGGCATTTCCGTGTTCGGTTCACACAACAGTCGAGAGCAGGTAACTGACAATCGTGAATATGATATGGAGATCAATCCGGCCAGCAACCAAGTTCAACTGAACACGGTCGACTTTCGCAGCTACAACGTGGCCCGCGAAGACAATGCCTGGGGAGCACGCCTAGAGTATCGACCGAGCGACAGCATGAACCGCTACTTTTTCTCCAGCCTGTACAGCGAATTTATTGATGATGAAGAGCGCAATCAATACGTTATCGAATTCCGATCGGGTGCCAATGCCATCCGCCAGCCACAAATTCTGGGCACTGACGGCTACCAGTCACTGGTACTGACACGACGACTGCTGCAGGACGGTGAATACAGCAACTCCGCACTGACCAATACCCTAGGCGCTGATTTGACTCTGGCTGATTGGTTTGTTGAAGCGCGATTTAATCATACAACCACGGAAAACAACTCGTTTCTGCCAATACCCTTAAGCGCCGGTGGGCAGGCTGCAGCGAGCTTTGATATCAGAGATCTGGAAAACCCAATTGTGAACATATTCTCGCCGTTCACGCGCACACCCATGGATATCAATGCCATTAATTATGCCGCCAACCTCGCGATTGTGGTGGACTCCAGTCTGGACATCGATGCCAATAAGTTAAAACTCGATGCGGAGCGCAACATTCAATTGATGGGGCGTAATTCCGTGCTCAGACTGGGCGTTGAGCACGATAGCCGCGAAGGCAAGGGCGTTGGCACGGCACTGGCACAGACCAGTTTCCCGTCCGCTATCAACATTGCTGCGTTTGACACCAGCCAGCCTTGGGAAACTGACTTTACCAACAGCATTGGTGGCACCATCTATGACAATAAAGCACTCCGCACCGCATGGTCGAGCGCAGTTGGCGGACTCAGTGTCGCCGCCCCACAAGATCAACTGATCCGCATTGATGAAACCATCAGTGCGGCCTATGGCATGGCCACCACTGACTATGATTGGGGCAACATGGTTCTGGGCGCCCGCCTTGAGCGCACCGACTATAAAAGTGAGGGACCGTCTTCAAACTACAGCGATACCATCAATCATGTCCTTCCCAGTGCGCACATCAATATCAATTTGCGCGAAGACGTAAAACTGCGTATCGCCGCAACCAGCGCCATCAGTCGCCCCACCTACAATGAGTGGCGGGCATCCGCTTCAATCAATCCAATTGATCAAGCTGTGACCGGCGGCAATCCGAGTCTGAAGCCTGAAGAATCTTTTGGCCTGGATGCATCACTGGAATGGTACCTCGGTGATGCAAGCTTGTTATCCGCAGGCGCTTTCCACCGTGACATCGACAACATCATTTACGCGGACAGCTCGACCATCGATGGTGGCATGTATTTGCCCAGTGCGGCGGGCGAACGCTGGAGCTACACCGGCTTTATAAATGGCAAGAGTGGGTCACTGAGCGGGTTTGAATTTAACCTGATTGCACAGTTGTCGGACATTATGCCTGGCACATTGGATGGTCTCGGTTTTAATGCCAACGTGACTTTGCTGGACAGCGAATTCACCACAATCGGTGGCAATAAATTCAGTCTTCCCGGCACATCAGATGTGATTTACAACACCTCCGTGTACTACGAAACCGAACGCTTGTCTGTCCGGCTGAACTATCAGTTCCGGGACGACTGGTTGTCAACCACTGAAAACGACAGCATGGCTGAGTACTGGGCAGCTCAGAAGCGTCTGGACCTGTCTGCCAAATACGATCTGCCATGGCAAATGATGGGCGCCGACCTGTCACTCTATTTCAACGCCAACAACCTGAATGATGCGGTCGATGTGCGTTACTCCGGCACCAGTCGCACACCCAATCAGGTAGAGCGCTACGGCCGCTACTACATGACCGGCATCCGTGCCAATTTTTAACCATGTGTTGAAGATCAACCACTCAATTTTTTATGGATTTGACCATCATGATCAGACAGACCGGCAGTTTTTTAGTGCACACTCTTGCAGCGTGCTCTCTTGTATTAATGATGTACATCAGCCCCGGCATTCATGCTGCGAGCACAAACGAGCTTGAACTGATAGAACGGCATTTGATTCCCCTGGAGGGCGGGCGTAATTTCCGCGATCTGGGTGGATACCAGACCATGGATGGCCGCACAATCAAATCCGGCAAACTGTTCCGCTCAGGTGTCCTGCATCACATGACAGATGCGGACTACAACAAAATAGCAGCGCTCGGTATCAAGACAGTGGTGGACTTTCGGGCCAATGAGGAGCGTGAAAGCGAACCGACGCTGTGGGGTGCCGGTGACGTCAATATGATGACCTGGGATTACAGCATGGATTTTGGTCAGGACAAAAACATCCTTGCCGAATTTGCCAATCCGGCACTCGATGCAGCGGGTGCTGAGGCGTTGATGGCACAAATGTATCGGGGTATGGCAGAAGAACAGAAACCGCATTATGCCGGGATGTTTGCAAGGCTGAGCGCATCGGATGCCCCCCTGCTGTTCCATTGTACTGCTGGCAAAGATCGCACAGGCATTGCAGCCGCGTTGTTGCTGACCACACTGGGTGTCGATCGCGAAACGGTCATTCAGGACTACGTATTGAGTGAAGTCATCAGCAGTTTGCCTGAGTACCAGAATGCAGCGCCGACACTCAGTGATGACATGGACAGCAGCTACGCGCTCCTGGCATCCATACCGCCAGCCGCACTTGATGCACTGATGGGTACACGTCGTGTCTATATCGAGTCGGCCTTTGACGAGATGACTAAACAGTATGGCTCTGTGGATGCATACATACGCAGTGAACTGGGCATGGATGAGGCAAAAGTCGCGCGATTGAAGTCACACTTCCTCGAGTAACTCAGGGCAGTAGTCAACTCACCTGTTTATCGTTTAAAAACGACGGGCAACGCTGATGCAGCTTGCCCGTTTTTTTTGCAGCGCGCCGCCATGATGTTTAATGTCAGTTTTCTCTTTTATCTGGAAATCTCAGGCAAACCTGATGTACCGTTGCCTTCAGCCATACATGTGGACTTACCTATGATCAAAAAATCAGTTTTTGTAGCTTTGCTGATATTAACCAGTGGTTCATTGATGAACAGTAACCAAACCCTTGCACAAACCACCAACTCGCCCGTGGTTGCCAACAGAATTGACCTGGTGCGTCCCGACGCACCGGAACTGGCCAAACCTGGCCTCTACAACATTGGCGTGCGCACGCTACAGCTGGTCGATCGAGGCCGACCTGATGTGCTTAACGTGCGTGCCGGACAGGATACCCCTGTTTATGATCGTCCGTTGACGGTGGAAGTCTGGTATCCGGCGCAACTCGCTAACGGCCAGCAAGCAGGTGGCAGTTACCAGGTCCTGACACGTAATACATCACTTACTGCAACCTTATACGGACGTGCGGTTCGCGATGCGGCAGCATTGACCTCCGAAGGCGCGTTCCCATTGGTTGTGCTGTCACATGGTTATCCCGGCAATAGAATGCTGATGAGTCACCTGGGCGAAAACCTCGCCAGCAAAGGCTACGTGGTTGCATCCATCGATCATACAGACAGCACCTATGACGACCAGAAGATAATAACCAGCACACTCTACAATCGAGCACCCGACCAACGCTTTGTAATTTCTGCCATGGCTGCGATCAGTGCTGAAAGTGGGCACGCACTGCAGGGTATTATTGATGCCGATAATACCGGTTTGATTGGCTACTCGATGGGCGGTTACGGCGCCGTGAATAATTTTGGTGCCGGCTACAGCGAAACCGGGGTGAGCTTTCTGGGCTCACCTCCCAACCGTCTGCTGCAGGATTTTGCTGCATCAAACGAGGATTTTCGCGACACACTAGATCCGCGCATCAAAGCCGGTGTTCCCATCGCACCGTGGGGCATGAATAGCGGTTTCTGGGATGCGCAGGGCCTTGCTGGGCTGACGGTGCCCACCTTGTTTGTGGCTGGCGACGCCGACACAACATCCGGCTACGAAAACGGCATCAAAGCAATTTTTGATCAGTCGGTGAACAGCGATCGCTATATGCTGGTATTTAAAAATGCCGGTCACAGCGCCGCTGCCCCCATTCCCTTGCCCATTGAATTTTATGACCGCGAAGACCAGACCGGCGCGGGTCACTACACTGATGGCGTGTGGGACACTTTACTGATGAATAACATTCTGCAGCATTTTGTCACTGCCTTTCTGGATCTGCACTTAAAAGGCATTAGCGAACGTCGGGACTATCTGGACGTTCTGGAAGATGGTGCCGAGGCCGTGTACTCCCTCAATCATGAAGGCATGCCCAATCCACAACACACCTATTGGAAAGGATTTGCCCAAAGCAGAGCAGTTGGCCTGAAGATGCTCAGGGGCCAGCCCTGAGCTGATTGTTGTCAAACATCAGCCCTGAATGCGAGCCATCAGCTTGCGCAGACTGCTGCGCAGGCCGGTGTTGAGTTTTCCGCCGGTGTATCTGCCTTTAGCCACATGCCGTATTCGAAAAACGCCGCTTACATCCAGCGCTACGCCTTGCGAGCGCAACAGCCAGCGAAAGGCGCGATCCTCATATGCTTTGCACCAGGTAGTTGACGGCCGCTGATAGTATGGCAGACTTTCGCAATACCCCACTGCTCGGGCAACATCGCCGTGTGTTATCTGCAGGGGGCCGGTCGCACGGTCGCGCGGGAATACTGAGAACAAGTGTTCATCGACATCCAACACGGAAAGATTGTCCAACTCTGGCTGCAGGATTGGAGCATCATGGGGCAACAACCCCGTGCAAAACTCACGCACCGGGAAGACCAGCACGTCGCGTCGGCCTTGCAGCGCGTCAGCCAAGCCGTCCAGACAACCCTTGCGGAACAATACATCACAATCGGTAAACCATACCCAATCCGCTTTGCTGTGGCGGGCAGCCAGATTACGCCCAATGGCACGGCGAAACAGCGCTTGACGTGGCAGGCACTGCCAGTTCCACACCACGTTGGGCACTTGCAAGGCACCAAAGTGCTCTAGTAGCACCACCGTTTTTGCATCTTCTGAACCAAAATAAACCGTCATGGTGACCGTGCAGTTTTGCGGGGGAGAGAGCACCAGCGAACTCAGCTGGTACACCAGCATATGGGCGTATTGCCAGCAGTGGCTGACAATCTCCAGCTGGAGGTGACCGGTGCGCGCCGCCCTCTGTTCAAGTGCAGGTAACGCCGGCAAGAACCAGCGGGCAGGCAGCAGGCCACTGGCCGCAAGGCGCAGGAAACGCCCTTGCAAACCATCGCTCCAGCGCGGTTCAGGTACTTGATATTGATCCACTTCAGTCTGCTTTGTGTAAAAAAGCGCTATCTTATCGGAAAAAGGCAAGGTAATCTCTGGTGTGTCGAATATCCATACTAAACATCCCAAAGACTGGATAAAAACGTAACAAGCGACGTGATGAGAACAACACAATATCGCCATAAAAATTCTCACGTGCTGTACAACCAGGCGGTTTTCAGCAATTTCCCGGATGAATTATTTTCTCAGCCGGGTACTATTACGGAAAACACGTGCACTGATACGTCCTTAAATAATGGGGCATCAACATCCGATGTCCGCACGGACTCTCAAGGCCGGGGTACCGTGGTTTTTTTTGAGCACGAGCAAACACCTCTGATTCTCAAGCGCTACCATCGTGGTGGGCTGCTGGGAATATTCGTAAAAAACACATATATCTTCAATGGCTTGAGTCGCACCCGCATGTGGCGTGAATTCGAGTTGCTCGCCACCATGCGCGAGCTTGGGCTGCCGGTCCCGAAACCTGTAGCGGTGCGCTGCGAGCGCAGTTCGCTGTTTTGTTATCAAGGGCAGATGATTGCTGAACGTATCGCCAATTCGCGAACGCTTGCCGAGATTTTATGTCGGGAGAATCTGCCGGAAAAGACTTGGGAAGCGATCGGCATGGTAATCAGACGCTTCCATAGAAACGCCATTGAACACGCAGATCTGAATGCCTGTAATATTCTACTCACCGCTCAAGGTCAGATTTCTTTGATCGATTTCGACAAAAGCACCCAGCACAAAGTTGGTGACGACAGCTGGTGTCAAAGCAATCTCAGCCGCCTGCGCCGATCATTAAACAAATGGAAGAGACGTGAGACTGGCTTTCATTTTGATGTCAGGCACTGGAGCGCGCTTGAAAAGGGTTATCACGGCGCACATGATGTGCCGGTGACCGCCTCTGCGGCTGCAGACGCGGCCCGATAACAGCGGCTAAAAGGCCGCTGCCTTTCCCAGTAAAACGTATGCCAGTACAAGGTTTGTCAGCGAAACTGCATGACACCATCATTTAAGGGTGCGTGCCGTAACATTTTGCGATCACTCGCATAATTCTGAGTATTCAACCATGGCGCCCGATCACCTTGTTTCGGGAAGTGATGCATCATGCGCTGCATGTAACCGGCTGAAAAATCATCTATAAAAGGCCTGGGTGGCATATCCATATCACTCAAACGCAGCTCGGGTGTGCATACCTTGCTGTTCTTACGATCCATTTCATTGATCAATCGACACAAGAATTCAGCTATCAAATCAGCTCGCAACGTCCATGACGCATTGATGTAACCAAAGGTGAACGCCATGTTGGGTACACCGGAAAACATCAGGCCTTTGTAGGACCAGGTTTCGGCAAAATCCAACACCTTGCCGTTTTTGCTGAACTGCGCACCGCCCAGGACCTGCAGGGTCAAACCTGTTGCCGTCACAATAATATCAGCCTCGACTATCTGACCATTGACCAGCTCAACACCTTGCTCAGTAAAACCCTTGATGTGCTCAGTAACCATGGTGGTCTTACCGGATTTGATAGACTTGAATAAATCCGCATTGGGCACCAGACACAAACGTTGATCCCAAGGGTTGTAGCGGGGAGTGAAGTGTTTGTCGACATCGTAGTCGTCACCCAGCTCCTTGCGCACCAAGCTAAGCAACTGTTGCTTGAGCTTTTCAGGTTGTTTGCGCGAACGTCGGTACAGATATTGGCTGAGCGCCACATTTTTCCATCGGGAAAAGGCGTAAGCCCATGACCCGGGCAGGAACTTGCGCAAGGTGTTTGCAATGGCATCCCGATCCGGACGCGACACCACATACGTTGGCGAGCGCTGTATCACGGTCACACTGGCTGCCGCATCTGCCATGGAAGGCGCCAAGGTCATCGCCGTGGCGCCAGAACCAATGATAACAACCTTCTTGCCACGATAATCCAGATGCTCAGGCCAGTGCTGGGGATGCACAACCTGCCCTTTGAACTGTTCTCTGCCTGCAAACTCTGGTGTATAGGCATCACCATAATTATAGTACCCGGAACACATCAGTAGCATGCGACAGCTCAGGCGCTGCTCGCCTTGTGCCGTTCGCACCGTCAATGTCCAACAGGCCTTTTCATCAGACCAGTCTGCGGCCAGCAATGAATGCTCGTAACGAATATGAGGGATGATGCCATGTTCGCGCGCAGTCTCGTTAACGTAAGACAAGATTGAAGGACCATCGGCAATGGCTTTGGCAGCCGTCCATGGTTTGAAATTGTAGCCCAGAGTATGCATGTCACTATCAGATCGAATGCCCGGATAACGAAACAGATCCCAGGTGCCTCCCATGGCTGCGCGCGCTTCTAGGATCAGATACGACTTGCCAGGACAGTGCTTTTGCAAGTGAACAGCGGCACCAATACCGGATAGCCCCGCTCCAATAATGATCACATCCATGGTGTTGTTTTGCGCTGATATCATTATTTCCTCGTTCTTGATTGAGTAGCGATAAAAGGATTGTGCGCGAGTATACAAAAATTAATGCCAACTCCAACAATACCTGAACTTATTCACAAAAAAAAATTGATGTTTGGCACTCGGATGATTTTGTGTTGCGTTGCTGCACAGACTGTAACAATTCACACTTGCAGGCGTGCTCGATCAGGCATAATCTGCGGCTCAGGGAATGAAACCAATCAGGTACTCAATCCCCGGCTAAACAAAAAAACCAGGAGCCACAATAATGAAAATAAAACAACATGCCGGCACTGGCATGTCAGTCAGCTCATGCAGACTGGCAGCTTTGCTGGCGATCGGTATCGGCCTGAGTACTCAAGGCCATGCGCAACAGGAAACTGTTGAATGGGTCACGCTAGGTGGTGATCACGCGCATACTCGTTACACGCCCGCCACACAAATCAATGCCGACAACTTTACACAGCTGAAAACTGCCTGGGTCTGGGATGGCGCAAGCTTTAATGCCAGCAGCGGTCGATCAACCCCGAGCTATGTAAACGGCAAACTCTATACCGTTGCCGGCGACCGCCGTCACGTGATTGCCCTTGACCCAGAAACCGGTGAGACCATCTGGTCGTACCGCGAACCTCACACCTTCCGTTATGAATACTCCATGCGTAAAGACTATGGTAAAGGCGTAGCGTATGGCGAAGTGGACGGTAAAGGTGTCATTTACATTATCAGCCCGGCATTTTTCCTGACTGCGCTGGATGCAGAAACCGGAGCGCCGCTGGAAGGGTTCGGTGGCCCAGTAGGCCTTGAAGGTTTCCCGGAAACTGGTGTTGTTGATATGCAACGCCTGATTGCAGGCTACATGGGTTACGACTTTGACCCGTACTACGGTATTCCGCTGGAAGAGGGTTACATCACCGCATCATCACCGCCCATTTTTGTAAATGGTACGGTTGTGGTTGGTAACTCAGCTGAGCAGGGATATAACCAGACTCGTATTGAAAATATCCCGGGCGACATCCTCGCGTTCGACGGCAAAACCGGCGAATTCAAATGGAAGTTCAACGTGATCCCGGAAGCCGGCGAGTTCGGCATCGAAACCTGGGAAGGTATCCCCAATCCTCGTGAGTTGACCGGTGAAGTATCACCGTGGGCGCCGCTGTCAGCCGATATTGAAAACAATATTGTGTATGCAGTCACTAACCCGCCCACCATTGACTACTATGGTGGGCACGCCCCAGGCGACAATCTGTTTGGTACCAGCATCATTGCAATGAATGCCAGTACCGGTGAACGTGTCTGGCACTACCAGCTGGTTCGCCATGACGTCTGGAATTATGACACCCCGACAGCACCGGTGCTGCTGGATGTGACCATTAATGGGCAGAAAGTACCAGCCGTCGCTCAGGCGACAAAGCAGGCGTTTGTGTATGCATTTAACCGCCTGACCGGTGAACCGCTGTGGCCATTTGAAGATAGACCCGTGCCGCAGTCACGCATCCCGGGTGAGAAACTGGCGGCGACGCAGCCTTTCCCGACCAAACCCGCACCGTTTGACATGCAGGGTCTGACCCATGACAACCTGATCGACTTCACACCTGAGCTGCGCGCTCAAGCGATCGAAGCGATTGCAGACTATGAAATCGGACCCATGTTTAATCCGCCGCTTCACCGTGATAACGATATCGGTAAAGTAGCTGCATTGTGGTGTCCTGGTGATGGTGGTGGCGCCAACATTTCTGGCCCGGCGGTGGCGGATCCGGTTAATGGCATTTTGTATGTGACTTCTCGCTCTTCATGCTCTTCGCGAATGGTTACGCCGTCGCAGGAACGTGATTCCATGATTGAGATGCCCACGGGCACAACTTTCTCTGCATACGCGTCACTGCGTGCCATGCTGGTACGTGGGCCACAGGGTCTGCCATTATACAAGCCGCCCTATAGCCGCATCACCGCAATTGATATGAACACGGGCGAGCATCTTTGGATGATTCCGGTAGGCGATACGCCTGATCGTATCAAGAATCACCCGGCGCTGGCGGGCATTGATATAGGGCAGACGGGCAATGGTTCGTTAGCGCCAATGACCGTGACGGCTAATATGTTGTTGTATGCGGGCTTGGGTAGTGATGAGACGCCTTATCTGTTTGCAATCGACAAAATGACCGGGCGTGAAATTGGTCGTGTGCAGGTGCCGGAAGACAGTGGATATGGTATGTCCAGTTATGTGCATAAGGGTAAGCAGTATGTGATGCTGCAGACCGGTAGTACGTTGACAGCGGTGGCATTGCCGGACTGATCTTTTGGATGTAAAAAAGCGGGCATTCCGGAAGCGGGGTGCCCGTAAGGGTCGAGGGGTATTGCGGGGTGACCGCAAAGGCATCAGTGACCATGCCAACGAGTTTGCGGGTTATTAAGCAGGTTAACTAAGCGATTGACCCACCTTCAGTGACTTTTGCACTCAATAACTGACCCATCGCCGGTCGCAGGCCCCGAAGGGTGTCGGCGCATTTGCAGGGTCAAACATAGTTGCCACTACTGGGTTAGATCTGGATGCAATTTAACAGTCTATTGTTCTCTTTTAGATTGGTATTGTCCCTTTCATAACTTTAATGTCCGGTTACACAAGCTGTCGGCGGACATTAAAGTTCTAAAATGAAACCCCTTGTAGACCAGATAATTCCGTGTAGAAAAACAACGATTGGACAATAGAGTTCTAAAATAGAATTTTTGCGCCAAGGAAAAGGCCTAACCTTTCCGTACATTAAAGTTCTAAAATTAAAATAATTCGTAATACAAACAATTGGTTACGGCTTTGGCTCCTTTGATTTTTCGCCGCTTCCCAACACATTACGCTTTCCGACACCAAATTGTTTAGAAAGTCTTTCATCTGAGCAGTCAGAGTGGCCTCTATTCACGATCTGACGAACAGCTTCTTCCTTAAATTCCGGGGTAATGCTGGGACTATTTATACGACTCCTCTTATGGCGAAATCGACGGGCTGGTTTTGGTAGCCACCGCTGGCCACTCTTCTCACTTACTTTGATGATTCTTCGCACTAGCTTTACGATGCCTGTCTTCACAGGCCGCCCGGTCTGAGCACTCATGCCCAGCATCAGGCAACTTCAGCATTTCTGCCACATGAGCATTCTTTCTGCACTTCTTACATGGAGTATGGCTAACGCGAGTCATAAGACTCTCCTCTTGATTAATAAACCATCACTCTACATAGTGAAAAACTAAAATTCATGGCTTTTTGTCTGCACCTTGGACTGATGCCTAAAGGGCACGTAACGCCCGTACTCGCACGCCAACTCTACTGGCCTTATAGAATCGCTTGTAGGCTCTGTTGGTAATTTGTATCAGTGAATCGCCCCTTTACCAAATCAATGGAAGTTAAATGGCAGTAATTTCTGAAGTGCTTCAAGTCGTTCTTCATCAGTTTTAGCTTCTTGCAGAAGAGGCAGTTGTCCCGCCGGAAATGGTTCTGCTGGACAAGGACATGCTGGCCGAGAGACGTTTAATCCCAAACTCTCTCCCAGACTATAAAAACAATATGCCATCCAGTGTAAAATCGCTGCATCCTCGCTATCGGCACATTCATCTATTGCTCTTTGCATGTAGTCCAATGCTTTAGCTGAACTATCTGATTTAATCAGAAGCCAAGACCTGTATGCGTTGATAAGCATCCAGGGATGACCTTCCCCCTGCTGCCAATCATCAATACAATAAAGATAATCCTGCCGTTCTTGGGACGCTTGGTGATCTGAAACCAACCAGCGCAACAATAAATAGTGTTCAAACCTTAACAGTGATTCGCTCAACGCGAGTTTTCTAATACCAATTCTGCCGGTTTTATTAGTCGCGGCCGTAATAATTTCGCTTATGGCTTCCTTGGCTTGCGCGGCTTTCATATCCAATTCGACGATCGATTTATAGATTGAGGTCTGCCGACGATTGATGTCGACCTGCTCTGGGTCTGACAGTCGATCGAAATAAACCAATGCCTCATTGAAATAGTGTATCGCTTGGCTGTGTTCGCCTCGGAAGGCACTTAGCTGTCCAAGTGTAGAAATTAGTTTGCCATGATTTAGAAGACCCTTTACGGCGACTGGTTCCGATACCCAATGCTCAATAAAAGGAACAGCGCTGGAGAAATCGAAACCATTAGTTGCACTAATCGCTACGCGTAAAACTGCCTCACAAGCATCTTGGGCAGACTCTTCCATAAGCTCTGTTGCAAGAGTCAGCGTGCTTGCTACCCGCTGAAAATTAGACTGTCCCAAGTGATTCTCTGCAGCCAGTTGAGCCGATTCGAGCTGTAGTTCAAGCAAGTTTGGTAGCTTTTCACTGCTTGGCTTATATTCCTTAAGCCAAGAAAGAGCTCGGCGGAGACTGCCTGCATCGAATTTTTTTAATGTAATCCTTTGCCTCGCCTCGCTCAAATACTTCTTCCACAACCCTGGATCTAGCTTCGCACGTTCCCCCTGCTCCATAAGCAAATCATGGAAAAGTGAATGCCCGGGCTCCTTGGCAAGATTTTCACAGATATTAAACCAGTGTCCTGTGTCCAAATTGACATTAGATTTTAGGTAGATTCGATCAATGTCAGCAGAATCACTGCTCTGTAATAGGCAGTGACCAAGCAATCGAGCCTGAGTTAGTAGTTTGCGCTTCATTGGGTCAGAGCTGCCCCAGCAATTAGCGACAACATCCACATAGCCATTGTATGGGGCTGTTTTTGTAACTATCTCCAGGGACAACTGAAGGTTCTCAAAGCGCTCAGGCGCCAGCTCTTTTAATTCATCCAGAATAGTTTCTTCGAGGGCCTTGAGCTTGGCGCTATTCGTATAACTAAGGCGATTCTCAATCTTGAAGATTACAAGCGAGCCACCATTCATCGGCAACATCAAAAGCACCCACCGAACAAATTTAGAGACTGCGGCTATCCAGCTATGGCTTTGAAGATCAGACTTTAACGTGGCACCGAAGATTCCCACTTTTGTTTCAATCAAAGTTTGCAGTATTTGCTCAATTTCTGAATAAGATAAATCAATCCCATGCGTTCGCAACGAAGGCAACTGATGATTTTTGGGCATCACAATAGCAACAAGGCGCCCAAGAGTTATGTCAGATTCGTTTAACGATTGGGCGTGCTCTGTGAATTCTTTACCGGTTTCGTCGATATATATTTCCCATTGCTCGGAGGGGGAGAGAGATCTGAGATTGTTGGGATGCAGTCCGTCTTTAAGTCCCGGATGCTCAAGTGAGATTCTGAAATTAGTATTCTTCGCTCCAAGTATCTCCTTACTTTTAAGATAATTAATCTTTTTGTTGAGATTCTTTCGCAGTTGTTCGACAACAGGCGATGCTAGGGTATCAGAGATGCCCTCTAGCCAAACAGTTGCTTCATGAGTACCACTTCGGTTCTTAAAACGCTGTTCAAGCTCCTTTAACAGGTCAGCTGTTTGACGGCCTTGCATTGCGGACGTTTCGATAGCGGTTACTAAGCTAGAATCTGAATCCAGAGCTCTCGCATCCCTTATAATTTTTTGGTATTGATTCTCTGCATCTGGGTCGTTGTATGCGAATATTCGAAAAACTTTACCTGAAAGCTCTGTGTGCGGACGAGTCTGTGTATTGGCTCGCGGGTCGCTGCCGGTTTCATCCGGACAGCAGGATGCAACGCTTTGTTCTTTATTGATATTTGGTTGCTGCTCAGACATCAGTAAGTCTCCGTTAATCACCTTTATTGACAACTCCAGCTATTAAGCAAGCCATCTGCCTTATATTAAAATAGCAGTCTCATCAGTCGAGACTACTCCATTTTCTTTAGGTGTCAAAACTTCAAGAATGGCGAAGCAATGCGATGGCTGCAACTATCATCAACATCTAGTAAATCAACGGCTTTGAGGCCAAAAACCGATAACTAAGATGTATTGTTGGAGGCGGACAATATTTGAGGGAAGATTTTACTGATCTGAATTTCCTTGGTTGGACAGAATTCTGATAGATCCGCAAATTTATAATAGAACCGGGTGCAACTGGATGAGTATTTAACAATTTCATATTTACCTGTTGACAGGCCTTATCGGGCTCACTACTATGCGCCCGCTCCTAGAGCAACCCCAATCTTTGGCTGGACCCCCCGTCTGGCTTAGCAAAAATCGAGATCCAGTTTCACTGGTTTTCGGATAAACCAAATTACTTGGTAATGCGAGTCTGAATGCCCATGCATTCGACACCGTAATTTTTGCTGCGATTGGAGGTATATATGCGTTTCATCTGTTGTACGTCTTCCATAGAATCGGCGCTTAATCAAGTGATCCAACTTGAGAGGCGGGTAACGTGTTTGCCCTTAGACAAATCCGTTTCGATCGATTTTCTAAACTCAGCTCGCAGCATTTCCATTGCAACTGATGGAAAGGTATTTTCGGGCCAACTAACTATTCCACTGATACATCAGCTGGGCAGCCGAATATGGCGCCACCTAGATCGCAAAGCGATTCTGAAACTGTGGGCTAGACACATAAAATCCGATCTATCAGTTTTGCTTGCAAACTCTCTCTCTAAATCAAACGACATCCTCCGCTATTCGGAGATTGGTGGCCGGTTTCAGATCTATGGAATTACATCTCCAAAGTTCCGGGACATGTGCCAAGGAGTTTTCAGAGACATTTTGACAAATATTCTAAGACATAGAGGTATTACCCCTAAAAACGAAGTATTTCTTACCCCGTTTGGCGAAGTCGCAGAGGGGTTCTGCGTACCAGATCAAGGTGGTCAAGTGGGGCTAACCTGCAAGGTACTCTACGGCCTAAATAACGGGTATAGCTCTTTCCGAATCATTTGGGGACGTCAAGTTCTTATCTGCAGTAATGGTCTTACTACTTTCCAGACTGTGGGTCGAGATCGGTGGTTCCATACGAACCGCTTAGATATCACTGACTTTGTGACACAGTCCATCGATGCCGCATCTAACCATTTGTCTGACGTAGAGAGGCAAATTCAAGCGTCTCGTGGACGGTCTGCTCACTCATCTGTCCTGGGTCAGTTTATGAAACGACTTGCCGTCTCTAAGGCAACTAAAGATCGCGTTCAAGAGAGACTGATCCATGAGTTCAAAGATACCGGGCCTAACGATTGGTCGGTAAGCCAAGCGCTTACCTTTCTAGGGCAACACGAGAATGGGATTCCTTTTCGAGTACGGGATGATTTAACCCGACTAGGATCCGTCCTATTGGAGAGATCATTAGAACAGTTGACCCTTGCTCCTCCAGCTGTGACGCAGAGTGGCTACTACGACATTTTGCGATAGTAAGCCCACCATCAATCGTTTACTAAAACCATTTAAAGAGGCGTGCGGCAAATCGACGTATGTCACGCATGTGTTCTTTTTCTTGGATTGCTGTTTATTGAGAGCACTTATAAATGACTTTGAGGTCAACAATGTCCGAATCTAAAAGACTGGAGCAATGCCCATCTGGTACTGAACAGCGAGTCGCTGAGCGGGAGATAAATCTCCAGAATGGGGCAAGTAACGCCCTCAAGGTTCGATTTTACATTCGGGCTCTTTTTTCAGTAATCGCGTTATCGCTAGTAGCAATTTTTGTCTTCGATCAAACAATAGACGACGCCGACTACAAGAAATTAACCGAGGTTCGCACGCAAATACCTCAGATAAACATTGATAAGCATCTCAGAGAGGCAGAACTCCTCGCGACCAAGGCTATCTCTGATCACGCAGAAGAGCTTGCTCTCTTTATAGATGCGCGGTAACCGATCAATAAACCCCATCT
>DITX01000122.1 GCA_002422225.1 Gammaproteobacteria bacterium UBA6173
GTAAACTCTGGCTGGGTAAAGTCAATCTGCCACTCACCCGCTAGTGAATTGATGTTTTTAAAACGGATACCAAGAATACGCATGCTTAATCCGCCCTGGCATCGTGTTCCTGCAACTGCGTCAGGATTTCCTGATAGGCATGCTGCAGGGCAGGGCGTTGTTCATCGGGAATGTCGTGAGCGAGCAGACAACGTTCAAATACATCGTGAGGAGTCAGGTCATCCAATGTCTGTTCGGGCAGGTTGGTAGTTAAACTTTGCGTGCTGATTCGCTGATTTTTGATGCGTAAAATAGTGACCGGACTTGTGCTATTGGTCTGTGCTCCAGTGATTACCGCTTCCAGTTTATCGCGCAGATCAGTCACTACTTCATCACCGGTATAAATCACTTCCACCCAGGTTGATGTGGCGTCTTGTATCAAACTGCTCAACTCTGATTGCAGGCTGGGTAAATTGCCGCGCAACTGACGCAGACGCTGGAACGTGGGTATGGGGAGTATGGACAATGTCGGTTTACGTGTTTCGAAAGTCAGTACACAGACTGATTTTTTTTGTAGCGCTTCACCAAAACCCATGGGCAGCGGTGAGCCGCAATAGCGTATGTGTTCATGACCACCGACGCACTGCGGTACATGAAGGTGACCCAGCGCAACGTAATCCAGCGTGTCAGGGAAAATACTCGCCCCGACATGAGCGAGTGATCCTACGTAGAGGGGGCGAACGCCATCGTCATCAGTCGTGCGGCCTCCTGCGGTAAACAAATGGCCCATGCCGATCATGGGCACAATCTGCTGCCCGGCGTCAGTCAGTGATGACTGTATTTGGGTGGCATAAGCCGTGACGGCTGTGTAGTGATTTCGTATACCATCCAGGAGTTTCTGTTCCTTATCTTCGATAGATTCTCCTGCCTCTGCGGTGCGAATATCACGGTCACGCAGGTAGGGCGTGGCACAGACGATGGCCAGCGGTTTATGGTCTTCGTCACGTAGCACAATCACTTCGTCTTCGATGGCATCAGTCTTTGCGCCGACCACATGCACATTTAATACTTTTAACAGCTCACGGGGTGCATTCAGAAACGTCGGAGAGTCGTGATTGCCGCCAATGATGACCACATGCTTGCAGCCGGTATCACTGATCTGTGTCAGAAAACGGTAGTACTGCTGCATGGCGCGGTTACTCGGCGTGCCCGTGTCAAACACATCGCCGGCGATGAGCAGCACATCGATGTGCTGTTCCTGTAAGGTGTTGATCATCCAGGCCAGCAGGGCATCAAATTCTTCGTAGCGTTTCTGGCCGTACAATGCGCGGCCGAGATGCCAGTCGGAGGTGTGCAGAATTTTTAAAGCCATGATGATCGTCCTTGTACTATAAGCAAGATGATAGCAGCTTGAGTTTAAGAACATTGGTGTGATTAATCATCGTTGGCATAACTCAAGTTTTGCAAGCACTGCGTCACGTGCTGCCGCCCGCGCAGCATTCCACTCACGCCAGTCGCTTGAAGTATAAGCAGATGCTGATGTTGCGGCCCAATGTGAAAATCGTGTTTCAGTGACAAAACAATTGACTCCAATTGCAATGACAAAAGGGACAACATCCGCGCCCAGTCTGTTCAGGTAGTCGATGTCAAGTGGTGATCCACTGTTACGCGCGTGTTCGATGTTTACTTGCGCGACGCGTGCAGCCGGATTAATGGCCGCCAGCAGTAAACAACAAGCCATGCTGCTGATCACCAAGCCCGCCAGAAAACCACGCGCATTGCCGCGCAAGACGGTTGCTGCAAACCACAAAAGACTGATGCTTAACCAGAGCATGATAGACAGAGCCACCAGGCGGGCCATGGTCAGACCAAACTGTTCCACGTAAAGATTCAAACGATAAACCGACGACACCAACATGATCATGACGCAGGCGATCAGTACACCTCCCAGCTGACGAAACAGACCTTGATGACACTGCACAGACGCCAACGCAATCAACAATCCCATGGTCAGTGCAGCGACAGTCAATAACTCAAAAAAGCCGCGACGGGCATAATCAGCCAGTGTCAGGCCACTGCGCACTTCGATCAGCTCACGTCCTCCAAACAGGTAGGACGCCTGCAATATCACAAACGTGACAAACAATAATGCCAGCGAACCCATCACAATGGCAGTTTCCGTTTTTCCAAGCTGCACGCGCAGCCCCGGCCATAACTGTTGACTCTCATGTGTGACAGTCAAATCTGTTGATTGTGCGTGTTGTATCAAACTGCAGCTCAGTACGCCGGTTGCGATGACAATAAGAACAAGGTTGATCAGGGGCGCGGTGGGTGTTAGGTTGCTCATAAAACTGCCAACACGATCCAGTTGCTGGCTGAATACCGCATCTGCTGACGCAAACAACAGCGCAAAAACTAATAACAAAGGGATGGCCAACATCAATCCGCGCAACACTGCGCTGATCTGGCTGCCTCCTTTCCAGCTTGATTTGATGAACATATCCAGTGCCGGGAAAATGCTCAGTAAGATTCGAGCCGGTAACTGCAAGGCGGAGTTGAACATTCGGGGTAGTGTTGCAGTGCGTAGCAGATCACCACGAGCCCGGTAAAAAATAATGCCCAAGCTCAATAACATCACCAGATACATCAACAACATGACTTGATCTGCATCGCGCAGCACGGCAAGCCATGCGGCACAAATGATGACGGTGGTCCAGATCAGTAATTCAACACGCCATGTTCTGTTTTGATGGCGATTTAGCCAGAGCACTGCGCCGCAGCTGAATACAGTCCAGAGGAACATGCCAAAACTCCCACCGATTCTGTCCCAAACCAGCCAGTGCAATAACAATCCACTGACTGTGCCCAGCGCCAGCAAATGGGTGGCCGTCTTCACCTGTTCGGGAGTGTGGGTCTGTTCACGCTCTGATGTTTGTTTTGTGTCGTGATGCTGAGTGATGTCCATGTAATTACTCCTTGTTGACGGGTTTCATGGTTTTTATCAAGGCTTCCATATGTGCGACATAACGCTGCAGTGCCGTGCGACCAGCCGCTGTCAATGCAAAATCTGTGCGAGGAGTGCGGCCTACAAAACTTTTCTGGCAGCTGATGTAACCGGCTTCTTCCAGTTTGCGGGCCTGAACGCTGAGGTTGCCGTCAGACATGTGTAGCAATTCTTTGAGTTCACTAAAACTCAGGCTGGGATGTGCGGCAAGCGCGCTGATCAATGACAGTCGGGTGCGCTCATGGATCAGATTGTCCAGACCTTCTACGCTCGTGCCGGGTTTAGGTTTGCTTACCGCTGCGGCAAACTCCGCGTCATTGGCATCAACCCGTTGCTGTGTTTTTTTAACCGCCATAATGCCTCCAGATCACCATGCCAAACACAATATGCAGACCACCAAAACCTAATGCCATCAACCAGTCTGGCGGAATTGGCGATAGCAGAGCGAGGGCCCCGAGCACCATAAACATCGCACCCATGACGGGTAGTATTCGAATGGACCACGCACCAGCGGTGATGACGGCCGCGCCATACAGGCTCAACCAAACGCCCGGCAACAGTGTGATGAGTTGCTCGCGATAGAACACCAGTGATAAGAGGGCGCCTGCCAGCATTGTAGGTAAAAATGCCGACACCAGTTTTTTCAGGGTGATCAGGCGCAGCGAACGCCCCTGCTGTTGTGTCTTGAGCCAGGTAAAACTGGACGCCAGCGTCGTGGCCAGTGCCAGTTCACCCATCCAGATTGCAAACCAGGTCTCAGGGTCTTGTTGCTGGGCAGCAAACCATGCTGCCAGCAGGGCCGTGATACCGGTCAATGTGTAGCCAGTGCCTGACAGGCCCGTAAATACGGCGGCATTCTCCATGGTTGACCGGATAAAGCGCAGGTTGTCCTCTGCGCGCTCAGCCAGACTGATGGGTTCTGAGCCTTGAATATCGGGCGGCAACCTAGTTTTGGAAGGGGTTGGCACGGTGTTTTGTCCTTTGGCGGCTATGAATGAAAGTACTTTATGTCATAAAGTCAAAAAATGAAAGCCTGATTTGCATCACTCACGCTACACTCATTGCTTTTGTGCTTCTCTGGTTTACCGGAAAGGGAAATGTTGCATGCAGGCAAAGATAGATCAGGCGCTGACAGAAATTGGTTCAGTTGTATTGGGAAAGGATCAACAGATCAGATTGGCTTTATGTTGTCTGCTCTCTGGTGGTCATCTGCTGATCGAGGACTTGCCTGGTATGGGAAAAACTACCTTGGCGCACTCGCTGGCAAAAGTGTTTGGTCTGGCGTTCAGACGTGTTCAATTCACCAGTGATTTGTTGCCCGCAGATATCCTCGGCATGTCTGTTTACGAGACTGCCACGGGCAGTTTTGTTTTTCATGAAGGTCCGGTGTTTTGTCAGCTGCTTCTGGCAGATGAAATCAATCGCGCTACACCCAAAACCCAGAGTGCCTTGTTGGAAGCCATGGAAGAGGCGCAGGTCACCATCGAAGGGCAAACCAGAGCGTTGCCAATACCGTTTTTTGTGATTGCGACACAAAACCCAGTCAGTCTGGCAGGGACATATCCCTTGCCTGAATCGCAGTCTGACCGTTTCTTGATGCGATTAACGCTGGGATATCCGGACCCTGCTGCCGAACGCATATTGCTTGAGCGCGCGGAACAGCGCAGTTCTCTGGTCAATGTCCGGCAGTGTTTCGAAGCGGCTGAACTGGCTGACTGGCGGGCATTGGCCACCGGCGTCAAATGCAGTGCCTACCTGCTGGATTACGTACAGCGCTTGATTGCCTGTACCCGTGACAATGAGCGGTTTTTGGCAGGGCTGTCACCGCGTGGAGGGATCGCATTGATCAGGGCCGCTAAAACATTTGCCCTGATGTCCGGCCGTGATCATGTCATTCCCGAAGATGTGCAGGCTATTTTCCCATCAGTCGCCGAACACCGTTTGCAAGCCAGAAGTATCACTCATCGTCAATCAGGTGAAACAGCAAGTCAGTGGATACTCAATACCGTCGACGTTTTCTCAGCTTGATTCAACAGCGCATTGAACGCTGGCATCTGGACTGGTTGTCCCGGCGGGCGCCTGCGCAGGCATTGGTGAGACTGGGCGGCCGTAACATTTACATTTTGCCGACGGGGCAGGGTTTGTTATTTGTTATCACGTCGGTCGTGGTGTTTGTGGCAGCCATCAATTACGCACTGAGCCTGGCGTTTGCGCTGTCCTTTTTGATGACAGGGGTTTTTCTGCTGACTCTGGTGCATACCTTTATGAACCTGCAAGGTGTCACACTGCGTGGTCATGGTGCAGAGGCGTGTTTTGCCGGCGACAGTGCCGTGTTCAAAATCATTGTGCAGCGAGACGATAAACGTATCCGCGAAGCGATTCATGTGGGGGTGGCTGAGACGGCCCGTCACCCAAAAACAGATAATAAATCGTCTGCCAAAAGTCCGTACATCAGTCAGATTGCAAATCTGAATCACAGCCCCACTACCGAGGTTTTTCTGGCGGTAACAGCCCTCAAACGCGGACTGTTTGAAGCCCCGCGCTTAATGGTTAAAACCGCTTACCCCTTGGGGCTGTGGGAGGCTTGGTCGCGACCGGATCTTGCTATGCGTTGTCTGGTCTATCCGCGGCCACAGGCGTGTGAGTTGCCCGCATCCTCGGGCGCTGGAGACAGCGCTGACAACTTGGCCAGCGTCCCCGGAAGTGAAGACTTCTATGGCCTGCGTAACTATCAACCGGGGGATTCCAGGCGTCAGATTGCCTGGAAAACGCTGGCGCGCGGCCAAGGCTTAAAAACCAAACAATTTGTTGATCCCTGTGATTTCAACCTGATGCTCGACTGGACACAGTTTTCGGGGCTTGATTTGGAAACCCGTCTTTCTTGCCTGTGTTATCAGGTATTGCAACTGTCAGCGCGCGATGTTGACTTTGGTCTGCGCCTGCCTGACCAGGAGTTTACGCCTGATCGTGGAGAAGAACATCGTCGCAAGCTACTGGAGGCGCTAGCGTTATGGTCGTAAACGCTGTTATCCCGAGAACTGCGCTGATCTGGATATTGTCCGTGATGGTGTTGCTCATTCTGCCTCATCTGACGCGTATGCCATTCTGGTTGATTGTGTTGGCCGGGGTGTGCTTAACCTGGCGCTGGCTGATCTATACTGGCCGGGCAAATTACCCGGGGCGTGCCGTCCGTGCGGTTGCGTTGTTTGCAGTCGCGGCAGCAACAATCGTGCAGTACGGTGGGGGAGGGCTGAGTATTGATGGCACTGTGATTTTATTGATCAGTGGTTGCTTGTTAAAGCTATTGGAGATGCGCTACCGGCGCGATATCTACATCGTTAATACCCTCGCATTTTTGTTATTGATGGCGGGATTTATTTACTCACAATCCATCTTGTCTGGCGCCTACAATTTAATGGTAGCGCTGCTGATTCTGGCATCGTTAATTTCATTAAACCGCGCGCCTGATTATGCCGACGGTTGGGTTGAACAGCTGCGTAATCTGCGGCTGGCAGGTATTCTGATGCTACAAGCCCTGCCGCTGATGTTAATACTGTTTGTCACGGTACCCAGAATTTCGCCACTTTGGTCAGTGACGCAACCAAGCACCGCCAGCGCAACTGGCGTCAGCGATCGCATGTCACCGGGTGAAATCAGTGAACTGGCCCGCTCGACAGACATAGCCTTCCGGGTCAAATTTAATGCGGAAATTCCTTCGCCCCGGCAATTGTATTGGCGAGGCTTGGTCCTTGAAGATTTTGATGGCACTACGTGGTCGCGCAATTATTTTATGATGGGGCCCAGACAGGACCGCGATTATCAAAGCGACAGCAGCCTGCCGACGCTTGACTATGACATCATCATGGAGCCTACGCAGCAGAATTGGTTGTACGCGATTAATGTCCCACAAGTAAACCTGTCGGGCGTATTTCTCGATAACTACAATGTTTTGAATGTGTCCCGACCCATTGCCCAGCGTTTGCGATACGACGCTCGCTCGTTCACCAGCGTACCAACAGACCTGACGTTAGGGCCGCGCGCGCGCAACAGGGCACTGCGCCTGCCGGAGGATGGTAATCCCAGAGCCCGGGAGCTCGCGCAACAAATGCGTGCGCAGTACAGCGATGACAGGCAGTTGACAAATGCGATGCTCAGTCGCTTTCGCACAGAGGAGTACTTCTACACCTTGTATCCGCCTTTGATGCCGGACAACAGTATTGATGACTTCCTGTTCGACAGTCAGCAAGGTTTTTGTGAGCACTATGCAGGCGCATTGACCTTTATGTTGCGGGCCGCCGGTATTCCCGCCCGGGTGGTCGTCGGGTATCAGGGAGCAGAACACAATCGCTTTGACGACTACTTGATTGTGTATCAATACAACGCGCACGCGTGGGTTGAAGCCTGGTTTGAAGGTGAAGGTTGGCAACAACTTGATCCGACCGCCTGGGTTGCGCCGGAGCGCATTGAGCAAGGTGCGGAAATGTTGATGAGACAGAATGAGCAAACCTTGCAGGATCCTGCGTTTGCCATGCTGTTGTTAATGGACAGGCCATGGCTAAACGCTCTGCGGCTGCGTATGGACTCGCTTGAGTATTCCTGGAATCGTTGGGTGCTCAGTTATGACGAAACTACACAGCTTGCGTTTCTTGAGAGTCTGGTCGGCGCGTCGCGCATTAAGTGGCTGCCCGCCATCATGGTAGCCATGTTAGTGTTGATCCTTGCGGCAGTTGCTGCTGGCAGCATGTTTAAAAGTCGTCGCCGACATGATCCGGTGGTAGACACCTGTTTGCAGTTTATGAATGCCTTTGCAGGCACTAAACTGGCCAGAACTCCCAGCGAAGGCGTGCACACATTTTTTCAGCGATTGGCTCAAAACTATCCTGAGTGTCGGGATGAGCTAGATGCCTGCGCCCGGGATATCAATCAAATGATGTACCGATCAAGCGTGGATAGCCATAATGTGCTCATCAAGAATGAACTACGCGCACTTTCCACCCGCCTCAAGCGCCTGAGTCGGCAACTGGCGCGCGCAAAAAAA
>DITX01000157.1:0-1994 GCA_002422225.1 Gammaproteobacteria bacterium UBA6173
GCGGCTGCCGCCGCTGCCAGCGCTAAAAACGCAAGATGAGGCATACCGGGCACAATGCCCATTACAAACAGGATGCCAGCAGCCACACCCAAGGATCGGGGCGTCGCAAACATTTGACCGATCACCTGGGCGCCCATCATTTCGCTGGTATTGCTACGTGTCACCATGATTGCTGCGGCAGTCGACAAAATAAGCGCAGGAATCTGTGCCACTAGACCATCACCGATGGTCAGCAACGCGTATCGCTCTGCTGCCATCGCAAAATCCAGCCCGTGTTGCATCATGCCGATGCCAAGACCACCAATCATGTTGATGACAAGAATCAGAATGCCCGCAACCGCATCACCTTTTACAAATTTACTGGCGCCGTCCATGGAGCCATAAAAATCGGCTTCCTGCGTGATTTCGCTGCGACGTTTGCGCGCCTGCTCCTGATCAATCACACCAGCGTTCAGGTCTGCATCCACCGCCATCTGTTTGCCGGGCATGGCATCCAGCGTGAAGCGCGCACTGACCTCGGCGATTCGCCCTGCGCCCTTGGTAACAACCACAAAGTTGATAATCACCAAGATCAGAAACACAATCAAGCCTACTGCGTAATTGCCACCAATGACTACTTCGCCAAAGGACTCGATGACTTTGCCTGCCGCAGCCCCACCTTCGTGTCCGTTCAGCAGCACCACTCGGGTAGATGCCACGTTTAATGCCAAGCGTAGCAATGTTGATACGAGAAGAATGGTTGGAAAAACTGCAAAATCCAGTGGACGCATTGCGTAGACAGACACGCTGAGTACGACCAGAGCAATCGTGATGTTAAATGTGAAAAATACATCCAGCAGAATGGGGGGCACTGGCAGAGTCATCATGCCCAGGATGACCAATAGCAACAGTGGGATACCCAGATTGCCCTGGGTGATATTCCTGGCGTTGCTCAGCAGATTAGTACGATCCAGATTACTGCCCAAATTCATGGTTAATGCCATCTTTAACTAAGTTGGGGTCGTTTTTTTATGGAAGCGTCAGGGTTTCGACGCTGCAACAAAAAAACAGACCTGTTCACCAAATTCTTGACGCTGTTTGTAGAAAAACAACAGAAAACAGCGTGCCCAACAGGAACTCTGCAAAAGTCGTGCACACTTTCTGTCAATTGCAAAAATAAATTGAGATAACGGGGGGTGGGTTAACAAAAAGCAAGGGCTTGCAGGGTGTGGAAGCCGCAATCCATCACCAACAAAGCAGAGAATTCGAGGGATAGCGTTTTAATCGTGACGCAAGTCCTCTGGCACTAGCAGGTCTTTGCTGAGGACGGGTTTGGGGCCTTTGCCAGGTTTGTGTTGTCGGAGTTGGAAGACGTAGGCAAGCACCTGGGCAACCGCTTTGTATAGTCCTTCCGGGATTTCTTCATCGAGACGGGTATTGTAAAAAATGGCGCGAGCTAGCACGGGAGACTCCACGATGGTGATGTTATGAAGCCGGGCAACTTCCCGAATTTTCATTGCAATCAAGTCAACTCCCTTGGCCAACAAAACCGGAGCCCCATCGCCGCCTTGCTGATACTTCAGTGCAACAGAGTAATGCTCAGGGTTCGTGATGATGACATCAGCCTGAGGCAGATTCGACATCATGCGATTTTGTGTCATCTGGTACTGCAGTTGACGAATACGTTGTTTGACCTCCGGTTTACCTTCGGAATCCTTCATTTCATCTTTGACCTGTTGCAAGGTCATCTTGAGCTTCTGGGTGTGCGAGTGTATCTGAAACGGCACATCAATCAGGGTGATTAGGACCATTGCGCAGGACATTCCCAGCACTGACCATCCCAGAATGGTCAGTGTATGTTGCATGGCAGGCAAAATCGGTTCGGAATAGATCTGCATGATGCGATCGGTATTAAGCACAAAAATGAGCAGCGCAATGGCGGCTACCACCACAACCTTGCCCGCTGCTTTGGCCAGTTCTACCAAGGCTTTGCTGCCAAACATGCGTTTGAGCCC
>DITX01000157.1:2003-8528 GCA_002422225.1 Gammaproteobacteria bacterium UBA6173
TATTGGGCCTAGCGATCTGAGGCCTTCCATAACTGCCACTTCCAAGTGCTGTAACATCGCGCTGGTGTCAAATATCTGACTGCGGTCAAATGAAAAGTTATGGACCATGATGCCGCGCATGGATTCAATCATGAAGCCGCCAAAAATTAACAAGGCGCCACTGCCGGCTAACAGGATGGCCATGGTGTTAAGTTCGCGGGAACGAACGGTGTCACCGTCCTCTTTTGCTTGTTCAAGGCGTTTGGAGGTGGGTTCTTGCGACTTTTCCGACGAGGAGTCTTCTTCAGCCATGATTTAACAGCTCCTCAAGTCAGTCAAACAGCGCGCGCATACGGATAAACATGTCGGTAAACACTGTGCGTGAAATTTCTTCGAAATAACCCATGGTCATCCAGATGATAAACAAGCCGAACATCAAGGCAACCGGAAAGCCCAAGGCAAAAATATTCATTTGTGGTGCTGCTCGGGTCATGATGCCAAATGCAAAGTTGGTGATCAGCAAGGCTGTCAGCGCGGGCAGTGCAAGCAATAAAGCACTTGAGAATACCCAGCTTATGGTACTGATAAGTCGATAATAAATATCTCTATCTACGGCTGTGCTGCTGATAGGAATCTGCTCAAAACTCTCGGCAATCACTGAAATCATAAGCAGATGCCCATCAAACAGGACAAACAACATGGTGACAAACATCAAATACAAGCTACTCAGAATCGCCACATTGATACCGTTTGTTGGATCAACCATGGACGCAAAACCAAGTCCCATCTGCATGGCAATCAGCTGCCCGAGCACAATAAATATCTGAAACACCATCTGCATAAAAAAACCCAGCGCAAACCCAATCAGCACCTGTTGCAATACAATCAGAAATGCTGGAATCGACAGCGCTGGCACTTCAGGTACTTCGGGCAAAGTTGGTGCGATCAAGATCGACACAGCTAACGCCAGAATGAGACGTACGCGGGCAGGTACAAAATTCGACCCCACTACCGGTGCGGCCAGGAAAAAGCCCATGATTCTGAACAAAGGCCAAAGGAAGCTGCCCACCAGCGCACCAATCTCGGCATCGGTATAACTCAACACCTTGCTTACCCAACCAAAAACGGAATACTCAGAACCAACTGTTCTGTGTAATCCATAACCCGGCGCAGCAGCCACGGGCCGGTTATGATGATCACGATCAGTGTGACCAACAGGCGAGGTAAAAAGCTCAAGGTCTGTTCGTTAATCTGTGTGGCTGCCTGGAAGGTACTGATCACCAGCCCAATGAGTAGGCTTGGCATCACAATAACCGCCACGAGTAGCACAATCAGCCACATCGCTTCGCGCCAGATACCTACTGCAACATCGGGTGTCATCATGGTCAGACTCCAAAACTCATTGCCAACGTGCCTATCACCATGGCCCAGCCGTCGATCAGCACAAACAGCATGATCTTGAATGGCAACGAAATGATGATGGGTGACAACATCATCATGCCCATTGCCATCAACACGCTGGCAACAACTAGGTCGATCACCAAAAACGGAATGAACAGCAGGAACCCGATCTGAAACGCAGTTTTTAATTCGCTGGTCACAAATGCTGGAATCAAAACGGTAATGGGTACCTCATCGATACTGGCAACTTCCGGTGTGTCTGAAAGCTCAAGGAACAACTGAAGGTCGGACTCGCGCGTCTGTGCCGACATAAAGGTGCGAAACGGGATTTCTGCCTGAGTTAATGCTTCCTGTGCCGATATTTCTTCATTGATGTAAGGCTGAACGGCTGTTTCGTTTAATTGCTGGAAAACCGGCGTCATGATGAATATCGACAAAAACAGCGCAAGACCCAGCAAAATCTGGTTAGACGGCGTCTGTTGCAGCCCTAATGCCTGTCTCAAAATGGCGAATACCACAATAATTCGTGTAAACGAGGTCATCATCATAGCCAACGCGGGCAATAACGTCAGTACAGTCATGATGGCCATGATTTGTAGTGAGACCGTGTATTGTTGTCCGCCGTCCGCGCCGGTGGTGACGGATAACGCCGGAATACCAGTCACCAGGTTTTGTGCCTCTGGCAGTGTACTGATGGTGGTGTCTTGCGCGATCAGGGAGGTGGACAACAGCAGCGCGCACAGGGTCAGAATCAGTTTCTGGATCACAAGCGTTTCCCTGTCACAGTATTCAGTAAGATTTGTTGAAACGATTGTTTGCCGGGTACTGGTGCGCCCTGATTTGCAGCAACATCGGTGTGGATAACTGTCTGCTCAAACACATGCAGCGTATTCACGCGCCCGGGCGCAATGCCAATCAACAGTTGTTTATCGCCCACCTGTACCAGGGCAATGCGTTCTTTGTTACCAACAGGCAGCATGCTCAGCATTTTGATGGCGCCGGCATTTTGCAATTGCAAACCCCCAATACGTCTGGCAAGCCAAGCCAGTAACAGGATCAATCCAACAACAAGCAATAACCACAGCAGGGTTTGGCCTACCGCGCTTGCTCCACCCGCGCCGAGTAAAGAAACAGGTTCAAGGGTTTCGCCGGCAGTTGTTAATTCGGCCATGATTAACGCAACTTCTTGATGCGTTCAGAGGGGCTGATGACATCCGTCATACGGATACCAAACTTGTCATTTACAACCACCACCTCCCCGTGGGCAATCAAGGTGCCATTAACCAACACATCCAATGGTTCGCCTGCCAAACGGTCAAGTTCAATGACTGAACCCTGATTCAGCTGTAATAAATTTCGTATGGTGATGGCAGTACTGCCAACTTCCATAGAAATGCGTACTGGGATATCCAGAATGACATCCAGATCCGGCGCTTTGGTTTTTTTGTCAGTGTCAGCAGACTTGGAAAACGCATCTTCCTCCATCGCTGCTGCCCACTCATCTGCCATTGCCTTGTCGTCACTCATCATGTGTCCTCGTAAATTCATTTATGCCTAATTTGTTTTTTGCTGCCGGTTTATTTCTGATGACGTCTGTGCACACCTTCAATGCGCAGTGCCAGATTGCCATTTGACATACCAACACGGGTATTAAACATCGGAATGCCGTTTGCTTTGAGTACAACAGTTTCTGGCATTTCTATTGGGATCACATCACCTGCTTCCAGATCAACAACATCCCGCAGCGTGATGGAACGCTCAAACAAATCACAGGTGAAATCCACAGTGGCATCTTTGATTTGCTCGCGCAGTGCATTGCCCCAGCGTTCATCATGCTCATCAACATCACTCTGCATGCCCGCGTCCAACAGTTCTCGGATAGGTTCAATCATGGCATACGGCTGGGTAATATGGATGTCGCCGCCACCGCCATCGAGCTCTATGTGAAAAGTGCTAACCACAACCACTTCACTGGGACTGACTATATTGGCCATGGCCGGGTTGACTTCTGAACGCAGATAGTCAAATTCGAGTTTGTAAACGTTGCGCCATGCCTCACCCAGATCAGCAAAAATCTGATTCAGTACCATCTGCACAACACGCAGTTCTGTAGGGGTGAATTCCCTGCCTTCAATTTTTGCGTGACGTCCATCACCACCAAAGTAATTGTCGACTAACTTAAACACCAGCTTGGCATCCAGCACAATCAACGCAGTGCCGCGTAATGGGCGAAACTTGACCAGATTCAAACTGGTAGGCACATAGAGCGTGTGCAGGTATTCGCCAAACTTGGTGATTTGCACACCACCGATGGAGACGTCTGCGGTGCGACGCAATAGATTGAATAAACTAATGCGCGTGCCACGCGCAAATCGTTCATTGATCATTTCGAGGGTCGGCATGCGCCCGCGTACAATGCGATCCTGCGTGGTCAGATCATACGAGCGAACCGACCCGGCATCCTCTTCAAGGCCGGGATCAAGCATGGAGTCATCTACACCATGCAATAACGCGTCAATTTCGTCTTGTGATAACAGATCCTGCATGTGAGTCTCTTTTGGTTTATTGCATTACAAAATTGGTAAACAACACTTCTTCGATGCCTTCCCTGCCAATCTCGCGCATCAACACCTGTTTGACCTCCTGAGTGGCCAATTGGCGCAGAAGTTCGATACCGGTTGGATCTTCAAACACCAACAACATCTGTGCATTTAACAGGTTGATCAAATTATGTCTGACAACAGGCATATGCTGCGTCACTGCCTCCAGTGCCTGAGGGTCGCGACTCATGACAGAGATGCTGGCCTGTAAAAAACGCTGGCGACCTTGATGCGGGAAGTTCACGATAAACGAGGGTGACAGTTCCAGATACTGAACGGGACCCAGTACCGGACCTGCGGGTTCAGTGCTGACCGGTACTGCAGGCTCACCACCCATAAACAAAAACGCGCCGGCACCACCACCCAATACTAGCGCTCCGGCAAGCGCGCCAATAACCAAGCCCTTTTTACCTTTTTTTGCAGTTTTATCACTTTCTTGTGCCATAGCCGCCTCGTTCGCCGAACAGTCATAATTATCGGACGTAGAATACACAGGCAGAAGCAAAGCTTGTGCCATAGTTTAAGTAGAAGGCTAAGTTAATGGTTTTGATGAGATTTTAATAGCAGGCAAATCAAATTGTTTAGCATCAGCAGCATTGCGCGATGCAATCGCCAATTTTGTGACGCAGCCCCTGAGAAATTGCAGCGCAGGGGCTGAGCGCATTGACAGATTTATGTCAGGTGTCCACCAATATCAGGCGTAGTAGTCAATTAATGACATCGACTTGTGCGCAGATGACACAATTTCTTGATCGTGGCTGTCTGTCGTTTGGCCAGCCACGGCAGATTGTTCTGGTGACTGCTGCTGTGATTGTTGCTGTGATTGTTGCCTGGCGTTAGCAGATTGGTCTGACACTGAGACATCACGCAAATTCAAACCTTGTTCGTTGAACATCTCCTGCAGTCGCTGTGCTTGCTGCTCTAATGCGTCTCTGACCATTGCGTGCGGACTGACAAAGTTAACGGCAGCGGATTGATCAACTAGCTGAATGCGGATAGTGAGGCTGCCAAGTTCCGGAGGGTCCAGTTGTATCTGGGCACTGCTGTTGCCTTGTGCTGACTGCAACAACATTTGTCGCCCGACACGTTCTACCCAGCCGGGCTGCCCAAAGGCCACATCAAGCCCGGACAGCCCGGTGCCAGTCATGCGCGAGGTGGCATTTTCAACAGAAGCATTTGTTTGCTGCAATCCCTGCAAGTGCGCCAGTCGTGCCTCAGCGGCTTGTTGTAAGCGTTGATCTGCTGTGTACAGCGACGCGCCTTGTAAACCTGATGCGGAGTCATGGGCATTCACGCCCACACTGGCCAGCAATTGCTGATCGCTCAGCGTTGATTTGCTTGGAGTCAGCCCGTTGATTTGTCCAAAAAAATCCTCGAGAGAGGTCGCCAGGTTGTCAGGCGAAAGCGCGTTGTTTTGTATCAATGTCGCATTTGTTGCTCCAGAGCTTGTCGAAACATCTGTAGCTGTTCCCAACAGATTGCTCAGCAAGCTGTTCACGTAGGCAGACCGGGTTGAGGCACCGCTGGCAGGCTCCAGACCCCTGGTATGTAACTCAGCATCCACTTCGGAAATATTATCGACGGTGTTGCCCGGTTGATTGGCCAACGCATTACGGCTAAGCGGTGCAAAATGCATCGCCGCGACTTGTGATTCAACTTCATCCCTTGCAATCTTGCCTGTCTGTGTACTCGTCAAACCGGTTGAAAATGGCGCGACAGTCGCAGCCAGCGCAGAATTTGGCGTGGATTGCGATTGTGTGGCGAGTGCAAGAACGGGTGCTTCCGGTTGGGAAGCTGACATAGGCTCAAAGGGACTGGCGGGCATTACATCCGGCAGGGACAGGTCATAGGCTGCAGTCAAATTGAGGGTCGTCATCTCATCAGCCAGATGCTGGCTCTGTGCCGCTTGCTGAATAAGAGCGGGCTGAACAAGAGCGGGCTGAACAAGAGCGGGCTGAATAAGAGCGGGCTGAATAAGAGCGGCCTGATTACCGTTGAGCGCTAAGTCTGTGGCGGTGGTGCTGCCATTCACTATTGCTGAGGCGGTGCTCGCCTCGCCCTCGGCCGCGCTCAGTTGCTCGGAGACAAACGCGGTGTCCAACTGTAAGGTGTTGGTGTAGTCAGGTACATCCAGCGCGGTTGCGCTGATATCTAAGGGATTCGCCAGCGGTGATGCCGCCAAAACTGAAAGTCCGGTGCCGTCAATAAGATTCAGGCCGAACTGATTGCTGGCGGCTGAATCATCCTGCAAGGACATCCGGGCAGCTGGAAGAGTCTGGATCGCCGGGCTGCCCGACACAATGCTGCTATCGTCAGCGCCGAAAGGTGATGTGTCTGGGGCCATGGTGGAAGTGACTGCATCAAGTACCGACGGCATCGTGCTGAGATCTATTGCCATGGTGGAAGTGACTGCATCAAGTACCGACGGCATCGTGCTGAGATCTATTGCCAAGTCAGCTGTTCCGAGCGCTGTCGACCAAGCGTCAGCGTAGCCTGTGTTTGTGTCACTTTCGACGGGTATCATCGGCAAACTTTGGTCAGTCAG
>DITX01000208.1 GCA_002422225.1 Gammaproteobacteria bacterium UBA6173
AAGTGGACGCATCTGGTCTGGAACCCGGCCAAAGCTACTTCTATCGGTTTACCGCTCAGGGTGTGAGCAGCCCAATCGGTCGGACACGCACCTTGCCGGCAACAGGTGATCATGGGCCGCAAGCATATCCCGCTGGTCGCCAATGAAGAGTTTGCACCCGAGGTGCGTGAGGCGGTCGCCAATAGTCGCTATGCACTGCCACGCGAACGTGGCCAACTGGGTCTACCGCTGAATTTTGATGCCGAGGATGGTTATCCCGCCAATCGCGAACGGTTATTACAGATGTTCCGCGAACATGCCAACAACGCTGTTGTATTGGTGGGCGATACACACAGTTCTTGGGCATTTGATCTGCATGATGATGACGGCGACGCCATTGCAGTGGAATTTGGCACCCCCAGCGTCAGCTCACCGGGTTTTGAATCGTTTATGCCATTACCCGAGCAACAACTGGTCAATGCCTTCATGCGGGCAAGTCCCGACATGCGTTACATGCGCGGCTTGGGGCGCGGCTGGATGGAGCTGGATATTACCCGCGAAAAAGTGTCCAACACCTACTACTATGTGTCCACTGTCATGGAGCAAGCGTACGCGGTGGAGGCCATCGCACCGATGGACAGCTTTGCCGGTGAACATGTGACCCGCCAGGCCTAATTGTCGTTTCCATCCGGCTAGTGTTTGACCTGATCAAAGCGCAGCCGGTGATTCTGCTGCCGGGTCTGCTTCAGCCAGGGATAATATCCATCGCAATGCTCAAGCGCGGCTGTTTACCGCTGAACGGCACCGTGCCGTGCCACATATAAGACGGGAACAGCACCAGCATGCCCGGCTCCGGCTGCACAAAGTGTTGAGCAGGCTGCGCCGGTTGTACCGGTGATCCAGCCTGTCCAAAACGAATCCAACCCTCTTTTGTCGCCGCACTGCCCTGCCCTTTTGCTTTTTTGGCATCGGGGCTGGTGACCACCGACGGCAATTCCACATAAAACGCCGAAGACAACCAACCTTCCTGATGAACGTGGTCTACATGAAATCCGCCCGGCCTCAGCATCACTGACCAGATCCCTTGTATCAGCCAGGACCCATTGTTGCGCCTGCGTAGCGGATCAGGCCCACTGCCCAGGTGCGCGATATGGGCTTCGACAGGTGCCTGTAATGCCTGTTGAAACGCCTGAATGGCTGGCGTTTTAACCGTAAAAATATTAGGTAACTGACTGCCCTGCCGAACCGAATGCCCAAAGGGATGTGTGCGGTAGTGATGGGCGGCTTTGAGTTCCTCTGCCAGATTGGCAAGGTAGTCGGCGCGCGTGCGCCAGCCAGCCGGTGGTTCGATCAGATACGATTTCACCAGGGTGGAATAGTCATACAATGCTTCAAAACCGGGATTATTACTCATACGCCAGACCATGGCCTGTAGCGCCAGCACGTGCTGATCATCTGGCCGGCGATTCATGGCTTCAATAATGGCGGCGCTGGCACCGTCAACTTCACCACATGCCAGGGCCGCTCGTGCCAGCGTCATCAATGCCGGGAAAGAAGATCGATCTGCATTAAACGCTCTGATCGCCAGTTCGCGACCGTGCGCAAGATTGCCGGTTTCAAGCAACAAGTCGGCCGCACGCACCATCATCAAGGCATCGGCCCCATTACGAGATGCCAAGTCCAGAATGACACGAATCGCACCTTCCTTATCACCCGTGAACTCCAGCGCCTGCGACAAAACCATGTGTAAATCCGCTGACATTGGGTAGGCGCGCACCGCATTAACCAGTGGCTGCAAAGACAAGCTCTGATCTGCGCTGCTCATCCACAACAACTGGGTCAGCTCGGACAAGGCAATGACCATATCAGGCTTCAGACTGATCGCCTCACGATATGCCAGTTGCGCTGCGGTCAGCTGTCCTGCGTTCATATGGGCACGTGCCAGCACCAACCGGGTTTCCGGCGCGCGAATACCCAGCTTGATTGCGTCCATGGCTGAGCGAGCGGCGTCGTCAAACCGACCTATATCACCGAGGATTGACGCAAGATTATGGTGCGCAACAGCACTTTGTGGCCAGGCTTGTACAGCAGTTTCGTAAATAGACAACGCTCCCGCCAGATCGCCCTGTTGTTTAAGGGTTTGGGCGCGATCGGTCATGGACTGCAAGGTTTCTGTAGTAGTTGAGCACATAAGACAAGGGTTACCACTGTGTAAAATTTAACCGGATCATGGTGTTCGATGGTGCAGATGTCAATGGACGGACAACACAGTGCCCTGTTCAATTTTGTCAGCCAGATCCAGCACCGCCAGCGATTTCGCTCGGGATAACCCAACTGAGCGCAATTGCTGCTCTGTCACGCCAGACAATTGCGCAGGCTGCGGTTTTTTATCCTCGGCGCCAAGCAATACACAAAAGCCCAACGCGACACGGGCGGTTGCCAATGCCATTGCCGCCAACCCGGTTGCTCTGCTGATTCCATGCCATCGGGTGATCCGCAAAACTGGCGCATTAGGCGGTTATCGTTGGGGAGAGCCGCGCAAACAGACGATTCGCATTTATGAAACGGCGGCGAGTCATGTCATACCAGACTAAGCCTGAACCTTGCTCTGCATCCTTAACAAAGCAATCAATTGCAGAATGGCATGTTCACCACGCTTAGTTTCACCGGGAAACAACACCAACTGACCATCTACCGCTGCCAGAATCAAGGCGGCTGTCGCTTCTTTATTCGCCTCGGGAACATCGAGCAGGCTGGCCATCCAGTCTATCCAGCCAGTACTGATTTGTTGGGCTATAGACAAAAACAACGGGCCACCTCTATTAGCATGGGCTGCCAAATCCAGCCACAGGCGTAGATAGGGTTTGAATCCGTCACTTTTTGCCGCCACCCACAATTTCTCTAAAACCGTATCTGGTGATAAGAGCGTTGTCCCAAATAATTGCGTTAACGAAGCGCTGAGTCCCCCCGCAATATGTGTCAGCACTGCAGCAAGCAATTCATCTTTGCTCTCAAAATAGTACAGCAGCATGCGATCACTCGTGCCAGCGACCTCCGCCAGCCGCCGCAACCCGGTGTCGCTCAGTCCAGTGTCCAGAAAATGGACTGTCAACAGATCAATCACCTCGGCACGTTTATCCAGCTTTTTACTCACAGCCACACCCTCAGACAATTTCATCTTTTAGCTTGCTTATTTTCGTAGCGACTACTTCAAATACTCCAGACTGTAGCAACCATTACATTTCTCAGAAGGCACCACCATGTTGACCGCCAAACTCATAGACATCAAGCAACAGATGTACTGGATGATGCTGATCTCGCTGGCAGGCTGGGTAGGCCTTTTGCTGCTGTTCAGAACCTGGTGGCCAGGCAATACCGAGCCTGAGACAACAAAAACCGTGCTCTGGATATGGTTGTCGATCAGCGTTATTTTTCCCGCCATGATATTGGCGGGTGTTGCAGCCATTCTGTTCACAGGTTTATGGATGGGGCGACCGCAGTCAGAACTCTTTAGATCAGTTCTGTGGGGCAAACAAAATATAAATATAAAATTTGCTTTTATTATTGTTTAGCGATAATTTAACAACACAAAACAGTAATGGAGCTACCATCATGTCAGACCGTACACTCGAAGAACTGAAAAACGCACAAGATCTGGCTACCACTGCTCAGACGCTCGCCATTATTGCCATGGTGATGCTGATCATCGCCATCATCACCAAGGGTGGATTTGTGATTGCAGGAAATCTGTTTGCACCGGAAAACAGCTGGCAACAAAGTGTGCACAACATTGGCATGATCCTGATTGAGCTGCTGCCAGCCTTCTTTTTTGTTGAGGCCATCAACCACTTGCGACAAGCGCTTGGCAAATTTGGGCAGGGAGAGTTTTTCAGCACCAATGTCGCACGTCATGTGGGTGAGGCCGGTTCAGCGGCCATTTACGCCATGGTTGCGGTGATGTTGATCACCCCCAATTTGACACTTTGGGTAAACCGACAGGGCGGTTTTGATTTGCAGATAGAACCTGAATATATAGGGATGTTGGCATTTGCAGTGTTTGTGTGCGCCGTCGGCAAAATTCTTGTGGTCGCCACCGACATTAAATCTGAAAATGACGCCTTTGTATGAAACAGATTATTGTTCGTCTTGATGTGATGTTGGCCTTGCGAAAAATGCGCTCCAAAGAACTGGCAGAACGCATAGGTATTACGGAAGCCAATCTGTCGTTGCTGCGCACCGGTAAAGTCAAAGGCGTGCGTTTTGACACGCTGGCCAGTCTGTGTGAGGAACTTGATTGTTCCCCAGGGGATTTGCTGGATATTGGTGAAATTAGTGACGTCGAAAATTGACTGCTAAACACGAGGGTGCCATGCCAAAGGCTTATTGGATTGTGCAGGGCAACATTGTAACGTCGGCGGGCATTTCTGCAGGCATTGATATGAGCCTGCATCTGGTTGAGCGTCTCGCCGGTCGCGAACTGGCCATCGCAACCGCGCGGCAGATGGAGTTTGAGTGGCAACAAACATGATCGCTTTTGACTGGGCCAGCTGTTACGTCGGTTGTTACGCTTGCTCAGACTCGTCAGGCACAATCAGATCCAGAGTTTCTTTGATCTCCTCCATCACGATGTAACTTTTGGATTCGCGCACGCCAGGCAACTTCAGCAGAATGTCACCCAGCAGTTTGCGGTAGGACGCCATCTCGGAAATACGCGCCTTGATCAGGTAATCAAAATCCCCTGATACCAAGTGACACTCTAGTACATGTGGCAGTTTGCTGACGGCTCGGCGAAAGTCATCAAAAATGCTGGCTGATTTGGAATCCAGACTGATTTCTACAAACACCAACAAATTAGCCTGTAATTTCTGTGGATTCAGACGCGCGCCATAACCCAGGATAAACTTTTCCCGCTCAAGCCTGCGCACTCTTTCCATACACGGTGTTGTCGACAAACCCACCTTCTCACCTAGTTCCACAAACGAGATGCGTCCCTCACGCTGGATGATGCGCAGGATGTTGCGATCGATGTTATCCAGCTCGCGGCTGGATGCTCTCCGTGTTTTCATGTTTTTTCAGACCTTTATCTTGCTATAAGCCATATCAGCAGAGTAAATTCCCGTGATACCCCTTCAATACAGAAAATACACGTATGCCAGCACTCGTACAATAGCGCCATCAAAGTTGTAGTTTTCCATCTCAGGAGTGTGCAATGAAAGTTCTGGTTTTGGGTAGCGGCGTCATCGGCATTACCAGCGCGTGGTATCTGGCAAACG
>DITX01000065.1 GCA_002422225.1 Gammaproteobacteria bacterium UBA6173
TTTTTGTGACATCCATCACATATAAGAACCCATAAACCGTAAAGATCATTTGAATGGCGACTGCAACATCATAGGAGTACGCCAATAACCTTGGCGTCCCACCAGCAAGACTGAAGAAAAAAAATCGCCCCCATACAAGACTGATAACAATCATTAGGTACAAAAACAATGCGATCGTCATAACCATTATTTTCCCAAACCTCTGCCGGAATTACATGTTAAAACAAAACCTGTTTATACACATCCGACAGCAGATCTGCAATTGCCGCGCGCAGGCAAATCTGTATAATCGAGACACAAGACAAGGGGATGCTCTAGTGCCACCAGCGCATCCCTCCAGACCTGCTGGCAGGAGCGCCTTAGATGGTCAACCCACAACAACAGAAGTCATATGAACTCAGATAACTACTCGGCATACTGCAAAGAGCATGCCGACGAGTTCAGGGATGAACTCCGCGACGATGCTTCGCGCGCCCTGCGCAACTGGCCAGGCAAAACAGCCGCCTTCCTGCTGATTGTATCGTCCTTCATTTCATGGCTGAGCATGAGTCAATCCGGGCACCCGGATGCCAATAAGGTGCTGTTCACGTACGCACTTCCCATGGCCATAGCATTTGGCTACCCGCTGGCCTCCTTACTGTTTGCCCGGCTGGATAAGCACTCTCGTAGTGTTCTTGATGTGTTTTTGCTGAGTATTTTGTTTGGCTTTTGTCTGACGCTGCACTTTGTATTCAAACCGATTGAGGCGGGTGTTGACCCTTCCGATCTATACATCGCCCTGTCCGGACAGATCAACTTCGTGATTCTGATGACAACTGCATTTTCTTATCACACCAGTTTTGGCATTACCCTGCTCCGCAACATCGTCTACACCCTATTAACGGCCGTATTGATTTATCTGATAGATCCTGCCTATCTGGCAATTAACGCCATCCAAGTCGTCCAGGGCTTTTTAGGGGGCATCATTGTAAGTTGGTTGTTTTTTGCCCGTATCCAGACCAGGTTCTATTACAAATCAATTGACGCCGATACGCGACAGCATTTGTACAAGCAACTGTCCAAACTGGTCTATCCGCACCAATTGGCAAGTATCAAAGCAGGCGATCAGCTTGAAGACACCATGCCGGTGGCTCAGGCGCAGGCCATTGTGAACGTGTTTGACGTACAGGGATCAAGCAATATCAAACACGAAAAAACTCAGGCATTTTTCCTGGAGATATTCAGAGCCTTTTCGCAGATATGTATGATGGGTTATGAACACAACCCTCTTAAATCGCGGGCGTTTCGACTCAAGGAAACTGGTGATGGCTTTATCAGCGCGATTGGTTACCCGTTTCTAACTGACAGGGTAGATGCACTGGCAGATCACGCCGTTGAGACGGCATTGTTGATGTTCCGCGCCTTTAACTCCGAGGTGGACCGATTTGGGTACTCAAGTCCTATCAAGGCTGCGATGGGGCTGGCTTACAACTCGGTTCAAGGCACGTTCCAGAGCAGCGGCATCAGGGCTTATGATCTGTTTGGGGACGCTCTGATCCAAGCCTACCGGTATGAAGAACTACGTAAAACACCGGTGATCTCTAACATAATCAAAGAGCACGCCCTATCCTTGGGACTTAAACACTACAATATTCTGATCGTGCAAGAGGTGATCTATAACTCTCTGTGTGAGCGCTACAAGCAATTGTTTCGGGCTATCGATCTCAAGGAAATCGACTTCCACATACCGCAGGATCCAGATGCGCATTTTGTTTTTTACCATGTACTGGAGTGACCAACCACCTACAGCTGACTGGGTGAAACCAGCGGACCGCTGCGTTATAATCGCGCCCGCAGTAAACCTATCCAACCGATGAACAGCGCAGGATCAGACATGACACTAGCAAACGTATCTACTCAGCAATCTGGCCATACTGTTGAGAAAATCGGCGGCACCTCCATGAGTCAGTTTGATGCCGTGCGAAAAAACATTTTTATGAACCCCGCACTGAACGGTCACTTCTATCAGCGTGTATTTGTAGTATCTGCTTATTCAGGTATTACCAACATGCTGCTTGAGCATAAAAAAACTGGCCAACCAGGCATCTACGCGCTGTTCTCTGACGCGGAAGAACAGCAAAGCTGGCGCGATGCTTTTGAAACCTTGCGAGCGCGCATACTGGAAATCAACAAGGATCTGTTTGAGCAACACGGTGAACAGGAGGTGGCGCAGGCTAATCAGTTTATCGAGAGTCGGCTCAATGATGCCAGTAAAGTACTCGAAGATGTTGCCAGTCTCTGCCAGCATGGACACTTTGCGCTGACAGATTACCTGCAGACGGTACGGGAAATGTTGGCCAGCCTAGGCGAAATACACAGCGCCTGGAACACCGCCAGACTTCTGCAACTCTATGGGTTAAATGCCTGTTTTGTTGATCTTTCAGGGTGGGCGAATACCAAACACGTATCACTTGATGAAAATATCCAACGCGCCTTTGAAGGGCTGGATCTGCAAATGCAACTGCCAATCGCAACGGGCTACAGCCACTGTGAAGGTGGTTTGATGGCCATATTTGATCGCGGCTACAGCGAAATGATTTTCAGCCGGATTGCTGTGTTAACGGGGGCCCGCGAAGCGATTATTCATAAAGAATTCCACCTCAGCAGTGCAGACCCCGGCATTGTGGGGGCCAACAAAGCGGTACCTATCGGTCGAACCAACTACGATGTTGCTGACCAGCTGGCCAATCTTGGTATGGAGGCCATCCATCCGCGAGCCGCTAAGGGATTGCGCCAGAACAATATACATTTACGCGTTAAAAATACCTTTGAGCCCGACCACAGCGGCACCCTGATCACACGCGACTATGTCAGTGACTCACCTTGTGTCGAAATTGTTGCAGGTCGCCTGGGTGTTTACGCGATCGAATTATTTGATCAGGACATGGTAGGGGATCTTTCTCACTATGAAGAAAAATTCCTTGGCCAGATCATGCGTTTTAAGGCACAGGTTATTAATAAAGACCTGAATGCCAATACCATTACTCATTATTTGTCAGCCAATCTCAAAACTGTGAAACGCATTCAAGCGGCAATGGCCGAGCTGTTTCCAGATGCTGAAATCAATGTTCGCAAGGTATGCATTGTGTCGGCGATTGGCAGTGATCTGAAAATCCCTGGCATGCTGGCTCGCACTGCAATGGCCCTGGCAGACGCAGGGGTCGACATTCTGGGGGTACATCAATGTATGCGGCAGGTTGACATGCAGTTTGTGCTTGATGAGGAGGACTACAATACTGCGGTAAAAGCCATGCACTCCCAATTGGTTGAGATTTATAACCATGGCCGCGCGATCAAGTTGGCCTGAAACTGATGAGCATTAATCTGGGTCAAGTTCGCAATGATACTCCCGCTTGCAAAGACCTGATCCATTTTAATAATGCCGGGGCTGCCTTGCAGCCTCGTGATGTGACCGATGCCGTGCTCCGTCACCTGCTGCTTGAACAGCGAATAGGCGGATATGAAGCCGCTGAACACAACGCAACGCTGTCAGATGATTTTTGTCATTGTTTTGGCAGATTACTCAATTGTGCACCACGGGAGGTAGCGTTTGCAGAAAGCTGCACGCGCGCGTGGACACAGCTATTGCTGTCCGTGCCTTTTGAGGCAGGCGACCGGATTATCACCGGCCAATCAGAATACGCCAGCAACTATCTTAGCCTGCTGCACCTAGCCAAACATAAAGGCGTCAAAATCGAGGTGATCCCTAACAATGATGCAGGCGTGATTTGTCTGAAAACCCTGGAAAACAAACTAGACAACAACGTTCGCCTGATCGCACTCACACACATTGCCAGCCAGAGTGGTGTCATTCAGCCGGCGGCGGAGCTTGGCAGGCTCGCCCGTAAACACCACATCCTCTATCTGCTTGATGCCTGTCAATCAGCGGGTCAGATGCATCTTGATGTAAATGAACTTGGCTGCGACATGCTGACAGGTACGGGCCGAAAGTACCTGCGCGGGCCACGTGGCACAGGTTTTATGTATGTACGACACAGCATCCTCGACTACCTGCAACCACAGAGCATTGATCTGCAGTCGGCCAGTTGGTTATCACGCGATCATTATTTGCTCAGAGATGACGCGCGTCGTTTTGAAGTGTGGGAACACTCTGTGGCGGGCAAAATTGGCCTGGCTGTTGCCGCAGATTATGCGCTGCGCCTAGGCCTTGCTGAGATTGAATCTACAGTTCAAACCCTGGCAGCAACCTTGCGCGATGCTATCAGTCAATTGCCGGGGCTTACCGTGCACGAACACGGTGACAAACTGAGTGGTATTGTGACATTCAGCAGCAAACGCCATTCAGCCAGAGATATTCAAAACCAGCTGCGCAAACACAGGATAAACACCTCTGTTATCCGATGCCAGAATACACAACTGGATTTTCCTGACCGACAACTGGGAGATGTCAACAGAGCCTCCGTGCACTACTACAACACGGAAGCTGAGATTGTGGCTTTTTGCGCAGCCTTATCCAGTTTCTGACTCAAAAAATCATCTGAATATAAACTGCCAGAATGATTAATGGGCATACAAACTTGATGTACCACGGCCAGATGCGCCAGAACAAACCTGATTCGGCCTCAGCATGCCCTTGTTTGATTTCAGCCAACAGCGCATTACGATTCCAGACCCAGCCAGCAAATACCGCAAAAAAGAATCCCAATAACGGCTGACTGAACTCCGTGGTCAAGCGCACCACCCAGTCAAACAACAACCCGAAGTTCCATACAATGATCAGACTGACGGTGGCCGTTGCAGCACCAAGCAACATACCCGCCTTTCGTCTGGAGACGCCGCAATCTTCTACAAAATAAGACACTGGCACTTCCAGCATTGAAATTGACGAAGTCAGTGAGGCGATACTCATCAAGGTAAAAAATGCGACTGCCACCAGAATACCAGCATCACCCATTTGATCAAACAACGCCGGCAGTACCGAAATAATCAAGGCGGGACCTGCTATCAAACCGCCCTGGTCATCATAGATCTCGATGCCGTTCAATTGTGCCACCGTCATTGCTGGCAATATCAGCAAGCCTGCGAGCACTGCTACCGAGATATCCATCAAGGTAACCATACCGCCAATGGCGGGCAGATTTTCCTTTTTACTGACATAGGAGCCATAGATCAGCATGGTCCCCACGCCCAGAGACAGCGAAAAGAATGCTTGGCCCATGGCACTTAATATCAACTCAGGATCAGCAACTCGACTGAAGTCCGGTACCAGATACATCCGCAACCCGTCCATTGCGCCATCAAGGGTTAACACATAAATGATTAACGCAATCAATATCAGGTACAAAGACGGCATCAAGCGCGAGGACCATTTCTCAATACCATTGCGCACTCCCGCTACCACGATATAGATCGTAAGTACGTAAAAAATCAACGTAAACAAGGTATCGCGAACTGTACTGGACTGCGTCAGCCAGTTTGAAGCTGTTTCCAGACGAGCAATGTCGGCGATAGAGGCCGACATAAACGCCAGCATCCAGCCGCTGACAATGGCATAAAAACTCAATATCAGCGTTACCGTCACCATGCCAGCAAAACCAACACCGGCGCCTAAGCGTGCAGCATTTGGCGTAGAGGCCAATCCACTGAGCGCAGTCACCGCATTTGCTTTGGCGTGTCGACCAATGATCAACTCAGCCATCAATGCCGGATACGCCAACACAAACGCCAGAATCAGATAGGTAAACAGAAACGCAGCGCCACCGTTGCTGGCCGCATTGGTTGGGAAACCCCAGATATTGCCGAGACCTACGGCAGAGCCAGTGGCTGCCATAAGAAAACCAAATCTCGAGCTGAACTCTCCGCGCACTGTACTCATGACTGTCATGCTCCTGCCGGTCTGGATTTTTATTATGTGGCGCGAGGTATTTTCTGCTGCTTCAATGTGTTACTCGTAGGATTCAATCACAAATCGCAGGTCAACCGCATCAATCAAACGCATGACCATATTGCTGACCTGACTGACCTGACCATTTTGATTGAGTTCAACCTGAGGTATACGCAGACGCTGATCACTTTCTGTGTAAGACGCCATACCGGCTGGGGCAATCGCCAAGGGAATGATGCTGCGCGGGTCAACCTGGAACACGATTTGCGCGCCATCTTCGACGATTCGCATCACCAACCCAATGTTGCCTAGTGTTTCACCACCGTTGACATAGGTATTCAGCAAGCCCGTGCCGTAGTCAAACACATGCATGCTCTCGCTGAAGCGTTTTACACGGTAGGCATTCATCAACACCAGATTTTTCTCGACTGGCCCGGTGGCCGTTGCGCCATAATCACGCACCGGCATGTCGGTCACCGAGTCGCTAACAAAGGTCAAGGGCAGGTCGTTGATGGCATCCGCAACACTGATGCCATTGCCGAGCACTCTAGCGAACACCGTAAATCCGCCGTTCTGTACGTCCAGATTTGCAGAGTTATCCGCCAGATTGATAAACCATTGGCTGGTTGCACTGTTCACAAAACCATCCATTTTTGCCATCGCCACCGTACCACGCACATTGGAAACGCCGGGCTCGTTCACAACTGCAGGACCAACGGGCACAAACGTAGGTCCGCAATTACCAGCAATCAAATTGACACAATCGCCAAGCCAGCGGAACTGCCCACCCTGGATCACAAAATCTGTCACCGATCGATGTATAACCATGCGGCTGAAGTCACCGCGATCAACGTAACCCAAGAAATTGGACACGGTATCAGGAGCACTATCCTGAAGAAGCTCCAAGGTGAAATCGCCATAGGTCGTGGTAACACGCACCAGAGGATTGGCATGTGCAGTCGTTACACCCGTCACCACTAACATTGCAAAAACAGCACCGTAGCGCCTGATTTGACTGATTATTACCTGTCTGACATTCATGTCTTTTCCTCTTGAACTACTTATTTTTAAAACGGCGCGGCCTGTTGGTCTATTTACTTCACTGACTCACCAGCAGCTTGTTTATCTGCGTGATAGGACGAGCGAACCATCGGCCCACTGGCAACCTGCTTGAATCCAAGCGCCTCACCAAACAAGCGCAACTCTTCAAATTCATCCGGATGAACAAACCGTTGCACCGCCAGATGATTCCGGCTGGGCTGCAAGTACTGCCCCAGCGTTATCATTTCAACATCGTGTGCTCTGAGGTCCTGCAATACCTGCATGACTTCTTCCTTGGTTTCACCCAGACCCAACATCAAACCTGACTTGGTGGGCACATTGGGCTGCCTCGCTTTGTATTGTTTGAGCAAGTCCAGCGACCATTGGTAATCCGCACCCGGGCGCGCCTGTTTGTAAAGTCGCGGTACCGTTTCGAGGTTGTGATTAAACACATCCGGCGGCGTCTTTTCAAGAATATCGAGCGCAGCCCGCATACGTCCCCTGAAATCTGGCACTAATACTTCCACTTTAATACCGGGATTGTAGTAACGCGTTTCAGTAATGCAGTTTGCAATGTGTTGTGCACCACTGTCTTTCAGGTCGTCACGATCAACGGATGTGATCACCACATAACGCAGCCCCATTTCGGAGATCGCCTGCGCCAGCTCGCGCGGCTCATTGTCATCCAAGGGTTTGGGTTTTCCATGCGCGACATCACAAAACGGACAACGACGTGTGCAGATCTCGCCCATCACCATAAAGGTTGCGGTGCCATTACTAAAGCATTCACCTAGATTGGGACAGGAGGCTTCTTCACACACGGATGCCAGTTTGTGTTTGCGCAACTGCTCTTTGATCTGGG
>DITX01000194.1:0-1896 GCA_002422225.1 Gammaproteobacteria bacterium UBA6173
GCGCGCTGGAAGAACTGGGCATCCCGGTTGTTACCGAACAGGGTCGATATGGTGGCTACAAACTGGTGGTAGGTTTTAAACTACCGCCGATGATGTTTACCGATGAAGAAACACTGGCGATTTCGCTGGGACTACTGGCCGCCAATCAACTTGGACTTGCCGAAAATGCACCCGCCATTGCCAGTGTGCAAGCCAAACTGGAGCGCGTCATGCCCGCCAATTTAAAGCGACGGGTGCGCGCCATCAGTAACAACGCCAGCCTGATCCTGCCCAAAGCGCACGGCTCGGACAACAAAGACGATCTGCTGCGACTCACTGATGCTGCGCACGCACAACAACGGGTGCGCTTTAGTTATCATCCGGAAAGCAGCGAGCCTCAACTGCGAGAAGTTGATCCCTATGGCATCGTATTCCGCCGCGGTCACTGGTACATGGTGCGGCATGGCGGCATGGGGACGGAGGGATCATTTTTTGATCAACTCCGTTCTTAACATCAACTCTGGCGTACTCACTGTTTATTCGTTATCTCATTATGTAAAGTAGCCCTCTTTGTCCGGAGAAAGGCATGAACAAGTCTGTACGATCCTCATTACGATCATTGGCACAAACCATGTGCGCCCTCCCGCTGGCCGTCTCTTTGGCACATGCACAGCCGTTACCCATCGAGGAGTTTTTTGAGAGCTTTACCGCTGAATGGGTTCGCGCCAACCCCAATCTGGCGATCAGCACCGGCTATTTCACTGGCGAAGAACAACGACTGTTGGAACAACAACTGACCCCCATGAGCCCTGCCCAGCGACAGGCACAGCTGGAGCGCGCCAGACGCGGTTTGCAAGAACTGGCGCAATTTGATTTGAACGCATTGCCAGACTCATTGCGTATTTCTGCCGAAGTCATGCAATGGCAACTACAAATGATTGTAGAAGGCGAACCCTTTAATGACTTTGATTTTCCGCTGCAGCAAATGAGCGGCGCAAACGTCAATCTGATCAATCAACTAACCGTGGTTCACCCGCTGCGCTCACTCGGTGACATGGATAACTATCTGCTACGTTTGCAGCAGGTTGATGATCGTATGGCGGAAGCATTGGCCCAATCCCGGTTGATGGCTGAGCGCGGGGTGATTCCTCCCTCTTTTATCCTGAACGCCACACTCGAACAAATGTCGCGTTTTGTGGTCGGCAGCGCGCAGGACAACCCGCTGACAACAACGCTGGTGAGTAAAACTGCCAATCTTCCCGATATCACTGACGCACAACGCACCGAGTACGCAAACCGGGCAGCGGCGATTGTGCAGCAAGAGATCTACCCCGCCTGGCAATCAGCCATTGAAACCTTGCAGGCGCAGCAGGCCCGCGCCACCGCTGATGCCGGATTGTGGCGATTCCCTAATGGCGAAGCCATTTATGCCTACCAGCTGCGCAGATACACAACAACGGATTACACTGCCGATGAGATTCACGAAATCGGCCTGCGCGAAGTGGCACGTATTGAAACCGAAATGGATGGTTTGTTGCGTCAACTCGGTTTGACAGACGGCAGCATTCAGGAACGCGTGGCGATCTTGCGTGAACGTCTGGCTTATAGCAATGATGATGCTGGCCGTGAGCAGATCATGCGGGATATCGATATGATGTTGGCAGACGCGCTGGTGCGCTCAGCCAGCGGGTTGTTTGACCGCATGCCCAAAGCGGATGTGATCGCCCAGCCATACCCGCGCTTCCGATGGGATAATGCGGCAGCGTCCTACACGGCACCGCCGCTGGATGGCTCGCGACCCGGCATTTTCCAGATGCCACTGCGCCCAAGCCGCCTGACCAACTTTGCGCTACGTTCGCTGGTTTACCACGAAACCGTGCCGGGTCACCATTTCCAGATTGCATTGGTGGGTGAAGA
>DITX01000194.1:1913-4248 GCA_002422225.1 Gammaproteobacteria bacterium UBA6173
CGGCTGGTATGAAGGCGACATCGAAGGATTGTTGGGGCAATTGGATTCCGCGCTGTTCCGCGCACGTCGACTGGTGGTCGATACCGGTTTGCATGCGAAAGGCTGGACGCGTGAACAAGCCATCGACTTTGGCATTGAGGCCAGTGAAATTGAACGTTATGTGGTGATGCCAGGTCAAGCGACCTCGTACATGGTGGGTCAGCTACGCATAACAGAGCTTCGCGAAAAAGCGAAGGCAGCGTTGGGTGACAAGTTTGAAATTGCGCAGTTTCACAACGTGGTGCTGGGTTTAGGCGTGGTGCCGTTGCCGGTGTTGGAGCGGGCGGTGGATGCGTATATTAAATCGGTTCTTTGATCCTGTCTGGAGTTTGCTGATGCTGCGTCGTGTGTGTTTTACCGCTTTTATTTTGCTTTCTGCTGCAAGCTTATTGCATGCCCAAGCTGAGGTTGAGGAGTTACCGGCAGCGCGGGCTGTGCTGGATGCGAGTGGTTTCAAAGGCACAACACTGATTTATGATCTGAATAATCAGCGCTGGATGGCCGGGCATGCAGAACTGGTGGATACGGCGGCGCTGCCGGCATCCACCTTCAAGCTGTTCAGTTCATTGGTCGCATTGGAGACTCGAGTGATCCATGCGGCGGATGAAATTATTCCCTGGGATGGTGTGACGCGCAATCGTACAGAAACCAACACCGATCTGAGTTTGCGTGACGCGTTTCGCGTGTCCTCTGTGGCGCATTACCAACACCTGGTGCGTGAAATCGGCTCTGGCCGTATGGGTGTGCTGTTGCGTGAAGCCGGATACGGCAATATGCATATGGACGGTGGTCTTGAGACTTTCTGGCTGAGCGGTGATTTGCGTATTACCCCCCGTCAACAAATCGAGTTCCTGGTGCGGCTGTATAACAATGACGTGCCGTTTCGTCCGGAAGTTGTTCGCATCGTTAAAGACATCGCGTTGATGGAAGAGACCGACACCTACAAGCTGCGCGCCAAAACCGGGCTGGCTGTTGTTGGTGATGCTGAAAACACCGGATGGTGGGTCGGCTGGGTTGAGAAAGACAACAACGCCTACTTTTTTGCCACGCTGCTGATGGCTAAGAACCCGGATGAGACGTTTATCCCCAAGCGCATTGCAACAACACGGGAAATTCTGTCTCAGCTGAACATACTTCCCGCAGAACCAAAATAACTGTTAACAAGCGAACGGCTGGTCGATACAATCGGCCGCCGCGCGCGGCCTCTGATCCCAACAAGATCAAAAAACACATCAAAAAAACAAGGAAATTNNTTGTACTAATGTTTACGATTAGGCGGTGTACTGGTATCTAAATTGGTGGGCTGGCGACATAAGGTTGTCCTCCCTACTGCCGCCCCATCGACTTTACTATCGCTAGATCTTGCAGCAATCTCGATTTCCTCAAAAAGCCACTCAAATTGCTAAAGCCTTTCTTTGGGTGTTCAGAAGCCCCCAATCTCTCAAAACTACGACTTCAAAGCGCAAGTTACTGGATGTTTTTCACAAATACACATCCAGTGAATATATCTATAGTCAGAAAAATAAAACTGGCAAGCAGGCCTGTTATTGCCTACAAAACATAAGACACTTAAGCGTTCAATATCAACGTTATGTGTTTGGTGTTGGAGTAGCAGCCTTCGGTCTGGCAGCTGCACTTTGGGGGCACTCCGCTTACAGCCTGGATGTTTGCGACGGAAGTGGATCACGCACAATTATTGATGAATTTGGCTGTCACATGCTCAACAACTGAAGAAAATATCTTAATAAACAAGACACTTGCCAGAAACTCTCAAACACAAGATCAGGCAAGGACTCAATAAAGAGGAACAATTCGTGCCCGAATTCTTTCGCAATTACCACATTATGTCAGCTATCGTTTTACTTGCCCTTTGGCAACTTTTGAACAACCCGGAAGACTCAATCAATCGCATCGTCACGGCAGGTATCATTGTTGCAGCACTGCTCCTACTCAATGTTCACACCTGGCATGTCAGGCGCAAGTACAACAGTCAGAGTGGTTGATAACATCCGGCGCGCCCAAGTCATATCGCCCGTGATAAAGTCATCCTGGAATCGACTCCAGGGACTGCACTCAATTGAGTATTGAATTACTGATCAGTTTGATTGGGCTTGCGCTGATTGACAGCACCAGTATTGGGACACTGCTGATTCCGATCTGGTTGCTGCTGGACCACTGTCAAGTGCGCGCATCGAGCATGATGATTTACCTGCTGACAATCGCAGGTTTTTATCTGCTGATGGGCGTCGGCATCATGTTGGGAGCGGATTTGCGAGTTATGATGGTTTCTGGTGTA
>DITX01000080.1 GCA_002422225.1 Gammaproteobacteria bacterium UBA6173
AATTTTGTTTTCCTGAGAGTGGCAGGAGTCCGGGTGCGCTGTAGCTGACAGACAGGCGGTAAGGACCAGTATTTTTAAGTTCTAGATCTGAGCAAACACCCTCCACTTTGCTGTAGGTATTGACCATGACAATATAGCGCCCGGGCGCCACATCTGCCTGCAAGGCGGGGGTGCAGTTGCCACTGCGGCTTTCGGCAATGCTCAGAATTTTGAGTTTTTCATCGGCCAGCAATAANNAGCGCGCCATCTCTGCGCATATCAATGTTTAGGCGCTTGTTTTCGGTGACATCCAGGGTATAAACATCCACAAAACTGGTGTCCGAACCACCCACAATGAGCTGCTGTACTCTGCAGTCTCCCGCTGCCAGCTGTCCGTTTCTCCACCCAAAGTTAAGTACGGAATTGGGGCAGTTATTGATGCCTCCATACAGGGTATTTACGCCGTCGATATCATCCTGCTGGAGTTGAGACAAGTTGCCGATGCTGGGATTCATGATGGCGGGTTTCGAGTTGTCGTGTCCCAGACCCAACACATGACCCAGCTCATGTAAAGCCACACGCCTGAAGTCAAATTCGGCTCTGCCATGAGGGCCATTGCGCAAAGGCCCGTCATAGACGTCAAAACTGAGATTGGCGTTAAACACGATGTCCGCTTCAACAATATCTGCAGAGCCCAGGGTATTAGGTTCTTGAAAGTACAGCGTCACTGCCAACGTTGTATCAGGCAGTGAATTCCCACATTGCGTTGTTCGAAAGTCTGAACCATTCAGATAATCAGGGCGTTGACCACTTGAATAGCCAAAACAGGGATCGCGGTATTCATTCACAATGTTGAACGTGAAGTCGGTTTTTTCATTCCACTCTCGGGCTGCATCGGCCATGGCATCTGCCCAACTGATACCACTGCGAGACACACCTGAAATATTTGTATAAACCGTAGTAACACCACCCGGCCATTTGGCACCGTTGGATCCAATGTTATAAGCCTGAGCAACACTGATCAGGGCGCCCGAAAAACTACCGACCAACAACAACATCCACCAGGAGCGTTTCATCATGGCACCTGCTGTTGTAGCTCAAGCATCAATTGAACCTGTGCACGAAAATCACTGGCACTCATGGCCGACTCGGCAGGCAGCGCCTGATCAATCATAACTCCGCGGGCCGCGCCGTTATCCTCCAAAATACGGATCGAATCTTCCAGCGCTTCAGCCACAGTTTCTGATGCCGGGTCAGCCGCTGGCACCAGCGCCAAACCCGCCACCGGCACATGCCCGGCGGACAGCACTCGGCTTTCGCCCTGTGTATCGAGTTCCAGCAAAAAATGTCCCTGTGACCAACCCACCAGCGGGTGGATCAATGCTTCCTGCAGGGATTCAACAAAAAATATGCCGGTTTCGCCAGTTTCTGGCACCTGCATCCCCTGCACAACCAAACGACGGCCATCAACTTCGCCGCCCAGAAACTGCAGACTTATCTCCGGCTCTAGGTAGCTACCTTTGATGACGTTAATCACGTCAAAGGTGACGCGGGTGTGAATACTTCGTGGCCCAGTCTGTAGGGTTTCAACCTTGCTGACATGACCCTCAAAAATCAATTCGGCATGATCAACCACGTCTGAAAATGATAACTGCAAGACGGTGGTCGCCAGGGCAGGGACGCTTACCAGGCACACCAATACCAAGGACAATAGTGGCGTCATCAGTGGCGTCCATCGCTGTCGTCTTATTGCCAGCTTGGTAAAAGTCTGCCTCATTGCTGTTACCTCTCACATTAACTGCTGCGCATCGCGTTGATGACATTGATCAATTCATGTCGCCAGTGTGCCGGTTCACAGTGCAGTTGGGCAATGGTGTCGCGTTTATCCAGCACACTAAAAGAGGGTCTCTTTGCAGGTGTTGGGTAGGCGGTGCCCGGAATCGGCTTTATTGGTACTGCTTTTTGTAACAGACCGGCGCGAACGGCTTCATCTTGTATCGCAACGGCAAAATCGTACCAGCTGGCCACGCCGGCATCACTCCAGTGCAGAATGCCCGTGGCTTTCTGCTGCAATGCAGCGTCAATACACCGTGCCAACCCCCAAGTAGATGTAGGTGTACCAATCTGATCGTCCACGACATTCAGGCTGTTTTTCTCAGCCATCAGGCGCAGCATGGTTTTCAAAAAATTGCGACCAAACTGTGAGTAAACCCACGAGGTGCGCAGCACCAGACTGTATTCTGGCGCCAGATAACGTACGTGCAGTTCGCCTTCCAGTTTGGTGCGCCCGTAAATACTAAGCGGATCGGTCTGGTCAGTAGGGGTATACGGTCGGTACATACGCCCGCTGAACACAAAATCCGTCGAAATATGCAGCAACCAACACTTGTTCTCCGCCGCCCAGCTGGCCAGCAGTTTTGGACCTGCCGCATTGGCGGCGCGCGCTGCCAGGTCATCGGTCTCCGCTGTATCAACCGCGGTATAGGCCGCCGCATTGATAATGGCGTCGGGCATCAGATCAGTCAAGGTGGCGCGCAGCTTCTGCTCGTCACTGATATCCAGCTCTGCGCGCGACAGCGCAATCAGCTGGTAACCAGCGGCGGGCAGTGTCTGTTGTAAGGTCAAACCCAGTTGTCCTTGCGCGCCAAACAAAACAATCTTCATGCCTTTCCCTCGGCACGGGCTGAATACCCGGCGGTTTTTACATAGACCGGCGCATCTGCAAATTTCAATCCACCACGATCTTTTGCTGACAATACAGGTTCAGCACCCGCGGTTAATGGCCAATTTATGTTGAGCGCAGGGTCGTTCCACAGCAGGCTGTATTCGTCGTCCGGCGCATAATAATCAGAACACTTGTAGACCATTTCTGCGGTTTCGCTCATCACATAAAACCCGTGCGCAAACCCTGGCGGCACCCACAACTGTAACTTGTTCTCTGCTGATAACACCATGCCCACACTTTGACCAAAGGTGGGCGAGTCGGAGCGCATATCCACAGCAACATCATAGATCTCACCCTGAACAACCCGCACNNAGTTTGCCTTGGGGGTTGTTCAGCTGGTAGTGCAGCCCGCGCAGAATGCCTTGGCCTGAGCGGCTGTGATTATCTTGCACAAATCGCGTGCCGGGCAGCGCATCATCAAAAAATGATTGACGGAATATTTCCATAAAAAAACCGCGATGATCCCCAAAAACGGTGGGCTCAAACAACAACACCTCGGGGATGGCGGTGGGCGTGATTTTCATAGTCAAACAAGTACTCCAGGGTTGAACTTAAAAGCTGATCTATTACAAATGAGCTATAACAACTGATATCTCAGGGGGCAAAAGGAGCTTGCCGGTGCCGATAGTGTGCGTATTTTACGGAATCTAC
>DITX01000134.1:0-18355 GCA_002422225.1 Gammaproteobacteria bacterium UBA6173
GCCATTTCATTGATAAAAGAAATCTTGGTGGCCAGAAAGGCGTTGGCGGCATATTTGCTGAACTCTGCTGCGCGTAGGCCCATGCATAGCAAGCGTTCGTGATTGCGCAGAAACGGCGCATACAGACGGCGCAACACTTCATGGCCCTGGGGTTCATCGCAACCGACAATCACCCGGTCCGGCCGCATAAAGTCGTCAACCGCCGAACCTTCTTTGAGAAATTCCGGGTTGCTCGCCAGCGTCACCGCAAAACGCTTGTCGCGTTTGCCCAAGCGACTGTTGATGCGCTGCGCCACACGCTCTGCCGTGCCAACCGGTACCGTTGATTTGTTCACCACCACGCAGCTCTGCTCAAGCAGATCGCCCAACTCATCGGCCACACTCAGGACATGCGACAAGTCCGCCGAGCCGTCCTCCCCGCTCGGCGTGCCGACGGCGATAAAAATGATCTCGGCCTGCTTGATGCCCTTATGTAGGTGCTGACTAAAGCTCAATTGGCCGCTGCTCAAATTAGCCTGCAGCATGGCTTCCAGCCCAGGCTCGTAAATCGGCGACTGACCACGGGCAAGCCGCGCCACCCGCTGCGCATCACGCTCAACGCAGACAACGCGATTACCCATCTCGGCAAAACAGGCTGCCGATACCAGCCCCACATACCCTGCGCCAATCACACAAATCCGCATCGTCTGCACTCCTCACTGGGTTAGCGCAATTGCAGCGAAAGCAGATGGCAGGCGTATGACATGAGCAAGACGCTCGGATGACAGCGCATGAAACTCCAGGCGTACAAATTCCAGGCACAAAAAAACCGACTGCGAGGCCGGTTTTAGTGGGTTTCAGGTTCGTAGGCGAACAACTGAAATCATGTACATGGTGCCCCGAGCCGGAATCGAACCGGCACGACCTAACGGTCGGCAGATTTTAAGTCTGATGTGTCTACCAATTTCACCATCGGGGCATTTTTAACAATTTGCTAGATACCAGAATCAAAAAACTGTAAGTCATTGATCTGTATAGCTTTTCCCGCATTGACGACTTCTTTTAAGTCCCTTGCGTCTACCGATTTCGCCATTCGGGCGGTAGCGCTGCGTTGCGAGGCTTGGACTATATACAGCCCTTGGATGCCAGGCAAGGTTTCAAGCTTAAATGAAAAAGCCTCGTAAATCAGTGATCTACGAGGCTTTACTAATTGGAGGCTGAGGTCGGAATCGAACCGGCGTACACGGAGTTGCAGTCCGCTGCATGACCACTCTGCCACCCAGCCTGTACTGATCCAAATTTACCTGCCAAACAGGTAGTTACCCGGACTGGCCTTTAGCCTTCTATAAGGCTTGATAATGGAGCGGGTAACGAGGCTCGAACTCGTGACCTCGACCTTGGCAAGGTCGCGCTCTACCAACTGAGCTACACCCGCTTTATTTGCATGCCACTTTCGCTGTTTTGACTACGTTTTTCGACGTTGCCGGTACTGCGAAAGAGGCGCTCATTCTAATGCCATTCGATTTTATGTCAAGCACCAAAAATCGTTTTTTTTGGCTTTTTTTACAATTTTAAAACGCCCTCAACGCAAGACCGGCAATGCCTTTTTCAGATAAATCATCATAGACCACAGACTCAAGCCTGCCGATACATAAAGCAGAACATACCCGGCCTGCAGAATCTGTATAGGCCAATCTGCGCTGTATGCCAGCAACACAATGATCGCTATCATTTGCACGGTAGTCTTTACTTTTCCGATATAACCAACCGCCACCATGTCACGCAGATTACGACTGGCCATCCATTCGCGTAGCGCGGAAACAAACACTTCGCGCGCAATGATGATTGCGGTGGGCACCACAAACCAGGGGCTGGGGTGATTGGCGGTGAGTAACACCAATGCCATCACTACCAGCAGTTTGTCAGCCACCGGATCCAGAAATGCCCCAAAGGCTGACGCCTGATTGAGTTTTCTGGCTAAAAAACCATCGAGCCAGTCTGTCAGGCTGGCAATCGTAAACAACGCCGCTGCAATCAGCTGACTAAAGGGCAAACCACTGTAGTACACCAGCACAATCACTGGCACCAACATCACCCGTGAGATCGTCACCAGATTGGCTATGTTCATCTTTTTACGCTCTCCCGCGCTCAATTCCTGTCATGCTGCTTATTTTGAAGTCGGCGGCATTCTACTCATTATGCAAGGCTTCATAAATAACCGATGCCAGCTTTGTACTGATTCCTGGCGCCCGCGCCAAGTCTGCCGCACTGGCTCGTTGTATTTCTTGTTGACCACCAAAGTACTTCAGAAGTTCGCGCCGACGCGCAGGACCTAAACCCGGAATCTGTTCCAGCGGGGATTGCTGGCGGGTTTTTGCCCGACGGGCGCGATGTCCGGTGATCGCAAAACGATGGGCTTCATCGCGAATTTGCTGCAGTAAGTGCAAGGCTGGCGAATGGGTATCAATGACAATTTCGCTGAAACCCTGATCGGTGGCCAGAAACAAGGTCTCCTGCCCTGCCCTGCGGCTGATGCCTTTGGCAATACCTATCAACATCAATTCGGGCAACTGGCAGTTTTTTAATACCTCGACGGCTTGGGCTAATTGGCCTTTGCCGCCATCAATCAGCAGAATGTCAGGCACTTTGCCCGCTAACAACTCACTGTCAGTTGAATCCTGCGGCAGTTCCTGCAACTGATTACTCAGCGTTGAGTAGCGACGCGTCAGCGCTTGCTCCATGGCGGCGTAGTCGTCACCAGGCTGAATACCTGTAATGTTGTAGCGTCGGTAATCTGATTTTAAGGGACCACTCTGATCAAACACGACACACGCACCCACGGTGCTTTCGCCCATAGTATGGCTTATGTCAAAACATTCAATACGCTGAGGTTGTCCCGGTAACCGTAGGGTTTCCTGTAGCAACTCAAAGCGCTGCAGCATGGTCTGGCGATTGCTTACCAGGCTCAGCAGCGCTTGCGTGGCATTGGCAACTGCCATTTCCTGCCAGCGGGCACGGTGCAAACGGACATTGCCCATCAGTTTGACAGCACGACCTGAGGCGACGGACAGGGCTTCCTGCAGACTGTCGCTGTCATTCAATGGTGGGTGCACAATCACCTCAGCCGGTATCAGACCCGGGACAAGTTCGGCATTCTCCCGCAGGTAATATTGGGCGACAAACGCCTCCAGTAACTCGGTAGCGTTATCGGACAATTTGTCTTTGGGGAAGTAATTGCGGCTGCCCATGATTCTGCCGCCTCGGATACAAATGACATGCACACACGCGTAAGCGCCTTCTAAGGTCGCCGCCATAACGTCCGCATCGTTTCCATCACCCGAGATAATCTGCTGCGCCTGTATTTTGCGCAGGTCTACAATTTTGTCGCGCAATCGCGCTGCCTGCTCAAACGCCAGTTCTGTAGATTTTTGTTCCATACGTTGGCCCAACGTCTGGATCAAGGCGTCGCTTTTGCCTTGCAGAAACAGCGAGGCATCGTGCACATCCAAGGCGTAGTCGGTCGGGGCAATCAGGCCCACACAGGGCGCTGTACACCGGCCAATCTGGTGCTGCAGGCAGGGGCGGCTGCGATTGCGGAAGTAACTGTCTTCACATTGGCGGACACGGAATACTTTCTGCAACAAGGCCAGGCTTTCCCTGACCGCACTGGCGCTGGGGTAAGGTCCAAAAAAAGTGGCATCTCGTTTGCGTGTGCCGCGGTAAAACGCCAGCCTGGGGTAAGCGTCTTTATGGGTCAGCATGATGTAAGGGTAAGTTTTGTCATCGCGCAACTGTATGTTGTAGGGCGGACGGAACTTCTTGATCAGGTTTTGTTCCAGTAACAAGGCTTCAGTTTCGCTACTGGTAACCGTGACATCAATCGCAGTAATGTGTGACACCAACGCCATCGTTTTGGTATCAAGCCCGCTGCTGCGAAAATAATTGCTGACGCGCTTTTTAAGGTTCTTGGCTTTGCCGACGTATAAAACTTCGCCAGCTTTATCCAGCATGCGATACACACCGGGACGCTGGCTCATCACTTCCAACGTGGACTTTGCATCAAATGCGGGCGCCGAGGGCGCTGCTGAATGTTCGTCTGGCATGCTTTTAGGCATCGCGGCTACTGTCCCTGCCAGGCCTTGGCTGGCAGAATGTTGACCTCTGGTTCAAGGGTAATATTAAAAAGCACTTTGACGCTGCGCGCCACCTGATGCGCCAGCGCCAGTAACTGCTGCCCCGTAGCCTGACCATGATTGACCAACACCAGCGCCTGTTCGGTATGCACACCTGCATCACCCAATCGCATGCCTTTCCAGCCAGCTTTTTCAATCAACCAGGCGGCCGGCAGTTTGCGCATATCAGGCGAATCGCTTGCATAACTGGGCAGATCTGGCCAGCTGAGTAGCAGCGCTTGCCACTGCGAAATGCTCACCAAGGGATTTCTGAAAAAGCTGCCGGCATTGCCCAGAACACGTGGATCAGGCAATTTACTGCGTCTGATCGCACAGACGGCATCAAAAACATCTCGCGCGCTGGGGTTAGCGATGCCAGACAAGGCGTGTTGCAATGTCGGATAACTCAATTGAGGACAGGCATTTTTACTAAGCCGCAAGCACACCGATAAAATGACGGCACGGTCTTTTAGCTCGTGTTTAAAAATACTGTCTCGGTACGACAAGTCGCACTCTGCAACACCAAGTTGTTGCACCTGCTGCGTACGCCGATCAAAGTAACGCACGTGTTCCAGCACATCGGCTAACTCAACACCATAGGCACCAATATTCTGCACCGGCGCCGCGCCGGTACTGCCCGGAATCAGCGCCAGATTCTCCAGACCCACCAGCTGATTGTTTAAACAAAACTCTACCAGCGCGTGCCAGTTTTCACCGGCTGCTGCGGTGATCAACACCTTGTCAGCTGCCTCAGGGTCAGGTCGAACGCTAATACCGGTCAGTGCAATCTGAATCACCAACCCCGGAAAGTCCTCAGTGAACAGCATATTGCTGCCACCGCCCAGCATCAGCACAGGCAGATCTTTATGGTCGGCCTCTTGCAGAAGAATCGGCAGTTCATCTTCCTGTTCCAGTCGCGTGAAGTAGCGAGCCTGGGCTGGCACACCAAAACTGGTGAGCGGACCAAGCGCGACGTTCTGCAACCAGTTGTTGTTCAACACACTGCCCGGTCCTGCGCTCACGGCAACTCACTGTCAGTTAAAAATTGTCTGACCGCCTCTAGATCGTCAGGCGTATCGACACCCGCCGGCACCTTTTGCACCGCCTCGTCCATAATGATACGCACACCATGATGCATTGCGCGCAATTGTTCCAGGCGCTCGCTGACTTCAAGTAGTGACCGCGGCCAGCTCACAAACCTGTTTAACGTCGCTACGCGATAGGCATAAATACCGATGTGGCGCTTGCCATGCACGGGTTCACTGTCTTGCCAAGGCAGGGCTGATCGGCTGAAGTACAAGGCATAACCTTGTGCATCTGTGACCACTTTTACGACGTTGGCATTATGCAGTTCGGTGGCGTTATGAATGGTGTGAAACAGACTGCTGATGCCTGCGTCCGGGTGTTTCTGTAGGTTGGCGGCAACCTGGTTGATCGTGGCGGGAGGAATCAGCGGTTCATCGCCTTGCACATTCACAAGCACCGCGTGTTCTGGTAGCCCTAGGCTTGCTGCAACTTCCTGTATACGATCGGTACCGGACTGATGATCCGCACGTGTCATCACCACGCGCGCGCCAAAACCCTGCGTAACATGGGCAATACGTTTGTCATCTGTGGCAATCACTACCGCATTGGCATCACTTTCGCAGGCGCGCTGGTATACGTGCTGAATCATGGGCATGCCAGCAATATCCAGCAACGGTTTGCCTGGCAAACGCGTGGATGCAAAACGTGCTGGAATAACCACCATAAAACCCGGGTTTTGTTGGCTCATGATCGGTTTTCACGCTCATCAGCGCTCAATGTGCGTGCCTCGGTTTCCAGCATCACCGGGATATCATCCCGAATCGGGTAGGCCAATGCATCGGCGTAACACAGCAACTCGGCTTGTTCACGTTTGTAGACCAACGGCCCTTTACAGACTGGACATACCAGTATACTCAGCAGCTTTTTGTCCATCTGTTTCTCCTGCACTCTTAATAAAACATGTTCTTGAATAACCCGGGCTCAACCGGCTTTGCGCGCCGCATCAAGACCGTCCAATTGTTTGCTGATAGCCTGCAAAAACGTTGCAGGCAGGGCGGCCTTGACGCTGAGATACCACCAGTTGTCTGAGGCAAAATGCTGGCATTTCACAGCGTCTTTTTCGGTCATCAACAATACAGATTGACTGGCAAACGCCAGATCTGCCTTGGAGTAGGCGTGATGATCCGGAAATTTGCGCGCACGCACTTCGAACCCGAGCTGCCGAACTGTTTCGAAAAAACGCTCTGGGTTACCAATACCAGCGATCGCATCAATCGCCACAGGCGCTTGTTCGTCACTGGCACCTAATGCCAATGCCAGCGCACTCAGACTGACCTGCTGACCTGTACGCACGTTGATCCATGCATGTGGCTCTAATGTAAACCGTGCTGGCACAGTCTGCATCGTTGGCAACTGCAGTGGATGTTGTCCGTTGATCAACACAAAGTCTACCTCTGATAGACGCTGTGCGGGTTCTCGCAAAGGACCCGCAGGCAGACACAGACCATTGCCTAAGCCGCGCGCGGCATCCACCACTACAATTTCAATGTCGCGCCCCATGCGATAGTGCTGCAGACCATCGTCACTGATCACCACATCGCAGTCTGATTGCGCAATCAGCGCTTGCAGTGCGCGTGAACGCTGGGGATCCAGCACCAAGGGTCCGCGCAGGTACTTGCGCATGAGTCGGGCTTCATCACCACTTTTGCGCACATCCGTGGTGGTGCTCACAAATAAGGGATAGTGTTTAGCGGTTCCGCCGTATCCACGACTGATCACACCTACGCGTCGCCCGCTACTCTCCAGCGCGTCCGCCAGCGCGATAACCACCGGCGTTTTCCCAGTGCCACCCACTGAGATGTTGCCAACAACAATCACCGGTATTGCTGATGGGTGCTGCAATGCAGTGAGTTGTTTGCGCCTTACCCGGCTAAGTAGCCTGAACAAGGCCGACAAAGGTCGCAGCAGGTGTAACCATGCCGATCCTTGATACCAAGCATCGGTCAAGCCTGCCATCAGCTGAAGTCTCGACCATGAATGCCCAATTCCGGACCCGGCTCTGCTACTTCTGCAAACTGCATTCTGTGCAGGCGTGCGTAGTGCTGGTTGAGCGCCATCAACTCATGGTGGCTGCCACTTTCCACAATGCAGCCCTGATCCATGACCACAATCAGATCTGCGTTTTCGATGGTTGATAATCGATGAGCAATCACAAACGTGGTGCGTCCGCGCATCAGTTCGTTTAATGCCTGCTGAATGTGCTGCTCGGATTCGGTATCAAGTGCCGAAGTAGCTTCGTCAAGAATCAGCACCGGCGCGTTTTTGAGGAAAGCGCGCGCGATGGCCAAGCGCTGACGTTGGCCACCTGACAGTAAAGCGCCACCGTCGCCGACATCGGCGTCGTACCGGAGCGGCAACTTCTCAATAAACTCGGCGGCATGTGCGTTACGAGCCGCTTCCTGAATCTGCTCAAGTGTCACTTTGTCACGCACACCATAAGCGATGTTTTCAGCCACAGAGCCCTCGAACAACACCACTTCCTGCGTCACTATCGCAATTTGCTCACGCAGATTTGCCAGTTGATAGTCGGCCAGCGGTATCCCGTCCAGTCGGATGCAGCCCGATGAATTGTCGTAAAAACGCGGCAACATCGACACCAGGGTGGATTTTCCACTGCCTGATCGCCCCACCAGCGCAACCGTCATCCCTGGCTGAGCGGTCAGATTGATGCCTTGCAGTACTGGTTTATCGGCTTCGTAGGCAAAACCAAGGTTTTCAAACTCGACAAGACCGGTTGCGCGTCCGGTTGTGTAGTAACCACCATTGTCTTCACGTGGTGTATCAAGTAAATCAAAAATGCTGGTGGCTGCGGATATGCCGCGTTGAATGATGGCGTTCACGCCCGATAGCTGACGAATGGGTTTGGCCAGCAGACCCGCCAGCGTCAGGAAGGTGACCAACTCGCCCGCAGAGGACGATGCAAACAGCTCTGGCGACATAGCAAACCAGATTAGTATGGCCATCGCAATACTGACCAGAATCTGCACCAATGGGGTTGCTGTGGATTCAGTGGCCACCATTTTCATATTCTGGCGACGATTACGTTCGCTGGCAGTATTGAAGCGGCTTGAAACAAATTCCATGGCATTAAAGGTGCGGATCACCAACTGCCCTTTGATCGACTCATTGGTAATTTGTGTGACATCGCCCATCGAGTCCTGCATCTGACGGCTGTAACGTCGGTAGCGCGAGGTCGCCAGATGCACAACGACAGCCACAAGCGGTGCTACCAACAAAAATATCATACTCAGGCGCCAGTTCACCCAGAACAGCATCACCAACAGGCCCACGACGGTAAGGCCTTCACGCAGAATCACGGTGATGGCATTGGTTGCGGCTCCTTTGATTTGTGCCACATCGTAAGTCACTTTGGAAACCAGCCGGCCAATACTGTTCTGATCGTAGTAGCGCACAGGCACTGTGAGTAATTGATCAACAATCTGCTGCCGTAACTTGTGAACCACATGATTGGCGATGTACTCCAGCGAGTAGCCGCCCATAAATCCACCGATACCGCGTACAACCACAATCAACACACATAAAATGGGACTCAGGATACGGCCATCTGCACTGCGCGCTTCAACCTGATCAATGGTCCAGCCAAGCCACGGTGCCACCGCTGCCTGACTGGCGGCATAAATAATGTATCCGAGAATACACACACAGAACACACCGATATAAGGACGCATGTAGGACAACAGCCGTGTATACACTTGCAGCCCGGTCATCACCTTTACAGGCACGCTTGCTGTGTGAGCAGAGCCCGAGGTTTGTGACTCGGATGGAGGTTTTTTGGATTTCGACATACGGACCTGTCACTCCTCGTTGGCGGGCATCATCGGGGTGGTTTGATCGCCGGTTTCTGTCACTGGCGACGCTGGCGGTCGCGTGGCGATACTTAAGCGACTGAATCCAGCCTGACCGATAGCATCCATTGCTGTGACAACTGACTGATGGGATGCCTCGGCATCGGCCACCAACAACACAGGTCGGCTGCGATCACGCTGTGCGCGCTGCAAGATGGCCTCGCTTAAGGTGCTCGCCTGACTATTACTCAACACGTCACCATTCACACTGTAGCGCCCGGACTCACTGACGGTCACTTCAATCTGATCAACCAAGGTCTCGCTGCTGTTGGCATCAGCCTCCGGCAGATTGACCGACAAACGGGTGTCGCGTGTAAAGGTGGTGGTGACCATAAAAAAAATCAGCAACAGAAATACCACATCGATCAACGGCGTCAGGTTGATAGCGGGGTCTTCCAGTGTACGTCGTGGGAAATTCACGCTTTTTTCTCGCCCTCTGCAGGGATTGAGTAATCCCGAACATCGACCCGGCGGTCACCATGCAGGGCGTCGACCAGCTTGGCCGATTCCTGCTCCAGCGCCAACACCAGTGTGTCAACGCGGCGCACAAAAAACCGGTGACAGGCATAAGCTGGAATCGCCACACACAAACCAGCCGCCGTGGTGATCAAGGCCTCGGAGATACCTCCTGCCAAGGCATTGGGGTTACCGGTACCTTGCACCATAATTTCAGTAAAAACGCGGATCATGCCAATAACGGTGCCCAACAGCCCCAATAAAGGTGTAATGGCTGCGATTGTGCCTAGGGTGCTCAGATAACGTTCGAGCTCGTGAATCACGACGGCAGCCGACTGTGCAATCGCAGAATTCATGGCATCGCGGCCCTGTCGCGCCTGCACCAGGCCTGCCGCCAGAATCTGACCCAGCGGCGATGCCAACCTGAGTTCGCGCATACGCGTTGAATCAAGCTCATTGTTCTTGATCCAGGTCCACACCTGGCCAACCGCATATTTGGGCGCAATACGGTTGACACTCAGCGTCCAGAATCGCTCGATCACAATGGCAATGGCCAGAATAGAACACAAAATAATGGGCAGCATCAACCAGCCGCCAGCCATAACAATTTCTACCACAACTGTCGCCTCCGCTGAACCGGCGCCTACTTTACCATAACTTGCCAGAATTGAACTGCTCAGCGTGGCGTGTGCCAAAAACGTCGCGCCTGCTCGCGCTGACGCTCCAACAGGCGCGGTTGATCACCGCCCAGTTCAAACAAAATCGCGCCGCTCTCGGCGGTATTCTCTACCAGCACATCGGCATCCTGATAACGCTGTACCACCTCAGGATGCGGATGATCAAAGCGATTGTTGTAGCCAGCAGACATCACCACCCAGTCTGGCTGCACAGCGGCTACAAAGGAGGGCGTACTGGAACTGCGACTGCCATGATGAGGGGCTAGCACAATGTCAGCGCGCAAGGCGTTTGCCCACTCGCGCACCATCCAGTGTTCCGCCTGCTGCTCGATGTCGCCGGTCAACAACAGACGTTGACCACGCGTTGAAATCATCAACACACAGGAGGTGTTATTCAAATTGCCACCCGCCATGGTCAGGGTGTTTACGGCGGGCGGATACAACACGTGGAACTCAACAGCATCCCACTGCCATTGCTGGCCAGACTCGCAATTGCGCACATGATCAGCGGATGCAGGTGCTTGTGCCGCGTTGTCTGCAGATCCGCCCTGTCCGCTCAAAAAAGTGTTGATTGGTATCTCACTTGCCAGCGATTGAAGTCCTCCACTGTGATCGGCGTGCCAATGACTGACTATCACGGTATCGAGATGCGCAACACGGCTCCACCGCAAATACGGTAACAGCACTGCTTTGCCGGCATCATAATCCGGACCCAGCGTTGGACCGGTATCAAACAGCAGGGTGTGCCTTTGGGTGTGCACCGCAACAGCCAACCCTTGCCCCACATCCAAAAAGCGCACCCACACGATCCCCGGTGCGGGACGCGCCGGGTCTGGCGGACGCAGTAACGGCAATAACAACAGCAACGCTAGGTAGCGTGGAAATAGACCGCGGGGCGCCAACAACATCACGCTGGCAATTGCCATCAGTACCATGACGTCAAAATCCGGCATTACCGGGCGCCAGTTGCCTGGTGACCAACTGGTCAACCAGCTCAGAAAGCCCAACAACATAACCAGCACTTTGTCGGCCGAGATCAACAGGAAATCAGCTCCGGGTACCCCGATTAACAAGGCAATAGATCCGATCAAGGCAAGCGGCACCACCAGCAAACTGACCAGAGGAATCGCCAGCACATTGGCCAGCGGCGAAATCACAGAGACTTGCCCCGTCCACACAATCAAAGGCAATAACAGGCCAACACTGACCACCCATTGTGGCTGAACCCAGCGTTGCCATGCACTGCTCATGCGGTGGCGCCATGACAACGCGTGTAAACGGTAGCGACCATGCGCTGCAAACGCAAAAAACAGCGAGGCAACCGCGCCAAAGGATAACCAGAAACCAGCCTGGGTAACTGCCATCGGATCCAGCAGCAATACCAGTAGCGCGGCCAGCAGCAGCGCATCCGCGCGCGCTACCGCCAAACCCAGCAATCGACTCCCCATAAACACCGTGATCATGATCACGGCCCGCTGTGTAGGCAGTGAAAAACCGGCCATCACGCTGTAACAAAGCGCTGCCAGTATGGCCGCCATTGCCGCCCACTGTTGTGCAGGCAGCACCAGCATCAGCGCGGGGCTCACTCGCACCAAACCATTGATCAGCGTCCATGCACACAATGCCATAAAGCCGACATGCAGACCCGAAATCACCACCAGATGATTGGTGCCGGTACTGGTAAACAACGCCCACTGCTGATCGCTGATACCCTCGCGGTCACCAATGACCAAAGCCTTGAGCAGCCCGGGGTGATTCAATTGCTGATTTGACGACCCACCCGCGTTATCAATCTGAGCGGCCAGCGCCGCTCGCCAGCTATTTATGCTCCAGCGCGCCAGTGGCAATGCCTGATTAAACGACGTCTCTCGAATATAACCACGCGCCATGATGCCGCGCTGGAATTGACCCGCTTCAAAATCATACACACCCGGATTGGAAAAGCTGTGAGGCCGGTTCACACGCACACGCAGCTGCCAACGTTGACCTGCCTGAATCGGCAGAGCGCCGTAGTCGCTCAGGGTGACACGCATGCCTTTCAATAATGGTTTATCCGCTACGCACAGCTCTGGCTTCAGGCGCAGACAAGCAGACTCTAGCTCAAACTCGAATTGGCGGGTGCGTCGATTGCCAAAACCAGCCTCCACCGCAGTGTCGGCATCGGTTTGCCCGCGTACCAGACTCGCCACCTGCCCGATTGCCCAGAAGTCTTGACCTTCCAGCGCCAGCGGCAAACGTTGGTGGAGCTGCTGCTGTGCCAACAGCATGGCCCAGCAAAAACCGGCCGTCAGCAACAATCCATAACTGAGCAGCGCCGGCACGACCCAACAGCGAGCAAACAGTTTTTCCTTGGGCCATGCCCGCACGTGAGCTTGCACGTGAGCCAGCGCGAAGGCGAGCATAAGCGCCGTCACACATAACACACCGGCCAGCACACTGGCAGACTGAAAGTTATCCATCAACAGCAGCGGCACACGGCTCATACGACTGTGAAGCGCGATGCCGCAACAAACGGTCAGCAGTTGCAAACGCATTCAGACTCCACCCTGACTCAAGACATGGCATCACCGCACGCCGGTAGCTGCTTATGCTTTATAGGGGGGAATCCAGTGAGCTGCCGGAAAAATGCCAGCCCTTTTGATCATCAGTCGGCGCGCAGGGCCTCGGCGGGCAGGACGCGCGCCGCACGCCAGGCAGGATACAGACTGGCCAGCAAGCACAGCAGTAATACACCTGAACTAACCCAGCCCAGGTCCGACCAGAGCAATTGTGATGGCAAAAAATCCACTGGGTAGACGTCGGCGCTGAGCAGTTGTGTTCCCGTTGTGCTTTCCAGCCAGCGATACAGTGCACTGATGTTCAGCGCCAACACAGATCCCAGCACCAGACCCAGTCCAGCGCCCATCAAGCCGATCAGACAGCCTTGCAGCACAAAAATCCGGCCAATCATAGCGGGCGAAGCGCCCATGGTTCGCAGAATAGCAATATCTGAACGTTTGTCGCGCACGATCATAACCAGGCTGACCACCAGATTGAAGGCGGCAACCGCTACCAGCAGCCACAACAAAAATCCCACGATGGTGCGTGATAAACGAATATTTTCATAAATAGCGCCGAACCATTGTGTCCAGGTTTCCACATAGAAACCCTGTGGCAATTCCTGTTCTATAACGGCGCGTAACTGGTTGACCGCCAACACATCACTGGTGCGCAGCCGCAGCCCATCATAACTGTCGGGCTGGCGATACAAAGCCTGCGCATCAGGCAAGGCAATCATCACCAGTTGTTCATCCAGCTCCTGCGTGCCGACCCGGAAAATACCCGCAACCGTAAATCGTCGTTGAACGGGCAAGGGTGCTACCGGATTGATCGAGACGTTCAGGGAATACAAACTGACACTGTCACCAAGACCAACCCCCATTTGCTCTGCTAAGGTTTGCCCCAACACTATCTGAAAGCGCTGCTCGGCAAGCGCCTGCAGGGAACCGGCCCGCATAAACCGTGGCAATCGGGAAATGTCTTGTTCGCGTTGCGGATCAACGCCATTCACCATCACGCCTTTACTGCCGAGCGGCCCTGACAACACGCCATTGGCTGTTAACACCGGCGCAGTCAGCTCGATGCCTGGCACCGCCTGCAAACGCTGGTCCAACGCCAGCCAGCTGGCCGAACGCGGACGTTCCTGTGTGGAGACCGTGGCATGGGGCAACACACCCAACACGTTTTCGCGCACCTCCCGATCAAAACCATTCATCACCGACAACACGGCAATCAGGATGGTGACACTCAAGGCCAGACCACCAATGGTCAACAAGGACATAAAACTCACCAGCTGGCTACGTCTGCCAACACTGACATAACGCAGCGCAATACGGGCGGCCAGCCAAGTCGGCTGCTGCCGGCGTAATGAATGATTGCCAGTGCTGGGCTTTGCCATGTTCACGCGTCAGCTGCCTGTAAACAACCGTTGCTGAGCACCAGCACACGATCCAGTGTCGCAGCAAAGCGTTCATCATGGGTGACCACCACAAAGCTGGTGTCCAGTTGCTGGTTGAGTGAGCGCATCAACTCATGAATACCTTGTGCAGTGCGGTGATCGAGATTGCCAGTGGGTTCGTCCATCAATACACAGCGTGGTGAGCTCACCAGGGCGCGCGCAATCGCAACACGCTGGCGCTCGCCACCGGACAACTCCGAGGGCTTGTGTGTCAGGCGATGAGACAAGCCAACCTGATCCAGCAGTTCCGCTGCCTTGGCACTGGCCGCTTTTGTGGAACTGCCACCGATCAACAAGGGCATGGCCACATTCTCCAGCGCCGAAAACTCGCCGAGCAGGTGGTGAAACTGGTATACAAAACCCAAATAGCGATTGCGCAAACTGGCACGTGCGCGATCATTCATGCTGGCCAGGTCACAACCCGCCACCTCAATATGCCCGCCTGTAGGCATATCCAGCCCACCCAACATATTCAGCAAGGTAGTTTTGCCCGAGCCGGAACTGCCCACCACGGCAATACATTCACCGGGATACACATCCAGATTGACGTCGAGCAGGACATCAACCTGCTGAGGGCCTTGTGTATAGCGCTTGCTCAGGTGCCGGCAACTGATGACAGGTATCAAGTCTGCGGCGCGGGAGCTTTCGCTGCCATGGGACAAACTGTTTTGATGAGATTCCATGACTGTTCCGTCGATATTGTTGGCAGCATTTGTGTTGATCTGCTTTGACTCACTCATAACGCAAAACATCCGCAGGTTGGATGCGGGCAGCGCGCCACGCGGGGTACAGGGTTGCCAGCAAGGATATTAATAAGGCGCTGGCACTGACCACCATCACATCGGACCACACCAGCTCCGCGCTCAGGTGAGCAATCATGTAAACATCACCGGGCGCCAGCAGTGTGTTCATCCAGTTTTCAAACCCGCGGGTAATAGTGGCCAGATTCATGGTTAAAACAATACCGCCCAGCGCGCCCAGCACAGTGCCAAGCACGCCGGCAGCAAACCCCTGAATCACAAACACCGCCATCACGGTCATACGGCTGGCGCCCATGGTACGTAGAATGGCGATATCGGCACTTTTATCAGCAACGGCCATCACCAGTGTCGCCACAATGTTGACTGCGCCAATGATGACAATCATCAGCAGCATAAAACCAGTGAGAATTTTTTCCATGCGCAAGGCATCAAACAGGCTGCGCCGGGTTTCATTCCAGCTGCTTACCCGATAATCCGCGGCCGGTAAGGCACTGGCTGCCTGTGCGGCGATGGCCTGTGCATCAAAGATGTCAGACACTTTCAGGCGTATTTCGACATCCACCCCGCGCCCGCCCGCAAACAAGGCTTGTGCCGCGTCAAGTCGGACCAGTGCAATACTGTCATTATCGTAGAAACCAAAATCGGCAATTCCAACAACCCGGAAACTACGCGCCGCGTCCGTTGAACCGGTCAGCAGACTTGCCAAGGGTGTTGCCGACAATGACATACCCGTAAAAATCCCCAAGCGTGATGCCAGGCGCGTGCCCAGAATGATGCCGTCGGGCGCTTGCTCTAGCTGGGCAATCAAGGCTCTTAAGTGTTCGTCAGGTTGCTGTAAAACCGTAGGTTCGAGGTTTGCGTCAACACCCCTGATCTCAACAAAATCACCATAACCCTCAAAACGCAGCCACGCTTCGGCACTGACAAAAGGGGCTGCCGACACAATACCGGGCTGACCGGACAGCACTGAAACCGCTTGCTGCCAGGGCAAGGAGTCGTCTGGCAACACCAAACCGGCATGCGGCACGGTTTTTAAGGTTTCAGCGCGCATGGTACTTGTTGAAGCATTAATGACGGACAACACTGCAATCAACGCCAGCACGCCCAAGGCAATACCCAGCATGGAGATCAGTGTCACAAAAGACATCAACTGATTCTTTTTGCGGGCGCGCACAAACCGCAGGCCGATAAACACAGCAAGTGGACGGTACATCATGGTGATATCAGTCGGGGAAGCTTAAACATGGCGCGATTCTAGTCGAGCCCCCTGTTTAAAACAAACCTTGCCAGCATTGTTAATGTCATCCAACGCAGGTGTTTGAATAAAAAAGGCTTTACTGTTATAGTCGGCGGGCTGAAAAAAGCAGCTAACCATGAATTCGTATGAACAGGCAAATGCGCCTGTTGTACCAATAGCAGTAATACCAAATAGCAAGACCAAACGTTTTTAACTGTAATTTTTAACAATGCTGTAACCGGAGCGCCCGGCAACACTCAGTGCTGCTGTGAGGACTCCAGGAACGAAGATTTTTGCGCACGGGCAGCCAGTATTGCTGACCCCGCCGCGATCAGTGCCGGCACACAGACTGATTTATTTTGAGACAGTTCGTTTTGTGAACGCTCAAAAGCACAGTGTTCCTTTTTACGCCGCACTGAATGACGGCCAGGCAAAAACAAAACCTGACATCGTAGCAACTGACANNGACAGTAAACGGATGGACAGTACGCGCTTGAAGCAAGCGTATGGATTTGAACAAAGGAATCAAGACTGACCAGCAAAGACCTAGGGTCGCGGTTGGTACTTGAAACAGACGTCGTGAGCAGGGTAATCGGGAAGATAAACGTCGCATTTATTGCAGACGACACACCGCACAGGGCCGCGCTGAACATCAGCAGCTGACCTGAATCTGACCCCATCTCTCAACGAGTCAGGCGCTATTGTGGTTTTTTCGCCGACGCGCCACCTGTATTCCTGTTCTTTCTGTACACGGCTGCGTGTGCTGCCTATCCCTTGTTTTGTTTTCCTGACCGACCTTTAGTCAACGCTATCCTGGATACCTGCTCTGGTTCTAAAGAGACACGTATCTATCATGAAAAGAATGTTGATCAATGCCACGCAAGAAGAAGAACTGCGTGTTGCCCTCGTTGATGGCCAGAAGCTGTACGATCTGGACATCGAAAACCGCACCCGTGTGCAGAAAAAAGCCAGTATCTTCAAAGGCCGCATCACCCGCGTAGAACCCAGCCTGGAAGCCGCGTTTGTGGATTTTGGCGCAGAGCGTCACGGCTTTTTGCCGTTAAAAGAAATCGCCCCGGAATACTTCAACAAAAAAGGTGCTGACGGCGGCCGTGTCAATATCAAAGAATCCGTTTCCGAAGGCACTGAAGTCATTGTGCAGGTTGAAAAAGAGGAGCGCGGCAACAAAGGCGCTGCTCTGACCACCTTTATCAGCTTGGCGGGTCGTTACCTGGTATTGATGCCAAACAACCCGCGTGCCGGCGGTATTTCGCGTCGCATCGAAGGCGATGAGCGCTCAGAAATCCGTGAGGCCATCAACGGCCTGAACATTCCAGACGGCATGGGCATCATCGTGCGCACCGCCGGAGTCGGTAAAAACCAGGAAGAACTGCAGTGGGACCTCGACTATCTGCTGTCTCTGTGGACATCGATTACCGACGCTTCTGAGAAGAAAAACGCGCCCTTCCTGATTTATCAGGAAAGCAATGTCATCATCCGCTGCATCCGTGATTACCTGCGTCAGGACATCGGCGAAGTGCTGCTTGATACCAAAGAAGCCCACGAAGAAGCCTTAAATTTTGTACGTCAGGTCATGCCACAGTACGAGTCACGCATTCGCCTGTATAACGAATCCCTGCCGCTGTTCAACCGCTTCCAGATCGAAGCGCAGATTGAGTCAGCCTTCCAGCGCGAAGTCAAACTACCCTCAGGCGGCTCGATTGTTATCGACCCTACAGAAGCATTGATCTCCATCGACATCAACTCATCACGTGCCACACGTGGTTCTGATATCGAAGAAACGGCGCTGAATACCAACCTGGAAGCGGCTGATGAAATTGCCCGGCAATTGCGTCTGCGTGACATGGGCGGTCTGGTGGTGATCGATTTTATCGACATGAGCTCCACCAAGAACCAGAAAGAAGTTGAAAATCGTATGCGTGATGCGCTGGAAGCGGATCGTGCACGTGTGCAGGTTGGACGCATTTCACGTTTTGGTCTGCTGGAAATGTCACGTCAGCGTCTGCGCCCATCGCTGGAAGAAACCAGCGCCATTGTGTGCCCGCGCTGCGCCGGACAAGGTGCTATTCGTGACGTAAAATCACTGTGCCTGTCTATCCTGCG